>NZ_PDYW01000006.1:0-193530 GCF_002743245.1 Sporosarcina sp. P26b
GTACACTGCCAGGGAGGTAAACGTATAGAAATCATACAAGGATTTCTATACAAAAAGGGTTCGATCATCAAAAACCGATGATCGAACCCTTTTTTGGCTCACTTCTGGCTAATTATGTCCCAGCCTCTTTATTTAAATTTTACGGAATATTCATATTGCTATTATACTATTTTTATTATTTAAATAGAAAATTTAGAACATAGTGCACTATTGGTATGCAATATCAGATATACTGGACCAATACAATTTCAGTATAAGAAAGGAAGATCAACTGTATATGGTGACATCGAGAGAGAAAGAACATAACCCACATCCGAACGAGAGGAAAAAGTGGAAGCTGGAAATGCCAGATACATATGTAATTTTATTTTTAGTGTTACTAGTGGCAGTGGCCGCGACATACATAGTACCGGCGGGTTCATTTGAAAGAGAAACGATAGAGGGAGTGGAAAGGGTCATTCCTAATACGTACGCACAGGCTGACAAGGATCCTACTGGATTTATGGATATCTTTTTGGCGTTGCAAGAAGGAATGGTTCAATCTGGCGGCTTAATCTTTCTAGTATTATTCGCAGGGGGAGCATTTGAAGTAGTAGAGCGCTCGGGAGCGATTAAAGGTGGAATTTTGAGAGCGGTCGATAAAACGAAAGGTAAAGAGTTTTTATTGATTGCGCTCGTTTCGATTTTATTCGCGCTAGGTGGAGCAGTTGGTGCTGTTGCTAACTCTATCATTCCATTCGTTGCGATTGGTGTAATTATTGCAAGAGCACTAAAACTCGATGCGATTGTAGCGGTGGCGATTACATTTGGTGCTACATTTGCTGGATTTAACGTTGGGTTCCTAAACCCCTATACAGTAGGAATTGCACAAACTGTTGCGGATGTTCCACTGTTTTCAGGTATGCTGCTGCGCGTTGTAGCGTTTGTCGTAATTGTTGGTGTGACTATTTTATATACGTGGCGTTATGCAAAAAAGATTATAGATGATCCGTCGAAGAGTTTAATCGGTGTATTGGACGATAGTGATCCGAACGCCTCTGCAGAAGATTTGATAGCTCCTTTTACAGGAAGACATAAAGTAATCTTATCTTTTGTTGGCTTATGTTTAGCATTCTTTGTTTTCGCAACGATTAAATTCCAGTGGTCTATTGATCACATGGCTGCATTCTTCATTATTATCGGTATAGGCTCCGGTATCATTGCTAAAATGAATTACAATGAAATTACGATAACGTTTCTTGATGGGTGTAAAAATATTGTGTATGGTGCTTTAATTATTGGGGTTGCCAGAGCGATTTTGATCGTAATGGAAAATGCTCAGATTTTGGATACGTTTGTTCAAGCTCTTTCTGTGCCATTGGCAAGCTTATCTCCTGTATTTGGCGCACTTGGAATGTTTGTTGCCAATGGTGTGATGAATTTCTTCATACCTTCAGGAAGCGGACAAGCGATTATTGCAATGCCGATTCTATCACCTTTAGCGGACATGATTGGTGTAACTCGACAAGTCGCAGTTCAAGCTTATCAGTTTGGAGACGGATTCACGAATAGTATTTTTCCTACATCAGGCCCCCTAATGGCAAGTTTGGCTGTTGCGGGTGTGGCGTGGGTGAAATGGGCGAAGTGGATGTTGCCATTGTTGTTGATCTGGACAGTGATCGCTGTGATTATGTTGACGTTTGCGGTCATGATTGGATGGGGACCGGTGTAATATCGAGTAATAGATTCGATATATGTATAGACAGCCGCCATTTTTATAATGGCGGCTGTTTTCATTAGCGCTTACAAGAATAAAGCAGTCTTGAAAGTCCTTTTAAAATAATCGCCAAGGCAAATAATACGATGACGATGATTAAAATTCCCACAACGACTGTTAGTAACAAGTGTCCTGTGAGACATGCTAACAAAGTAGGGACGATTAAAAACAATCCCAATACTGCATATGCGGCTAAAATCCCAAAGAAAAATAGCCATTCATTACTTACGTTTACACATTTCGACATAAACTTCACCTCCATGCTGTACTGTATGTAGCAGCTCATGAGGCGATGTAATGCAATACACTCGGTTGTTGATGTAAAAGGGTATTTGTACATGGCAGATTTTGAAGTTATGTAAGTAATTGGATGTAGATGTGTAGTTTTTTATTAATATAGTAGTTTTACTTCTTTCTACTATTGTAGAGGACTAGATTGTTAACTATGGGAGAGAAAAAAGTGAGTTGTATTATATTACGTTTAGCAATATAAAACTAGCTCAACACAATAGTGTTGAGCACTTTGGTTAGTGAAGTGTTTATGATGAAGTGAAGAGCGCATTACTATGCGATGAATAATATTTATATAAGTAAGTCTTTCGTAAATATCAAAAGCAATATTAATAAATCCTCCAACTAAGTTAATAGCATTGGAGGATTTATTGCGTTTAAGCCTGATAATTATGGCTTTCACAATGGGAGCGCATGAAAAAACATGATTATTGGTACGAGGTATGATACATTAAAAAATGATAATATCGAAACATAAAAATTGCGAAAAAGTCTATTTTAAACAACACATCAATCAATTTTTAAATAGTTATAAGTAAGTTTTTTCAGAACTTCCTCATCAATATCAATTCCTAAACCCGGAACGTCGTGTAAATATACAAATGGAATCTGAAAGTCTAGCTTTGCCAAATCTTCACTGAACATGAGGGGACCTACTAGTTCATTACTCTTGATTCGTTTTTTTGCGAGTGAGATATGAAGCCCAGCTGCAGAGGCAATGGCGGATTCGACCATAGATCCTACCTGACAAGTGTAGCCGGATAGTTCAGCTTGATGAACGAGTTGTACGGCTGGAAAGAGACCTCCACACTTCATCAACTTAATGTTCATCATATCTACTGCCCGTTTCAATGTGATTTCATACATTTCTTTTGTTCCATGAAGACCTTCATCAATCATTACTGGGATATTTGTTTTTTGTTTAATTTCTAGTAACCCTTCGATATCAGAAGCTACAACGGGCTGTTCGATCCAATCAATTCTACAATCTTTGATTTGATCAAGAACATATAAAGAATCGGCACTTGTTTCCCATCCTTGATTAGCATCGACTTTAATAGCAACATCAGGACCCACTGCATCTCTTACTGCTTGTATTCTTTTAATATCCAGTTTTTTATCTGTTCCTACTTTTAGTTTCAGCATAGAATATCCTTCTTCGATAGCAGCTGTCGCTTGAGAAGCCATTATTTCAGGAGAAAGGATGCTGATTACCTTCGGAACTTCTAAATGATTATGATATCGTCCACCGAGCAAATTATACACTGGCTGTTGAGTTGCTTTACCCATGATGTCATAACAAGCAATGTCGATAGCAGCTTTTGCTGTAGTTGAGTTGATGATCGTTTTATTCATTACATCATGAATTTTCTCGATGTCAAATGGATTTCTGTGTAAAACGGCTGGTGCGATTGTTTTTGTGAGTACTTCAAAGACGCTTTCCCAAGTTTCACCTGTGACATGTTCGTCAGGAGTACCCTCGCCATAACCAATTAAACCATTGTCAGTATGCACTTTCACAATAATTGAAGGCATGTCATAGTAGGTGTGATAACTGATGATAAAAGGTATTTTCAAAGGAAGACGGATTGCAAATACTTCCACTGATGTGATTTTCATTTATGCCCCTCCTTCATATAATCTAATAGGCTTTCTGTAAAAAGTTTAACTCCTACAGCCAGCATATCCTCATTAATATCAAATTTCGGATGATGATGACCATATGGCGCATCTTCTTTACCAATCCCAAGAAATATATAAGAAGAGGGTATTTTATGTGAATAGTGAGCGAAGTCTTCACTACCCATAATACCGTCTATTCGTTTCACTTGATTTATTCCAACGTTATCTTGTGCATGCTTTTCTATGAATGATGTCAGTTTCGGATTGTTAAATAGTGGTGGATCTCCATGCTGATAATCCAATTTATAGGTAGCTCCATATGCGCTACAAATACCGTCTATAATAGCATTCATTCGTTTTTCAATCTCTTGTGAAGTATTTAGATTAAAATATCGTACTGTACCCGAAGCAAATGCTGTGTCGGGAATGATATTGTAATTTGATCCTGAGTGAAGTTCTCCTATACTTACTACAGCTTCGTCATTTGTTGCGAGACTTCTACTTACAATAGACTGTAATTGCATAATAACTGATGAGATGATAAGTGTGGGGTCAATCGTATCTTGTGGCATTGAGCCATGACCACCTTTTCCTTTGATGGTAATATTAAATTTGTCAGCACCAGCCATTGTTGCACCTTCACGTACACCAATAATTCCTGAAGGTATGGGTTGCCATAAGTGATAACCAAACATTGCTTCCACTCCATCTAAGAGATTGTGTGTGACCAATTCATTAGCTCCACCAGGTAATTCTTCTTCGGCATGCTGAAATACTAAAAGAATAGTTCCTGCTATTTCATTTGTCATTTTGATTAAGTTACGAGCAACTCCAAGAAGAATTGCCATATGACCGTCATGCCCACACGCATGCATTACATTAGCATTCGAAGACGCAAATGATAAACCTGTTTCTTCTTGAATAGGAAGTGCGTCCATATCGGAACGAATTGCTACTGTTTTCCCACGTTTTTCACCTTTAATAGTACCTATAACGTCTTTTCCAGTTAGAGAATGTGTGGGGATTCCTAATTCATTAAGTTGCTTTTCTATATAAGCTTTAGTTTTATATTCTTGATGCGAAAGTTCAGGGTGCTGATGAAGATAGCGTCTCTGTTTAATAACCCAATCGTTTATATGACTCATCACTCTGCACCTCCATTGATATTAGGAATAATTTATTAAATGAGCAATAGTGACAAAAATTGCTCCAAGCGTATAGTGTATTAGAATGAGTGGGAAAATCCATTTGACCCATTTAGACCATGGAATTCTTGCCAATGCTAGACCTGCCATGAAATATCCAGATGTAGGACTAAAGATATTTGAAATTCCATCCCCAAATTGAAACGCAAGTACGGCAGTCTGTCTTGTTACACCGACTAAGTCTGAAAGCGGTGCCATAATTGGCATTGTCAATGCTGCCTGACCACTACCTGAAGGAATTATGAAATTTAACACGCATTGAACCGCATACATTCCGACGGCCGCAAATACAGCAGGAAGTTCCCCAATTGCAGAAGAGAACGCATATAGAACAGTATCCATAATGCCACCCTCTTGCAATATAACTAAAATAGCATTTGCTACCCCTACGACAAGAGCCCCCATAACGAGAACCTTACAACCATCAATAAACGATTCTGCAATCTTATCGAAAGACATTTTTCCGACGAGCCCCATTGAGATGCCCATTAGTAAGAATAGGCCAGAGATCTCTGTCAGGTACCAACCATATTTGATAACGCCAATAGCTAATCCAATTAAAGAAGCCAAAAGTATGATGAAGATTATTTTATGGCGAGTATTCATTTCTTCTATAACTGCTGTTTTATCGAAGTCATGATCTTCGCCATATAAGGCACTTTTTGTTGGATCTTTTTTTATTTTAATTGCATAACGCATTACGTACCAGATGCTGATCCCAAGGAATATTGCCCAAAAAAGAATACGAAGTCCCATTCCTGAGAATATCGGCAAATCTGCAATGCCTTGTGCCACTCCAACAGTAAAAGGATTCATAAATGCTGCAGTGAATCCAGCAGATGTACCGAGTAGTACTACAGCCGCACCGACCATAGAGTCATAACCTATAAGCGCCATGAGAGGAACGAGGATTGTGATGTAAGGAATAGTTTCTTCAGCTAGTCCGAGCATCGCTCCTGATAAAGCAAAGAAAATCATCAGAATAGGAATCAACCAATATTCGCGCCCTGACATTTTCTTAGATATAGTACCGACTGCAGCTGAGATAGCACCGGTTGCATGTAGGATACCAAATGAACCGCCAACAATGAATATATAAAAGATGATGCCAGCGGTGTTCTGCATACCTTTATGAATAGACTGGAAGACTCCAAAGAAACTAGTTGGTGTTGATTCAACTTGATGATATGTACCATCTACAACTACTGTTCGATTATTTTCGTCAATAATTTCGTCGTACATTCCAGCAGGCACAATATAAGTAGCGATTGAAGCTAAAATAATAACAATAAAGAGAATGACGAAGACATGAGGAACATTAAACTTTCTTTTTCTATTTTTCATCTTTTCCATAAGTTGCCCCCTTGACATTATTAAGCGTCGCTATATAGACGCTAACTTAAATGATATATTAAAGGACGCTTTAGACAAAGTCAATGAAATTTTAGACTATTGGAAATCTATTAATAATTAATTGTATTTATTCTGGTAAATCTAATCGATATACGGAACGGGGACGACCATTCTGATAGGGTTGTTCTTCACCTATTACTTGTAACCAACCAACATCCATGTATTTTTTTAACATCCTCTCGGCGCTACGTCTGGTAATTTCAAAGTAGTCTGCCACGTCTTCAGAAGTGATTCGATTAACCGGTCTAGATTCTAATAACTGCTGCATCTTGACCAGATTAGTTACACTAACTTTCGCTATTTTTGACATATTGACAATCCGTTCATCTAAGGATGAGAGAGTTTGTCTTTTTAATCTTGCAATTGGATTCATCACCACTTTTTCCTCTGTCACAATAATGAATGAATTTCGATCTAATTCTTTATCAGTATAAGATAATGCAATGTTGGCGTTCTTTTTTGCTTCAACCATTGTCATTCCAAATCCCGATCCCACATGGATAATAACGGCATGTTGATTTGCAAGTATTATAAGTGATTCTAGTAAAAAAGGTCTATCTATAACGAATTGAATACTTCCTTTAGTGCCGAAGTATTCAAATTTTTCAGGGGTGATTTTCTGTATTTCTCCGTTTACTTTTTTAGCAAGATTCCGTAGTTCCAGCAATATCAAATGTGTAACTTCATCTGATATTAAACATTTTGCTTTCTTGGATTTCAGATTAATTATACTAACAGCGACTTGAGACAGCTGTGTTTTATTTAAGATACTGGCTTGTTTTGCAGATTGCAGAGAATCTATAATAGTTTTTTCAGCGTCAACCATTCGAATGCAAGGTATTCCAAGCTCGTTAAGTTGATCATAAACAGAGTGAATACTTGTGATTGCAAAATCTGTTTTTTGGGAACGGTAAAGGTCTATATGATATTGAAGGAGGGAGTCTATTTCAAAACTTTTCGTGTGTTCAGTTTTAATCCATGCGAAATCCTTTATAAACACCGGCTGAGGATCAATCTGTAACTGCTGAATAATTATATCCAGGTTCTTTCTGTCTGGAAGATCTACAGAGATCCTATCCAATGCAGCTAAATTATGATGTATTACAGTTAGTAAAGTTAGAGAAACATTTAATTCATTGTCCTGAATGTAGAGAGCAGGTTTATCGAAATTGCCTACTAAGTTTTTAGCGTGACTGTAAGATAAAATACCGGAAAATAAATAAACGTCACAATCCTTTGCGGTAGGAAGTAATTTTTTTATATCTAGTACGTCTGAATATTTGTAAGAGTGTAGTTGAATACCTTCGATTTTGCTCTCGTTTGATTTTACTAATTTTATAGTTTCTTCTGAACCAAACAATGCTATTTTAATCATAAGTGCTAACACCTCCAGTTGATTAGTATTTTAACATAAGCATACTTTGAAAAGATTTTTAATCTATATTATGTAAAACACTGTTTATGCTCACTTTTTATAATCTTACCATAAGTAGTGATATTGGTCTGAGTACAAAAAAACGTCCACAAAATATATAAGACTTTAACTTCTTTGATTGCTTCAACAAAAGTAAAAAGAATTATTTAAATAAATTAAATAATTAATAACTTATGTGATAAACTAGATAACGTCTATACAACTAGAGAGGAGTGGATGATATGCCACAGATGCTTGCTTTCGTTATTTTAGCAGGGATTTTATTCATCGGAGATTTTATTGCAGTTCGTACAAAAGCATGGATTCCATCAATTTTTGTCTGTGCGGTTTTAATGTTATTAGGATATTGGACATTTTTCCCCGAGGAAATGGTAGCTACTGCGGGTATACCGCCAGTCGTGGCTTCATTATTGATTTACTTGCTAATTACTAATATGGGGACATTGCTTTCTGTACAACAGTTGAAACAGCAATGGAAGACGATATTGATTTCGTTATCAGGAATAGTAGGTATTATCGTATTTCTTTTCACTATTGGATTATTATTATTTGATATAAAAACGATATTGGTCGCAATACCACCGTTAGTTGGAGGCATTGTTTCAGCCTTGATCATGTCTGAAGGTGCGACTGAAGCGGGCCTAGCTACTTTGTCAGTTTTTGCAGTAGTTATTTACGTCATGCAAGGTTTTGCCGGGTATCCTTTAACTTCAGTTGTGTTGAAAAAAGAAGGAAAGATGTTGCTTAGTAAATATCGTAATGGCGAACTAGAAATGAAGGAATATTCTCCTGGAGAAGAGCCGATTACGCATGCTGAACCGAAAATGTTCCGAAATATGCCGGAAAAGTATAATACTAATTATTTTAAGTTTTTCCGCTTAGCTTTTGTTGCCTTTCTCGCATACGGTACTTCTACACTTCTTGCGCCAATCGTCGTGATCAGTCCATATGTTCTTTGCTTATTATTCGGGATTCTTGCAACAAGTGTAGGTTTCTTGGAAAGACAAGTGCTTGAAAAAGGAAATGGATTTGGCTTTGCGATGCTTGCATTGATCTTGTATGTATTGGATGGCTTGAAGAAGGCAACACCTGAGATGATGATGGAGATTTTGTATCCGCTTGTTGGGTGTATCGCAATAGCCGTTGTCGGAATGTATATCTTCTCGTTCTTTATTGGAAAAGTACTAAAAGTGAGTAAGGAAATGGCGTTTGCCGTTTCACTAACCGCGTTGTATGGCTTTCCAGCAGACTATATTATCACCAATGAAGTCATTAATTCATTAACGGAGGATGAGAAAGAAAGAGAAGCATTAACGAGTCATATGTTGCCACCAATGCTTGTCGGAGGATTTGTCAGTGTGACGGTTGTTTCTGTTATCTTAGCCGGTCTATTCGTTGGATTCTTATAATATGGAGGGAATAGTATGACAGCAAATAAAGAACGAATCGAGCAACATATTGATGCGCTCAAACAATTTACAGCGACGCCTGGACAAGGTGTGACGAGATTGACATACAGTAAAGAAGATTTACAAGCACGGAATTATATTAAAGAAAAAATGACAGAGTATGGCCTTGTTGTGTCTGAGGATGGGTTTGGTAATATCTTCGGAAAGCTAGAAGGAACGTTATCAGATGCGCCTTCCGTTATAGTCGGATCACATTTTGATTCGGTTCCTAACGGGGGAGCGTATGACGGAACGGCGGGAGTGGTCGTTGGACTAGAAGTGGCGGCACTATTCCAAGAGTTGCAACTGAAGCCTACATATCCACTCGAAGTCATTGCGATGGTTGAAGAAGAAGGATCACGATTTGGCGGAGGTTTGATGGGCTCAAGGGGCATGACGGGCTTATTATCTGAAGAAGAATTTTATAAATTAGCTGATAAAGACGGCATTCTCGCTACGGATGCCATGTCCGCGATCGGGCTGGATTACTCTAAGGAGAAGGTGAGACCACCTGAAACCATTAAAGCGTTTCTTGAACTTCACATTGAACAAGGCCCGATTTTAGAAGAGAAGAAAATTTGCATCGGTGTTGTAGAAGCGATCGTTGGACTCAATCATCTAGAAGTAACTGTGCAGGGACGTGCGGGGCATGCCGGCACTACGCCAATGGATTATCGTTCGGATGCGCTTGTCGCTGCGGCCAAAATACTAGCAACGTTTCCGCAGATTGCAAAGGAAACAGGCAATGGAACAGTTATTACAACAGGTCGTCTACAAGTGTTTCCAAACGGCGCTAATGTAATTCCGGATAAAGTAGTCTTTTCAGTTGATATTCGCTCGGGTAAAGAAGAACAGATTAGCCAAGCGCGACAGCAAGTGGATGAATTATTATCTGCACATAATGGAGTGGATGGCATCACTATATCTGCTGAAGAGCAGCTGTTTATTGAGCCGAAAGAATTGGATCCTGAACTTCGTGGTTTGTTGAAAGAAGTGAGTGATGAGTTGTCGATCCCGTATTGTTCCATGAGTAGCGGAGCAGGGCATGATGCGATGGTTCTATCTGATTTCACAGCGTGTGGCATGCTATTTATTCCGAGTAAAGATGGACTCAGTCATTGTCCGGAAGAATGGTCAGATGCTGGCGATTTGGCGGATGGTACAGATGTTTTGTTTGAGACGATTAAGCGGTTAGTTATGTAAAGTTTTGCGTGGAAGTGATCTTGTGAATGATGAATGGACCTCAAACCTATAGTGGTTTGAGGTCTTGTTTTATTTAGTAGATTTTAATCCATCCAACACAGCAGAAGTCATACTTTGAATTTCTACTACCGGATCTAGACGATCTCTAAAAATAATCCAGTCATAAATCGTCCCGCGCATGCAACGTGTGATGAGCATGGATATATAATTAGCTGAAAAGTCTTGTCGGAATTCATTGCGTTCTATTCCTTCTTCGACAAAGGAGTGGATGATTTGATAAAGTTGTCGATTTTGATTCGTTAAATAGTGATCGTCGTCTATCGTTAAGGCGAGTGCGCTTGTGTAGATCGTTCGAATAAAGTCTTTTCCCAAGACATCCCGTAAATACGTCATTTGCCCTTGATAAAAGAGAATGATTTTTTCTGAAGCGCTTAATTCAGCTGGAATGCTAGGGACAAAAGATAAATAAAAATTATCGATGTCTTTAAATTTCTCCAGGAAAATGTCGTATTTCGAACTATAGTGAACGTAAAATGCCCCTTTTGAAACATTGCATGCTTTGGCAATACTTTCAACCGTTACGTTATCAAAACCTTTCTCATGGAAAAGCTCCAAGCCCTTTTCAAGGAGGCTTTTTTTAGTTTCTAATGCTTTTATTTGTCTAGCTGTTAGTTCTGTCAAATTCTATTCCTCCTCTACAATGCTTGTTAATTAGTACTATGATAGCATATTTAAAGAATTTCAATAAATTGGTTGACTATTTTGAAATTCATCGGTATTCTTAAGTGACTGCAGTATGTGACCGCGGTATGTGAAAGATCTATTCATACTGTACTAGAGATTTAAATATTGTCCAATACGTTTTTATATTTTTTTGCACTAAATGATAACGCTTTCATTTTCAGCAGACTAAAAGGAGGAGTATGTATGGCGAACGAAAAGAAGATTGGGTTTATCGGTCTCGGGAATATGGGTTTCCCGATGGCGGAAAATTTATTGAAAAATGGGTACACAGTATATGCATTGGATATTAATAAGGATTCCGAAAAACGATTTGCAGAACTGGGTGGGCATGTAGGGCTGACAACTGCTTCACTATTGGGAGAAGTAGATCTGGTTTTCACTAGTCTACCTACTCCTGCTATTGCTGAAAGTGTTTATTTAGGCGAGGACGGTATTGTACCTAACGGGACTAAGCCATTGGTCTTAGTAGATTTGAGTACGATCTCGCCTGAGTTAAATAGAACTATTGAGCAAGAAGCATTGAAGCGAGGGCTTGAATATTTAGGTGCTCCAGTTAGCGGTAGTGTCAGTGGAGCGGTGAATGCTACGTTATCGATCATGGTCGGTGGTAAAAAAGAAACCTTTGAATCGGTGTTGCCTTATCTACAAGCTATTGGGTCGAACGTATTCCATGTAGGCGAGGACTCTGGTGTCGGTACAATCGTCAAGCTCATTAATAATATGATGGCAGGTATTCACAATCAAGCCGTTGCAGAAGCACTGACACTAGCAAAGCTTGCGGGTGTGGATCAGGATATTGTCTATGACATTGTCAATGTGAGTTCAGGCGCAAGTACTATTCTTACTCGAAATTACAAAACGTATATTTCGCAAGATGAGTACAATAAAGGTGCATTCACCACTTCGTTATTATTAAAAGATTTGAAGCTTGCAAAGCATGTGTCCGACTCCCTTGAGGGCGAGTTACCGATTGCGTCACAGTTGATAGAGTACTATGAAGCAGAAGTAGAAAAAGGCCATGCACATGAAGATATGTCTTCTTGTTACTTGATGCTCCAGGATAAGTTAGCTAGACAAAAACAAAATTCATAATAAATTTGACTAAAAACTAGGAGGAATAGCGATATGCAAAAAACAAGTGTAAAGACGTTGACTCATTTTATTAACGGTGAAATGGTAGAAGGAAAGAGTGGAAGATTTGGTGATGTTTTTAATCCCTCTATCGGAGAGAAAATTGCTGAAGTACCATTGGCTTCGACAGAAGAAGTGAATGAAACGGTGCAATTGGCGAAAGAAGGATTTAAAAAGTGGTCTAAGATTTCAGTCGGCAAGCGAATGGAAGTTCTTCACAAGTTCCGAGCGCTACTTGTAGAAAACACGGATCGATTAACACGAGCGATAGGTGAAGAGAACGGGAAAACACTTTCTGATGCAGCGGGTGAAATTACACGTGGAATTGAGTCAGTAGACTTTGCGCTTGGAGCTCCACACTTGTTGAAAGGTGAGCACTCAGTGAATGTAGGAGGAGAAATCAATTCTTACTCTATGCACAAACCTTTAGGCGTTGTGACTTGTATATCTCCATTTAACTTCCCGGTAATGGTACCTGTAGCGATGAGTACGATGGCTGTCGCAGTCGGTAACTCGATGATCTTGAAACCTTCAGAAAAAGTTCCTCATTCTGCGTTGATTCTCTCGGAACTCTGGGCTGAAGCAGGATTGCCAGCGGGTGTTTGGAATGTGGTCAATGGTGATAAAGAAGCCGTAGATGCATTACTGACGAACAAAGACGTTATGGCAGTGAGCTTTGTCGGTTCGACGAGAGTGGCGGAAGCGGTTTATGAAAAAGGAACGAAACATCATAAGCGCGTACAGGCATTTGGTGGCGGAAAGAACAATATGGTTATCATGCCGGATGCAGATATCAATACAGCAGTAAATTCATTCCTAGGCGCAGCATATGGTGCTGCATCACAGAGATGTATGGCGATTTCCACTGCAATTCCTGTAGGTCAGAAGACGGCTGATGCATTTGTTGCGAAGTTGACGGAGAAAGTGAACGAACTGAAAGTCGGAAAGTTCGACGATCAAGACGCAGACTTTGGCCCGGTGATCAGTGCAGAAGCAAAGGCAAGTGTCATCAAGTCTATTGATTTGGCAGTGGAAGAGGGAGCTGTTGTTGCTGCGGACGGACGTAACCCTAAAGTAGACAATGAAAACGGCTATTACTTAGCGCCGACATTGCTAGATCATGTGACAACGGATATGAATGTGTATAAAGAAGAAGTGTTCGGACCAGCTCGAATTGTCGTTAGAGTAGATACGCTTGAAGAAGCTATTGATCTAATCAATGAGCATGAATATGGTAATGGTGTAACGATCTTTACGGACAGTGGTAAAGCAGCGCGAATGTTCACAGATCAAATTGAAGTAGGAATGGTAGGCGTCAATGTTCCGATTCCAATTCCAGTTGGTTATCACAACTTTGGTGGGTGGAAACGTTCAAGATTCGGAGAAGGGCAAATGTTTGGTCCAGATACTGTACGTTTCTTCACAAAAACAAAAACTATTTCTGAGAGATGGTTTGATACTGCTTATAATGATGAAAGCAAAACAGATTTCGACTTCCCAAGTAGCTAATTAACCATAAGCAGGATCGTAGTGAATAATAAACTCCGATCCTGCTTTCTTTCTAGAATGCATTCGTTATGAAAAGATAAGCCCGAAATTCTTGTAGAGTGTATAGCCTAATAGAGGAGGGGTAGGATGTTAGGGATATTCATAGGCTTAGTGTTACTTATGGTATTGGCTTATAGAGGTTGGTCGATCATCTGGATTGCACCTGTTTGTGCAGGGATCGTCGCGTTATTTGGTGGATTGAACTTATTGGATGCGTATACAGATACATATATGACCGGTTTCGTGAACTTCGCGAAGCAATGGTTCCCCGTGTTTATGTTAGGGGCGATTTTCGGAAAGTTAATGGAGTCTAGCGGCATGGCTCATTCTGTAGCTATTGGGATTTCACGCGTATTTGGTAAAGAGCGCGCAATTATCGGCGTAATTGTTGCAGCAAGTGTCTTGGCTTATGGTGGCGTTAGTGTATTTGTTGTAGTATTTGCTGTGTATCCATTGGCAGTGAACATGTTCAGGGAAGCCAATATTAGTAGACGACTCCTTCCAGGAACGATCGTAGCAGGGATGATGACGTTTGCTATGACGGCATTGCCGGGTACTCCACAAATCCAGAATTTGATTCCGACGCAGTATTTTAATACGACTGCTGCAGCTGCACCGATTATCGGTCTCGTTTCATCAGCTGTCATGATCGTTTGCTCCATACTGTACTTGAATAGACGTGTGCGCGTATTGAGAGAAGCGGGAGAAGGATTTGAAGAGCGTAAAGAAGATGCGAATATGGAAGAAAGAACTAGTTATCCACATGTCATTCTTTCTCTACTTCCTTTATTGGCTGTAATCGTGACGTTGAACTTTTTAAAGTGGGATATCGTTCTCGCGTTAGGTACAGGTATTGTTCTTATATTAATTATTTCTTTCAAGGAATTTAAAGGCTTTACGAAAGCGATCAATAGCGGGGCGAGTGATTCCGTTATGGCGATGATCAATACAAGTGCCGCTGTTGGTTTTGGAACTATTGTGCGATCTGTTCCAGGATTTGAAAAGTTGAGCGATGCTATTTTAGGCATTAACGCCAATCCTTTAATTTCTGAAGCGATAGCTGTAAACGTTCTTGCAGGGGCTACAGGTTCTGCTTCAGGTGGACTCGGTATTACGTTGGAAGCGCTAGGCTCGCATTATTATGAAATTGCGACAACTACTGGCCCGTCTCCAGAAGCCTTTCACCGGATAGCATCCATTGCTTCGGGCGGGTTAGATTCCCTGCCACATAATGGGGCGATTATAACGATTTTAATTGTAACGGGGATGACGCATAAGGAGTCTTACAAAGAGATGGGCGTCATCGCAATTGTATTCCCTATGTTATCGTTGATTCCTGCGATTGCGCTTGGGATTATGGGGATTAATTAATAGTAGTTCCTGAAGTATGGACAGAATAGGTTTCTGCATGATCGTTAACTAATTAACTAATACTATACAAAGCAAAAAGACTTCTAATCCAAATTGGGTTAGAAGTCTTTTTGGAGTTTTATTTCATTGTAGACGAATCAGGAAGTTTGTTGATTATTCCCAACGACCTGTAAGTACTTTCTGACGCGTATAGAAGTTCAATCCGTCTTTACCATTCGCATGAAGATCCCCGTAGAATGAATCTTTCCAACCAGAGAATGGGAAGAATGCCATCGGTGCTGGAACGCCGATATTTAGTCCGAGCATGCCTGCATCGATGTTTTCACGGAAGTTGCGTACATTTCCACCGTCTCTTGTGAAAATACAAGCTCCGTTACCGAAATTGGATTTATTGGATAGTTGGATTGCTTCATCTAAGTCTTTAACACGGCTAATAGAAAGGACAGGGGCGAAAATTTCGTCTTGCCAAATTTTCATTTCGCTCGTTACGTTGTCGAAGATTGTAGGCCCGACAAAGTATCCTTTATCTTTCGCAGCATCATCTGTACGTCCGTCGCGAATCATTGTAGCGCCTTCTTTTTCTCCAGTCGCAATGTATTGTTCTGTACGTTCTTTATGCGCATCACGAATGACAGGCCCTAGGAAGATTCCCTCGTCCAAACCGTTACCGATTGTCAGTTCATTTGCTCGATTAAGTAATAGCTCAACAAACTCGTCTGCGATATCGTCTTCTACTGCAACGACTGAACAAGCCATGCAACGTTCTCCAGCGGATCCGAATGCTGCGTTGATGATCTGTGTAGCCGCATTGTCTAAGTTTGCGTCTTTTAATACGATCGAGTGGTTTTTCGCTCCTGCCAGTGCTTGAACACGTTTTAGATTATCTGTACCGCGTTTATAGACATATTCTGCAACCGGCTGTGATCCTACGAATGAAATCGCTGCGATCTTTTCGTGATCAAGGATGCCGTTTACTACGTCATGCGCACCGTGTACGATATTGAATACACCTTTTGGCAAGCCGGCTTCTTCAAGTAGTTCAGCTAGGCGGTTTGCTAGCATCGGTGTACGCTCGGATGGTTTAAGTACGAACGTGTTTCCCGTTGCGATTGCCATCGGGAACATCCAGCATGGTACCATCATAGGGAAGTTGAACGGTGTGATGCCGCCGATCACTCCGATTGGGTAGCGATACGTTCCAGATTCTAGACCCGTTGCGACAGATGGCAAGTTATCTCCCATCATT
Source organism: Sporosarcina sp. P26b (assembly GCF_002743245.1). NCBI lineage: Bacteria > Bacillati > Bacillota > Bacilli > Caryophanales > Caryophanaceae > Sporosarcina > Sporosarcina sp. P26b. Next base: position 16,415 of record NZ_PDYW01000006.1, read on the forward strand.
AAAGTAGGTGCTCCAGCTGCGAATTCTACACATTCGATTCCACGCAATACTTCACCATGCGCTTCGGTAAAGTTTTTGCCGTTTTCAACTGTGATAATTCGAGCAAGTTCATCCCAATGTTCAACTAGTAGTTGCTGGTACTTGAATAGGATACGTGCGCGACGTGGAACCGGTACTTCCTTCCACGTTACGAATGCTTCACTCGCTGCTTGTATCGCAGTGTCTAAATCTTCTTTTGTTGAAATAGGAACATGTGCCACTACTTCTGCTGTAGCAGGATTGTATACAGGTTCTGTCTGGTCCGTCGTAGCGGATACCCATTCACCGTTAATATAGTTTTGTACTGTTTTAATAGCTGTTGTCATGTATATGACCTCCTAGTGTAATTACGTGTCAAATTAAAATTGGTATTCATAGCACACTTGATACAAGTCTGCTATTTTGTCTTCTGAAGGAACTTTTGGGTTGTTACCGGGACTTCCACTATCGACCGCGTCTTTAGACATTTTTTCGAGAGCGTTTACAAATTCTTCGCGCGGGATACCCCATGTTTCAAGATTCGGAATGTCTAGTGCTTTACATAAGTCCTTAACGGATTGTACAGCTACTTCTGCCGCTTCTTCATCTGACAATTGTGCCGCGTCGGAAGAGAAGATACGACCGATATCTGCCAGTCTATCGATACATGAATCTTTACTATACTCTAGAACGGCAGGTAAGAGCATCGCGTTAGAGAAGCCGTGCGGTACATTAAAGAGTGCACCGATTGGTCGAGACATGCCGTGGACTAGACAAACAGACGCGTTTGAAAATGCGCTTCCTGCTTGAAGGGCAGCGAGTGACATGCCTTCTCTTGCTTCGATGTCTTGACCGTCCGTGAATGCTCTATATAAGTTCTTTGAGATTAATTGAATGGCGGATAAAGCCATTATATCTGTCATAGGATGTGCTTTTTTGGATATGTAGGCTTCAATCGCGTGACTCAGTGCGTCTACACCTGTTGCAGCCGTTACTTTTTGTGGGGAAGACAGAGTGAGCAATGGATCAACAATCGCTACATTCGGCATGAAAGCAGGCTGTTTGATCATCATTTTCACTTTAGTTGCTGAATTCGTAATGACCGTTACGTCCGTTGCTTCTGAACCCGTACCTGCAGTAGTTGGAATGGCGATATGAGGAACAGGCGCAATTTGCGCAACTTTCTTCATGCCTACATAGTCTTCGATGTTCCCATCGTTCGTCGCGACTACTGCAACCGCTTTCGCCGTATCGATACAACTACCGCCACCCAATGAAATAATGAGGTCGCATTTTTCATCTGTATACAATTGAAGTGCTTCATCTACATATTGATCATTCGGTTCGGAAGCTACACCGAGAAAGATAGCGCTTTCGACAGAATGAGAAGATAATTTCTGTTGGCATTCTTCTACGTAACCGAGTTTTTGCATGATTTGGTCGCTAATGATCAGCGCTTTTTTACCGAGGAGTGTGGCTTTTTCCCCAATCCGTTCGAAAGAATGTTGTTGATACAGAATAGTAGGGGGCATTTGAAACGTTTTGCAAGTTTCCATTAGGTCAGCTCCTTAAATTGTATTTCCTGTACTAGATTGTGCTTTTACAATAGAACAAGAAAAAGTGTAGCGTTAAGGCTACACTTTTATTTTGTAACCTGAGTGTAGCATCCGCGCTACACTCAGGTCAAGATATTAAATTTTCTTAATTTTTTATATAATGTAGTTCTGTGTATGCCAAGCAGCTCGGCTGTCTTGGATTTATTACCTTCTGTTTGATCCAATAAATTTACTATAATCTTTTTTTCTTCCGCCTCTTGTTTTTCTCTGAAGTCTTCTAACGTACTTAAATTTTGTCCATCCAGAATATGTTGCGGCAAATCTGTCTCATCAATACTATCGGAGTCAACAATGCTTACTAAGTCTTCTAGCACATCTATCAATTCCTCAATATTGCCTTCCCATTGATAATTCATTAAATACGTTACAGCGGTAGTAGAGAATGACTTCTCGGGTATTTTATGTGCGAAACATATTTCCTGCATATAATGTGACAGTAGATAAGGGATGTCTTCGTTCCTGTTACGAAGCGCAGGAATAGAGAGTTGCAGTGGATTTAATTTGGCATATAACTCGGAACTAAATGCATCTCTTTCGGCTAATTCGTGTAAGTCTTGTGTAGACGAAATGATTAGTTGAACAGGGAAATCTTCTGGAGCTTGTTTTAGAAACTCCAATAATTTCATTTGTGTATTCATAGATAAAGCATCTATATCTTGTAAATAAAGCGTGCTTGGTTTTCCGGAATGGAGGATTCCATGTGGGCTGAAAAGTTGTTCTTCTATATTTTTCGATGCTTGGACTTTGCAATATATAGTTGTAAATGGTTTGGATGCGATCGGACTTAACTGATGGATACTTTCTGCAAATGCGTTTTTACCCGTTCCTTTTTCACCGGACAATAAAACGACAGCTTGTGTTCGAGCGGCAGTCCGAGCTTTTCTCTTTAAGTCGGATATCGCTTCGCTCGTCCCTATAATTTGATTGAGACTGGAAAAGCCTTCAGGAGATAGGGGAGGAAGTTCAGTATCAGCCATAATTTTCTGTAGTTGTAACCGCTCATAAATGCGATAAATGTCTGAAACGCCTTCGAAAATCAACATACCGATTGCTGCGACTACTTTCCCGTTTTTCCAAATGGGAATGCGGTGAACGACCATATCTTGCCCTTGAATATTTTGAAGAACGCCTCTTTCTGGCATGCCTTTCTGCACGGTTTCATGTAGATTTGTATTTTCAATTACTTCTGTGACATGTCGTCCAATTGCCTCTGATCTAGGGATACCGGTGAATTTACTATAAGCCTCATTGAATTCGATGATCGTACCCAATTCATCGACCACAGCAATTCCTTCATACGCTTTTTCCAGAATGACCGTTAAAATATCAGAGACCTTTTCATTTTTTATATAACTTTCCATCAATGCCGATAGCCCTTTGACGATTTCTTTTTGAGTTAACAAACCCATGAGGATGCCTTGTTTATTATTTACAACATAGACATTTGTATTGTCTGGATCGAAAGGGAGTTCATTCAATAATGTATGTTCGTCTATTGTAGCTACTTGCATAAGTACTATATGCTCTAGTGTTGTGTGCTTATTACGGCCATTGACGAATGCTTCGAGTATGTGTTCAGCAGTAATGATACCGACCGGCTTATATTGTGGATCAACGATAGGGAGAAACTCGATTTTCAATTCCTTCAGTACTTTAGCTGCTTCTAGCAACGTCTGATCTAGTTGGATAACTGGGGGATTTTCATTCATCCAATTCGCTACAGACATCCACTTTTTATCATTTTCCAACTGTATGAGTGTATTAATAAAAGAATCGTTAAACATAAAAGCCTCCATGATGTATCTATTTTCATCGATTATTACACAGTATAACGCATCTATTACATAGTTTGTACTGAGTTCGTTTTGAAGGGAGATACGTATCTTAAACAGGCTTTTACTTGTAGATGCAAAAAGCTGCCTCAGAAAATCTACAAGTAGTAGTTTTTTGAGGCAGCGTATTTTCTATTCGTTACTATTACAATCCAATCGTCGCATTGTCTTCAAGGGCTAACAATTCCTTCAAAGCCGCCACTTCGTTTTCAGGCAAAGCGATCATCGGTAAACGAACTCCGCCGACTGGTATGCCCAGTAAATTCAACGCAGCCTTTGTTGGAGAAGGGTTAGGTGCAGCAAACATCGCTTTCATGATTGGCAATAAACCACGGTAGATTTCCGCTGCTTGCTTTGTGTTACCCGTTTTAAAGTTCTGTACCATCTCTTGCATTTCGTTTCCTATAATATGCGCTGAAACCGACACAATGCCTGTTCCACCGATGGCTAATACAGGAAGTGTAGAAGCATCGTCACCTGTATAGACAAAGAACTCATCGCCCGTATGTTCAATTATGGCTGCAACGGCTTCTAGATCGCCGCTTGCTTCTTTAATGGACGTAATATTCGACACATCGTTAGCCAACCGAATAACGGTTTCTGGCAACATATTGACTGCACTACGACCCGGGATATTATATAGCATGACAGGTAATGTCGTAGTTTGCGCAATCGTCTTGAAGTGCTGGTAGAGTCCTTCCTGACAAGGCTTGTTGTAGTAAGGGACGACCAGCATAATTCCATCGACACCGGTTTCTTCCGCTTGGATCGTCAAATCGATAGATTCTCTCGTGCTATTCGTTCCGGTTCCAGCAATGACAGGTGCTCTGCCTGCTACGGTTTGGACAGTGAACTTGAATAGTTCCACTTTCTCTTCTGCTGTAAGCGTAGGCGATTCTCCTGTCGTGCCTGCAATGACTAATGCGTCTGTTCCATTGGCTAGTAAGTGATTGATTAGATTTTTCGTTGCTGGGTAATCGATGTCTCCTCTTTCATCAAACGGAGTTACCATCGCTGTCATAACTGATCCAAAATTCATTATTCTCCACATCCTATCATTTTATTAAAAAACATAGAGGTGGGGGCGATACGTAAGTGAACGCAAAAAGCAACAACGAGGGCTCGCTGTTGCGTTGAAATAATGAATTATTTCTTTGCACGAGATAGCCCACCATACAGTTTCCCATATGACAATCCTGCACTTGTTCAGTCCAGAATCAGCTTGGAGATCATGAGTGTCTCGCAGCTTCGGCAAATTCCCCTTTCAACAATCTTCACAGAACCTCATGATTCTCTGATTGTGTACTAATGGTTTTTGCGCCTCTATCCTTATTTCCGAATTATCGAAATAAGTGAAAGTTTAATTACCCCTACTGTACTTGGTATGTATGAAGAATGCAACCATTACTTTTCTATGGAGATAAGGAACATACGAATTTTGACTAATTTTATTAATATGGAATTACCTGTAGTCCTATTCGTTTCTAGGAGGTAGAATGGACTAAAGTCATCTATTCCATGCAACGATTGATGGATTGAAAATATGAACTTTATTAGGAAAGAGGGATGTTGTGAAGAAAAGTAGTTTACGTTGTCTACTGTTGGTACTGGTGTTTCTTGGATTCATTAATACTGAACCTATACATAGTAATGCGCAGTCACCGGTTACAGAGTTGTTGGTGGAATACGCAGAAGATGTCCGAATGACTTTTAGTGAAGAAGTGGAGATGCAAGTGGAAACGCGCAAGAGGATTTCTGATGAAGTGGAGTTATGGAGTTTGACAAAAGATGCGGACGTTGAAGCACTTCATCTCCAGTTGCAAGAGGATCCTGCTATCGCATATGTCGAGCTGAATGCAGAACGTGAAATGGCAGCAGACATCGTCGATCCTGGATTGAATGCTCAATGGTGGATATCACATGTTCGTCCGGAAATGATCTGGTCGCGTGTAGCAGAACAAAGGAAATCGATTAGTGTCGCAGTGATTGATTCAGGTATGGATACTAGACATATTGATTTGGAAAAAAGAGTTCTAACGGATGGCTATAACTTCTATGATAGTAGTACGGATGTTTTTGATGTAACTGGACACGGTACGAAAGTGGCAGGGGTAATTGCTGCTGAATATGGAAATGGCATAGGGGTCACAGGAATTGTAGGTCCATATGACGTGAAGATTTTACCTTTAAAAGTATTTGGCGAAGGAAATAAAACAAAGACTTCCTATATAGTGGCGGCCATTAATTATGCTGTTGCATATGATGTAGATGTCATTAACTTGAGCTTGGGTGGAGATTTGAAGTCAGATATAGAAAACAACGCGATCCAGCAAGCGATCAGGGCTGGAATAACGGTTGTGGCTGCGGCGGGAAATAAAGCAGAGGAAGGGAATCCACTGTTTTATCCCGCTTCCTACGACAATGTGATTTCTGTCGGTTCCGTGGATCAGTTGAATCAGCACGTGAAATCTTCTAATTACAATAACAGTCTAACTTTGGTGGCTCCAGGTACATCAATTTACACTACAAGCCCCAACCATGGATTTACTATGGGTGAGGGCACGTCGTTTTCCTCACCGATTGTGGCGGGAGCGGTGGCTATGTATAAATCGTTGCAACCAAATACCACACCGCAACAAATGAAAAACTTGCTGGAAGATACTGCGATGCCATTAGGTGGTTTGAATACACCTGCTTACTTCGGTTCAGGTTTACTGAATCTACGAGCATTGCATGACAGACTTCCGCCTAAAATAGTTCCAGTTGAACGAGTAGAATTGAATACGGAAGCTGTGACACTGGATTTGTCATTGGGCTATGCAACGAGTGAAGCAAAGGCTATTTCCGTAGAAAAAAAACAGTTAGCTGAGTTTGCTTCGTATGAAATGGAGCCGAACGATACAATTTCCCAAGCTAATCCTTTTTTAAATGAGAACTATGAAACTATGAGGGGAAGAATAAACAAAACTTCTAAGGACATAGATTTTTATGAATTAGTAAGGGATGAGCCAGGGATGCTTGATGTTGAAATATATTGGACAAAAGGTTATTCGCAAGATGGTTCTGATAATCAATTTTTAAATGTAGATTTATATGATGAAAAAAAGAAATGGGTTGCAAAAGCTGATTATCAAGAGTTGGCTAACGGTAGAAAAGGATTAGCTATGAAAGTAGAGTTGCAAGAAGGTTACTATTATATGAAGGTTCATCAAGAATCATCATATAACGAAAGATTTGTGGAACAGGAATATGAAATATCGAGTATCTTTATCCCGGAATATAGTGATGTAGAAATTCCTGATATTATATTGGACGAAGTGTCTATGAAAAGAGGAGATAGAGAATACTTTTTGAACGAAGAGGATAACCTCGTGGAGTGGAAATCATCTAATCCGGAAGTAGCTTACGTGGACTACGATGGGATGGTGGTAGCGAATTATCCGGGAAGTGCGACCATCACGCTTTATATTGGAAACGCTAGGAAAATCCTGCCCGTATATGTGGTAGATACAACGATCGAAGCAAAGTTTACAATTTCCGCAAAGGTTTTTCCTTATAACGCAAAGGATCAAAGAATTATATGGTCGTCATCAGACCCTTCCATAGCAGAAGTCGATCAGAATGGTGTAGTTACAGCGAAAAGTGTGGGTACCGTATTCGTCACAGCTAGAGCACGATTAGGTGGAGTGGCGGAAATTGCGACTGTACATGTTGTCAGAAACGGCAAAGGGTATGAATTTACAAGCGATTTTACAAATCCAGACGTCCCCATGGATAAAGTTTTCGGGGTCACCTTTACTCAGCCATTATCTCCGTTTAAAGATTATAGCCAAGATATTGTGATTTCCAGAAAATCAAATGGTGTAGGGCGTGTGAAAAGTTTTACTGCCAAAGTAAATCCCCTGAACTATAATCAACTACTGATTGAGCCAAATCAGTTCTGGCAGGAAGGTTATCATTATCTAACAGTGACAAAAAACGTTCAAAATACTAATTATCTTTCATTACGTAAGGAAAGTAGAATTATGTTTTATTCCTACTATAAGTAAATTAACGTTTATCAGAAGAGTCCTCCTACTGGGGGGCTCTTCTGTCTTTCCATGCCAAACCCTGTAAAAACCTGTCACCCCATGTATGCAAGACGTCCCATTCCTCCGACAATTCATGGCCCAGTATTGTGTTAGACCCCAAAAAGTGCTATCTTATCAGTATAATAGCCTGAGAGTAGACTGGGCTTTTCTTGCTTGATTGAGAATTACATATGTTTTTTCGAAAAGGGGAATTCGATGAGTACTATACATGAGTCCGCGGATAACAGGCCGGAAGAGTTGCAGCGTATATTGGATAAGGAATTATTGCAGCTAGAGAAAATAACTATTGAAGATTTTGAAGTAGATCCTATTGAGAAGCCGGTTACGCAAGAAGATTTGAAGCAGTTTCAGCAATTCACATCAACGAGTTTCCGGTCGCTAGAAGAATTGCTTGAGAGCAATCAAGCCGTCTTGCCGGTTGATGAAGCGATTACTCGTTTGCAGGATGAAGCGTTTGAAGACCGTGTACATATGGCGAAACGGGCAGTAGAGATCTTTACATTATTCGAAGACGTACGTCAGACGGTGGACCCGGAGTCGATCGATTTGATCGCGCAATTGGATACCGTAATCGATCAAGCGCATCATTTGCTTGAGGACATGGGTATACAAGAGTTACCGGTGTTTGATGAATATTTCGATGAAAGCTTTATGGAAGCGGTCGGCACTATACCTGCTGAAGAAGCGCCAGGAATTGAGCGATTTAAAGTAGCGGCTGTATTCCGCAGAGCCTTTTCAATAGAAGGACAAGTTATTCAAGATGCATTCGTGAAAACAGTTACGTAAAAGGGGGAACGTGTATGACAAGCATTACAATGGATCAATGGCTCAGTCACTGCGTCCGCCCATTAAGTAGGTGGAGGTGATTCGATGAGTTCATTCACTAACATTCCTATGTTGATTCAGCAAATGCAACAAGAGATACGCCAGAAGCGTTACACGATGGCGCTTGATACGATCCGAGAACTTGAAAAACTTAGTGTGAACCGAAAGCAGATACTGTGGCATAAAGCTTTGCTTGAGAGTAAAGTCGGCAATCTGCATGTAGCATTAGCGTACTTGAAGGAACTCGATAGCGAGGAGCCTCATTTCGCCAAGCTGGAAGAAGTGATTCTTAGTAATTGGGACACCTATACAAAGGTGATCGCTGAGTATAACTACGCTGTATCTGAAATTGAATTGGGCTATACCGGAAATATCCTACATATAGTAGATAACGCCATGGAAATGGCAGGAAAAATGCCGATTCCAATTGAATTATATCGTATGAAAACCATTCTGGTGGCACGTTATGAAGCAGGTACACTATCACGCTATACGGTTGGATTACCTTTGCATGTTCTCGACGATCCGACTATCAAACGTGTCGTGGCGGCAGAACCTCCACGTCCGGATATTGCGCGTCCAGTACCAAAACCGAAGCCGAAACGCAAGCTGAAAAAGGGTGCAGCGGCTTTATTCGCGGGCATTGCAACGGTTTTATTAGTCTTCGTAATATGGTTAATTGCCAACTTACTGGCACAGCCCGATACAGCTAGTGATTTGCCGACTACTGTGCCGGTTGAGAAACCAGCCATAACAGAGACTGAACCGGTGAAAGAAGAGCCAGTAGAAGTGCCTGATACAGAACCTGAAGAGGAAACTAAACCTGAATTCGTATCGAATGAAGAGGCGAGAATGTATTATAACGAAGGTTATAAACAGTATCTGAATGAAGATTTCCCTGCGGCAGTGGCCTATTTAGAGTATGCTGTGCGCACTGAAGAAAGTGATTACTTTACAGACGATGCGTCGTATTTTTTAGCATCAAGTTATTTACGCGAGCAGAAGTATGAAGAAGTCGTCAATACTGCGAAAGCTTTCTATAAAGAAGAAAGTGAGCATTATAAAGAGTCCCCTTATCGAGAAGGGATGCGCTTGCAAGAGAGTCGCGCATTATGGAAGCTAAATAAGAAAGCCGAGTCAACAGCGATTCTGGATGAATTGATTAGCAAACCGAATGTCGATTGGGTTACGTATGAAGCGAAAGCTATGAAGAAGTTAATAGAAGAAGGCGAGAGTAGTGAAGACGTGGAGCAAGCGAGCTAACTCGGCTTGTGTCCGCGCTTAACTACAGAAAACAGGAGCAATCAAGGAAGTCATTAGACTTTTTCGATTGCTCCTGTTTTTATTCATGCGACTTAATCAGTTCCACATTGTGTTTCTCCCACTTCGCCATCTTTCCGTTAAATGATGAATCGGGTGTATACCAAGATTGCGAACCAAAGTAGTCTTGCAATTCCTTTGATTCAAAGACATAGCCGTGTCGCGCGTATATTTCATTGCGCGCCAAACGTAAATCGTCTTTAGATAATCCTTTTAAATCGGATTTATCGAGGTACACGTCTCCGCTGTATGAAATAATGAAATGGTCCTTTGGAACGTCAGCTGGAACTTCTTTAATAATCTCTTTGACAATGACTGTCTCGACAGGTTCTTCTTTTACAATATCGTTTTGAACAACAGGTAGATCATTATCCTTTTCTACATCTGTGTTGGCCGCGGTAGCCAATTCTTTAATGGAATCAAAATCTAGATGAATAGTTTGTTTCGCCCCAAAGACATTCGCTTGAATTTCTTCACGTACTGTATCGTCATCGAGAGTCGTCGTCATTTTAATTGGATAGATTCCCGCCATGAAAGGGCCGAATTCAGCCTGTTCTTTCCGCTTTTTGATATAGCCCATTTCCGCATCATGGATGGACAGTACCGTTTCGTCCCCGATGGATTGTACTTTGACGATATAGCCTACTGGATTGATTGTGTAGCGCGGGAAAAGACCCAATCGTTTACCAGCTGCACGAATGGAAAACATGCCGTCTTCGGATTTTTCGTGTAAGTGGTTTTCCACTACTTGTACGATCGAAGGGTTTTTCTCAACCAACGTTAGCAGCGCTTGCAAACTATCTGCGTTAATCGCAATCCGACTGTCTTTCGGTACAATCAATTCTTGCAATGTGTCGCGATCCTGCTCGATCAAAGCGGTAATGAATTTCTCTGTTGTAGCATTCCGCCCGTATTTACTTTCAATAGTGTAGTAGCCAATGATCGCTACAAGCACGACAACAATTAATACAATTGGGTAGTGTGGTGTTTTCCATATAGAACGTTTTTTATTCAAACGACGTGACGCAAGAGATGCTTTACAGTTTGTACAAAACTCTTGCTGCTTATCATTCATTTCATTACAAATTGGACATTTTTTCATTTGAATTCTCCTACTTCATGCTATGGCTCTCTCTTTTGGAAACTAGAGTAGATACCAATGTAGTCAAAATTATACTATGAACAGCGGGATTATTCTAGATGTAAGGAAAGTTGTTATATAAGGATAATGAGTAAATGGTATGTTTGTGAAATTGAAATTTAAAATTATGTTTTTTACGTAGTACTATATTCAGTGTTTGCTGTATATAATTAGAAACGTACAAGCTATAATAGTATAAAAGAATCCTATGTTTCCAAGGTAGGGGCTAGGGAAGAGAAGAGGATGCATATGAGAGAGAAGCGGCATATCGTGTTGGTTTTTTGCATCGTATGGATGATGGTACTAGGATTTCAAGGAGTGGTCAATGCGGATGTAGTACCCAATGAACTATTGGTTGAGTATGAAGGAAATCGACAATCGTTTTCTATTGATGAAGGGCTACCAGGCGTTGAAAGCCGTGAAACTATATCAGATGAAGTGGAATTATGGAGTTTTACAGATTCGGCAGAGATGCTGTTAATGAAAGAACAACTACTTGAGGATCCAAACGTGTTACATGTTGAACCAAATTACGAGCGCTATTCGCATATCGTCCTCAATGATCCTATTTTCGTGAAGCAGTGGTGGATTCCGCAACTGAAGCCGCAGTTAATTTGGTCAAGAGTGACAGAACAAAAGAAGAATGCGGTTGTGGCAGTTATCGATTCAGGTATTGATATCCAGCATGAAGATCTACAAGGAAGAATTCAGCCAGGTGGCTATAACTTTTACGCTAACAACGCAAACGTTCAGGACGTCAATGGACACGGAACGGCAGTAGCGGGTGTCATTGCTGCGAGGGCAGGGAATCACATAGGTGTGGCAGGTCTAGCGGGAACATACGACACGAAAGTCTTGCCATTGAAAATTTCGCACTTGAATGGAACTAGCAAAGTATCGGATAGTATCAAAGCGATTGATTATGCGATAATGAAACAAGTCGATGTGATCAACATGAGTTATGGTAGTAGCCAGCCGTCCCAACTGGAAGAAAAAGAGATTCAACGAGCAATCGAGTCGGGAATCACCGTCGTGGCATCTGCAGGAAACGATGCGGTAAAAGGGAATTCCGTGATGTTTCCTGCATCCTATCCTTCCGTAATTTCAGTAGGGGCAACCGATAGCAAAAATCAACGCGCTTCGTTTTCAAATTTTAATTCTCAAGTCAGCTTAGTTGCACCAGGCGCGGTGATTTCTACCACGTACATTAATAACACGTATAAATCAGTGAGTGGAACTTCTTTCTCAGGGCCTATGGTGGCAAGTGCAGCAGCTTTGGTGAAGTCCTTGCAACCGGAAGCTAAGTCAACTGAAATTAGAGAGTTACTTGAAATGACTGCGACAGACTTAGGGCAACTCGGTAAAGACGATCATTTCGGTGCAGGACTACTAAATTTAGAACGACTTAGCTATGCGCTGCCAACTGCAGCCAATCCAAATCAGCCAAAGGATTTTGTTGGTGATTTCCCGGACTTAGTCGTGAAAAAGAACAAAGTATTCAAAATCAAATTTACTAATAAACTAGTACTTGGCAAAGACTACAGCGAGCATATTTATATTACACATCTACCAAATAGCACAGAACGCATAGAAGGATTTACCGCGAAATTGAATCCTTTAGATTCTCAGCAATTACTCGTCACACCTCATAATGAATGGCAACTAGGTGTTCATTACTTACGCGTGGATCAAGGATTGCAGAATACAAAAGGTGTGGCACTGAAGAAATCAGTTGTTGTGAAGTTTACGGTCGTGCCGGATTAATCCTATAGAACCAAAAAAGCTATTGCAATAAGTCATGTAGACTTACGCAATAGCTTTTTATATTACTTTGTTACGTTAGAAAATATTTCTTTAGAACTGATATCTATGATCATATCTTCCACTTGTGGTTTCGTCTTGATCAATTCCATCTCATGAAGCCAATCACGTACTTCTTCCCATGACTTTTCATCAAGCTGGCCAAAGGGTTCTCCACCTGTTTCCATCTTTGGCAATAAAATACTCAAGCTTTCCATCTCAATGGCTTTATCGAGTGGGAAGTTCGCTTGATCTTGGTTGCTAAGCAATAATTCCAGTGCTTCTTCAGGCTGTTCCACCATGAATTCATACCCTTTTTGTGCGGCTCTCCAAAAGGCCAAGATTGCGTCATGTTCCTTCTCCCACGTATCGTTACCCGTTAACAAAACAATTTCACTGTAGTTTGGAACGCCGTATTCTACGGGATTAAAATAGCGTGTTTTGAACCCTTTAGCATTCATAACAGGTACTTCATGATTAATGAATGTTCCCGTCACAGCGTCAACCCGTTCAGAAACTAATGAAGATTCTAGTTCGAATCCAACATCAATCATTTTCACTTTATCGTAATCGCCACCATCATTTGTGATCATGGTTTTGATCAAGGCTTCGTTGAGTGGAATGCCAGGATAACCAATCGTCAGATCTTCTAGATCTTTCGGCGATTGAATGGGACTGTCCTCCAGCATGACCGTGTAGTTCAGTGGTTCACGTACGACAGATGCGACCGCTTTGATAGGGATATCTTCATTCGCTTGAGCCAAAATGACATCGGGTTGGTAGTACAATCCAAGTGTCACTTTTCCTGCAGCAGTCAAATTCATTGGATCAGTTGGATTGGCAGGGAATTGAATATCAACTTCGACATCCTCATCATTGAAATAACCTTTTTCCTGTGCCACATAAATATAGCTATGTACTGCGTTTGGGTACCAGTCGAGCATAATACTAACTTTTTTCTTATCATCGTTCTGTGACTCTTCCGTATCTACTGCGGTTGCATCATTATTGCAGCCAGCGACTAACAAAAGAAGAAAGGTCACTCCAAGTAGCAAACGTTTTTTCATTCGTGGTTCCTCCATTGTAAAAAGTATTTTTCCAATAAAACGACAAGTAGAAAGAAGATAATGCCTACAGCAGATAGTAAGACGATCGGTGCAAATACAGCCGCACTATCGAATTGAGTCATCATTCTTCTGCTGAAATATCCAAGGCCCGCCTGTGCGCCAAGCCATTCTCCGATTGCAGCACCGATCACGCTGAGTGTGACCGCCACTTTAAGTCCAGAGAAAAAGGAAGGTAGGGCGGAAGGTAGATCCAGTTTAAAGAAAATATCTTTTGCAGACGCGCCCATCGTGAGCATTAATTCACGTAAGTTTTTATCCGATGAACGTAAACCATCGAACACACTGACAGTGATGGGGAAAAAGGTGATCAGTACAGTGACTGCAACTTTTCCCCAAATGCTGTAGCCGAACCACAGCACGAAAATCGGTGCAAGCGCAATGACGGGAATCGTCTGTGACGCAATCAAAAGTGGATAAAACGCTTGCTCGATAGGCTTCTTGCTATACATCGCGATCGCAAGCGCCGATCCGATAAGTATCGAAATAATTAGGCCGATTACTATTGTTGCAGCTGTCGGAGGTAAATGGTGGATAAACAGCTCCGACTTTAGTTCCCATAACTTGAGTAGAATCGCAGATGGAGACGGGAATAAGAAGCTTTTATCATAAAGACGCGCTCCGATTTCCCATATGCCAAGTAGGATCACGACGAAAAATATGGAACTACTATAAGAAGTAATCTTTTTCATAGTGGTGCCTCCGAACGTAGCTCCATGATGAGTTGTTGCTTTAATTCAACCAGTTCTGGGCGTGCCAAGTCTCTCATCGTACGTGGTCGATCAAGAGGAACGACTACTTCGCGGATTGTCCGCACAGGTTTTTCAGCAAGTACAAAGATACGATCAGATAGAAATAATGCTTCGTCGATATCATGGGTGATGAAGACAATGGTTTTATCGAGCCTCTTCCACTGATCAATTAGCCACTCTTGCATCGTCAAGCGGGTAATGGCGTCGAGCGCACTAAAAGGCTCGTCCAGCAATAAAATATCAGAGCCGGTTAGAATCGTTCGTAAAAAAGAAACACGTTGACGCATACCACCTGATAAGTTGCCAGGGTAAGAGTTTTCTTCACCAGCTAGCCCAAAATCTGCAAGGAGCTGGATCATCTCATCGGAAGTCGTTTTGGCACTTTGGAGTTCCACTGGCAATCGAACATTTTCTAGAATGGTTCGCCAAGGCATGAGTAAATCTTGCTGCGGCATGTAACCGACTTTTCCTAAACGCCTCGTTACGACTTCACCGTTCAATGAAATTTCTCCACTGTCAGGATTCTCAAGGCCAGTAACTAATCGGAACAACGTACTCTTCCCGTAACCACTTGGTCCAATGATGCTGACGAATTCGCCTTCATTTACATGCCAATCAACTTGGTCAAAAATAGCCGTCGGTTTTGAAGCTTTGGTTGCTTGATAATGAAAGGATACATCGGTAAATTCTAAAATTTTATTAGGCATATTCTTTTCACATCTCTTTTCTTCAAAAATCCACACAAAAAAACCACTTCTTTTGTGCGAAGCGGTTGCATAGTTCGGCCAAGACCGGTCATATGTCCACTTCCCTCCGCTAGCATTATCTAGAGCAGGTTTAAGGGTTAAGGCAAATAGCCTCTCTCAGCAAAAGCACCCCTAGTGTTTATCCATGTCTTATCGTTTCATATTCTAGTAAAGTAGTCAACTTTAATTCAGTAAATATTTTGAATGTCGATAAAACTATTCTTTTCACTCATTAATAGCAAGCATCTTGCATTTCATTGAAAATCTATGTAGTATAATGACTATCAGACCGAAATGGTATTACGGTCAATTTCGAAGGGTGTGGCAAAATGGATCGTAGGGAAGAAATCATGTTGGCGGCTGGAAAATCGTTTACGATGTTTGGCTATAAGGCGACGACAATGGACCAAGTAGCGAAAATAGCGAATGTGGGGAAAGGTACTATCTATACGTTTTTCTCGAATAAAGAAGAATTATTTCATTCGATCGTCTGGAATATGGTGAACGAAATGAAAGAGGCGTCGGAAAGAACGGCTATAGAAGGGGCATCGTTTCAAGAGAATGCCCATGCGCGTATTATGCAGTTATTGAAGTTTCGTGAGACGCATCAGTTATTCATTAAGCTGATTGAAGAGGAAAAAGAGTTACGCACACCAGCTGTCGGGGATGTGTTAACTTCTATAGAGAAGGAAATATTGCAGTTTATTGCTAGTAAGATTGAACGCGGTGTTGCCAAAGGTGAATTGAAGCCATGTAATAGTGAACTGATCGCGTATCTATTATTCAAATCTTATTTGGCGTTAGTAGTGGATTGGTCGAAAACGCATGATGACCAGCTGACTGAGGAGCAAATCACAGATGTGTTGAACTATACGATTTTCTCTAGTCTATTGGTGTGATATGCGAATGTCGGAATACAGAGCGAGGGTTTATACTAGATGAATAAAATATTGTTTATAGTCAAACGGGATCTCCGGAATATATTCAAGAATAAAGCGGCGCTCATCGTCATTGCAGCCATTGCATTTCTACCGTCGCTCTATGCCTGGATGAACATTTTGGCTTCGTGGGATCCATATTCCAATACGAAAGGCGTATCAGTAGCGATTGTTAGTGAAGATCAAGGCGCAGAAATTGAGGGTAAGGAATTCAATGTCGGAGACGAAGTAATCGTTTCGCTGACCAAGAATGATGATCTCGGTTGGCAGTTCGTGACGAAAGACGAAGCCTTAAAAGGTGTTAAGCACGGCGATTACTACGCTGCGATTATCATCCCCAAGAATTTCTCGGAAAATTTAAGCAGTATCGTTACAGACGATATTAAACAACCGACATTGGATTATTATATCAATGAAAAGATTAATGCGATTTCTCCAAAAGTAGCAGGCAAGGGCGCATCTGCTATAGTAGAGAATATCGATAGCACGTTCGTTGAAGAAGCGAACAAAGCAGTGATCAAGGTATTCAATAATCTAGGAGTGGAACTGGAAAACAATCGTGTCAATATTGAAAAACTACGCGATTTAGTTTATCAACTAGAATATGATATTCCCGACATTTATTCGAAATTGCAGCTAGTGGATAAAGGGTTAAATTTCGCGGATTCTTCTATTGATCGTGTGGATCTGGTATTGGACGATGTCAATTCGGTGCATGAGAATGCGAAAAAACTGAATGCACGATTGATCAGCAAGTTGCAAGAGAATGAAAAGACCGTGGATAATACATTGCGGGTCATTACATCCAACTTGGAGAGTGCGCAAACCGCATTCCGTAAAGTGCCTGATCTGACAAGTGAATTGTCAGGTAAAGGGGAAGATGTGGATCGTATCGTCGATTCACTGCGCGATAAGCAAGGTAAATTGGAAGATACAAATGCTAGGTTAGATGATATTTATGATTATTTGAAGAAGCAGGATCAGAATTTAAAAGATTCATCCAATATTAAAGACTTGCAGAGTTCTTTGAGTGACAGCGTGGCGGATTTAAGTCGTCTGAAGAAGAACTTGGAAACTATCATTTCAGATTTACAAAGTGGTAAGAATCCAGCGACGGATCTGATCACACAAACACAGGCGCTGTCAGACAAGCTTGCTGAAGATATGGATAAAATCAAAGGTAATTATGAAAATATATTGTCTCCTCAAACGGAAAAGTTGATGAAGCAGTTGAAAGAGCTTTCTGTGAATATTACAAGCTTGCTGGACCGTGCAACGGAAGTGAATACGAATGCGCAGAAAGTTGTGCAAGGCTTGATCGATAAGCGGGAGTCAATTGATTTCAGTCAATTCCAAGAACAGCTCGACAGTATGTCCACTGCCATTGAAGATCAAATCGGTAAAACGGATACAGTGATTTCAGTTCTTGAAGCCGCTGGAAAAGTAACCGGTAGTGACAAAATTGCTAGTTTGGGACAGAGATTTGTTTCGTTAAGAGAACAGTTAGTATCGACTAAACAAGTCATTGACAAAGTGCAAGCCGCCATCAATAAAGGCGAAAAGCCAAGTCTTGAGTTGTTGAATCAATTGAAAGGACAGTTGGAAGCTAGCGAGCAAAAGATTGTGGATGCGCGAAATCAATTTGATGCGAATAGCCAAAAGGCGATTACTGATGCAATTGAACAACTGCAGACTTTTGATGAGGGATTACGTGATCGATTCAATGAACTCCAAGCCTCAAAGACAGAAATTGATGAGAAGCTTGCAGGATTGTTAGGGACAGCAGAAGATCCAAAGGTTACGATTGGCGTACTTCAAACGATGGTAGATCGTATCGATAATGGGCTGTCAGCAATTGGATCGATTACAAGTGGACTAACAGATTTAGAGAAGTTCATTCATTCCGATAAGCTTTCTGGAGAGATTGAACGCATCAAAACGGTGCAAAATAGTTTATCATCTGCCAATTCATCTGTAGACGGATTAGTTGGTCGAATCAATGAATCAAAAGCAAATGGAAAGAAACATTTGGCTGAAGTCGATCGCGTATCCGGAGAATTGGATCGCTCGGTTGGGGAAGCTATTGATTTCGTCAACAGTGATTTGACAAGAAAGTATAAGTCGGCGATGCGTGACGCAACAAATGCTTTATATGATGTGTCCGACGTATTGGATGAAGTGAATGGACGGATTCCACGTTTGCGTATGGCACTTGAAAAGGCAGAAGCAGGGGTTGCGCTAGGGAAAACGGATTTAGCGAAAGCGGAGAAGTACTTCCCAGAAGCGCGTGAAACGATTGAAACGATGGCGGAGAAAATCCGCAAATTAGAAGAAGACGGCGACTTGGATAGATTATTGGATGTTCTCGCAACAGATCCTACTGGTGTTAGTAAGTTTTTCGCTGAACCGGTAGTATTGGATGAGCACCAGCTCTATCCGATTCCGAACTACGGTTCCGCAATGAGCCCGTTCTATACAACGCTATCATTATGGGTCGGTGCGTTGTTAATGGTCTCCACGTTAAAAGTGGACATTCGGGAGAAAACACGGTTCAAGAGTTACCAAACGTATATTGGACGGTTAATCATCTTCGCCGGGATCGGGACGATTCAATCATTGATCGTCACGCTAGGTGAGATATTTATCATGGACGTCTATGTGGTGAATAAGCTGCCATTTGTGATATTCGGTGTGATCATTAGTGTTGTATTCGTTACTATTGTCTACACACTCGTATCCGTATTTGGTAACACTGGAAAAGTCATCGCAATTATTTTGATGGTCATGCAGCTCGGTGCGTCAGGCGGAACATTCCCGATCCAGATGGCACCCGAATTCTTCCAACGCATTTCTGCATTCATGCCGTTCACCCATGCGATCACTTTATTGCGTGAATCCATTGGGGGCATTATTTGGGCAGTGGCTTGGAAACAAATTCTCTACCTGTTCATCTATTTCGCTTTATCGCTAGGTGTGGGAATAGGATTGAAGAAATTCTTTAATAAATCGAGTGATAAGTTTATTGAGAAAGCGAAGGAAAGTAATATTGTGATGTGATGAAATGGTAACCGCACGGAGAGTTGGTATTCTAACTTTTCGTGCGGTTTTTTGATATGAAAAAACCGCGCTACTTAGTAGCAACTACTTAAAAAGTTGTCCACTAATCGGCACGGCAATCTTCATGTTTATTTATTCTCCATTAAACTCCAAACGGTTTTGATAATATCATCACACTTGACGAACAATGTACTCTCCAAAACGAAGGTATTTATAGTGCCGTCATTCAACTCTACGGTAATGCCATTCGGTACGATGCCTAATACATATGACGAATCAATATTATTGATATCCTGAATAGTAAATTCCATCGCGTCTCTTTTGAAATGCATATTTCGTGGCTGGAAAAGAAAGCGTTGATCTGTAATAAATAAATCCCCACTAACGTAATCTATACTTTTGCGTAAATCTACCGGGATTTCATATAGGACATTTTCATTTTCATGAGAAACTATCATACCGATCTCTCCTTTATGGATAGTAACGAAGACTCCATTTCCATTTTACCTATATAAATATGTATAAACAAGTGATGTTGATTCTTTTAGCGAAGAGGTGAGTGGGGGTAGTCGCTCTATGCTGGCCCGGGTTCGCTCTATCATGCGCGCTATTCGCTCTATGTAAGTCTGTGATCGCTCTATCCACCGCGTTATCCGCTCTATGTGAGTCCGCATCCGCTCTATCAGCCGCGCTATCCGCTCAATGCGAGATCGCGCCCGCTCTATTGGCTGGGATATCCGCTCTATGCGAGCCCGCGCCCGCTCTATCGGCCGTGATATTCGCTCTAACAGGGTCCGCATCCGCTCTTATCGGCCGCGTTATCCGCTCTATGTGAGTCCGCGCCCGCTCTATCGGCTGGGATATCCGCTCTATGCGAGCCCGCATCCGCTCTATCATCCGCGCTATCCGCTCTATGCGAGCCCGCATCCGCTCTATCGGCCGCGCTATCCGCTCTATGCGAGCCCGCGCCCGCTCTATCGGCTGGGATATCCGCTCTATGCGAGCCCGCGACCGCTCTATCAGCCGCGCTATCCGCTCTATGCGAGCCGGCATCCGCTCTATCATCCGCGCTATCCGCTCTATGCGAGCCCGCGCCCGCTCTATCGGCTGGGATATCCGCTCTATGCGAGCCCGCGCCCGCTCTATCAGCCGCGTTATCCGCTCTATGCGAGCCCGCGACCGCTCTATCAGCCGCGCTACCCGCTCTATGCGATTCCGCGCCCGCTCTATCCACCGCGCTATCCGCTCTATGCCAGCCCACGACCGCTCTATTTCCCTATTGACACTAAAAAACCTTGTCTGTTATCATTATGTGTAACCGGTACCACATATGAATGTGATACCGGTTACATATCGAGAGATTGTAGGTGGAATAGTTGGCTAATATACGGGATGTCGCGCAACATGCAGGGGTTTCAGTAGCGACTGTTTCACGTTATTTAAATAATAAAGGATACATAAGTGAAGAAGCGAAACGAGTCATTGGCAAAGCCGTTGAGGAATTGAACTATGAGCCAAGCATGATCGCGCGTTCGCTCAGTACGAAGCAATCGACGTTTATTGGATTGATTGTGCCAGATATCGTCAATCCATTTTTTCCGGAACTTGCACGTGCGATAGAAGATATCGCGTTAGCTTATAGATACACTGTCATCCTATGCAATTCAGATGAAGACTTGGAAAAGGAAATTAATTATGTCCGAACGCTTCAGCAGAAATATGTAGCCGGTTTTATTGTGGCGACGAGTCATGTAGAGGCTGAACATTACACCGGTTTGGACGTTCCGATCGTAGCGATTGACCGCAGAATTCATTCGTCGATTCCGTATATTGCGACGGATAACCGCGAAGGTGCGCGCATTGGAACGGAGCATTTATTACAGAGTGGCTGTAAAAATATTCTTTGTATGCGAGGGCCATCGGGATTAGGTCCTGCAGATGATCGATTTGCTGGGTTCAATGATGCTGTGAACGGGAAAGATATAGAAACTCATATTATTGAATGTCCCTTCCATTTTGAAATAGCTGAGACGATGGTGAAGAAGGTGTTGCAAGACGTGCCGATCGATGGGATTTTTGCAAGTAGTGATGTCACCGCGGCAGGTGCAATGAAGGCTGCGTATTCTTTAGGCATACACGTACCGGATCGGCTTCAAATCGTAGGGTATGACGGAACGATGTTAGCGAGCCAATTAACGCCAGGCCTAACAACGGTTGCTCAGGACTTATACAAAATTGGTGCGATGGCAGCAAGAATGCTTATTAAATTAATTGAAGGGCACGAGCTGACGGAGCGTGAAGTACTAATTCCGGCAGAGTTGCTCATTCGTGAGACGACAAGGAGTGAGACGTGATGATAACGGTCATTGGCAGTGCCAATATGGATTTGGTAGTTGGCACGGAGAACTTTCCGGATCAAGGCGAGACGGTTCTTGGAAATGTGTTCGATACGGTGCCGGGTGGAAAAGGCGCGAATCAGGCAATTGCGGCAGCGCGACTAGGTAGCGAAACGCATATGGCGGCTTGTGTTGGGAATGATATGTTCGGTACGAGTATATTGAATAATCTAGAGCAAAACAAAGTCGGTGTCACAGGTGTTCGTGTGGTTGAAGGAGCTTCCGGTATTGCGAATATTTTACTTTCGGAGGGAGATAATCGGATTATCGTCGTTCCGGGTGCCAATTCTTCGTTGATGCCTAGTTATATTGACGAAATTGAGGAACTCATCAAGCGCAGTAAACTGGTGATGCTTCAATTGGAAATTCCTATTCCGACCGTTATCTATGCGTTGGCGAAATGCCAAGCACTCAATATTCCCGTGATGTTAAATCCTGCACCAGCAAGCGGCTTTGAGCTCGATATGATGCCATCGATCAAGTACTTGACGCCGAATGAAACGGAATGTGAGCAGATCTTCGGCATGGATATGGTAAGTGCATTAGAAAAGTATCCGAACCGTTTGATTATTACGCTAGGTAGCGATGGTGCGCGGTTCTTTGATGGAGAAAAGCATGTGATCGTAGAGAGCTTTAAGACAAATGTTGTGGATACAACAGGCGCAGGTGATACGTTTAACGGAGCGCTTGCACATGGTATTGTAACCGGCATGGAGTTGGAACAAGCAGTTCGTTTTGCGAATGCAGCGGCTTCGCTTTCCGTAGAGAAGTTTGGCGCACAAGGTGGCATGCCTTCATTTGAAGAAGTGGAAGCGCGTTTGGAGGAAAGACGATGAAAAAGCAAGGTATGATCAATCGTGATATTGCGGCGGTGCTCGCTAAGATGGGGCACACGGATCAACTAACGATAGCTGATTGCGGTCTACCAATTCCAGAAGGTGTTCCTTGTATCGATCTTTCGTATACACTCGGAAAACCTTCATTTACTGAAGTACTAACTGAACTATTACAAGACTTTCAAGCAGAAAAAGTATATATTGCTGGTGAAATAAAAGTAGAGAACCCGACAGTTTATAATGAAATCACACAAATAGAATGTCCGATAGATGAGCTGACACATGAGCAATTGAAAGAACAATCAAGTCGATCAAAAGTAATTATTCGTACAGGAGAAGCGACACCTTACGCCAATATTATCGTGCAGTCGGGCGTCATATTCTGAAAGTGGGTGAGCAGAGATGATTGCGATGAGCGGGATATCGAAAAGTTTTAATGGAAATAAAGTGCTCGACAATGTGGAGTTTAATGTGGTGAAAGGTGAAATCCATGCGCTTATGGGTGAGAATGGCGCAGGGAAATCGACGATGATGAAGATTTTGACAGGGATTTATACGCGTGATTCAGGTGAGATCTACGTCAAAGGTGAGAAAGTAGAGTTCAAAAGTGCTAAAGAAGCCGAGGCTGCAGGCATTGCGGTTATTCACCAAGAGCTTAATATTTTACCTGACTTAACCGTTGCGGAGAACTTTTATTTAGGTAAAGAAAAGACGTTCGGCAAGACTGGGATTTTGAAGACGAAGGAAATGAATCGTCAAGCAGAAGAGATTCTATCGAAGTTAGGATTGAATGTTGATGCACGTACCATCACGCGTGAATTATCTGTCGGCAAACAGCAGATTATTGAAATTGCAAAGGCGGTTTCTTCTAATGCCGAACTGATTGTGATGGATGAGCCGACTGCAGCACTGACGGATCGTGAAATCGAAACGTTATTTAAAACGGTTCGCGCATTGCAGGCAGAAGGCGTTTCATTCGTTTATATATCACACCGCATGGAAGAGATTTTCGCGATGTGCGACCGCATTACCATTTTGCGAGACGGTCAATACGTCGGTGTTCGAAATATTAAAGATACGACGTTTGAAGAAATCGTCCAGATGATGGTCGGACGTGAATTGGGTGAACGATTCCCAGCACGTGCTTGTGAAATAGGCGATGTGAAATTGAAAGTAGAAAACCTCTCGCGCAGTGACTATTTTGAAGATGTATCATTTGAAGTGCGAAAAGGTGAAATCGTCGGTATTGCCGGATTGATGGGTGCCGGGCGTACGGAAGTGATTCAATCTATTTTCGGCTTTAAGAAGCCAACTGCAGGTAAAGTTTTCATTGATGGAAAGCATGTAGTAATTTCGAATCCTTTACAAGCGAAAAAGCTTGGGATCGGATACGTTACGGAAGACCGGAAATCTGAAGGGTTAATTCTTGAATTTTCGGTACGAGAAAATATGTGCCTGACCAATTTCAATCGTATTTCTAACTCAGGAGTCATTCAACGAACGAAAGAAAATCAGTTGTATGACACGATGTCTCAACGTCTCGGTGTTCGCACATCTGGACCTGAACAAAGCGTCAAGTCGTTGAGCGGTGGTAACCAGCAAAAGGTAGTTATCGCGAAATGGCTTGGGATTGAGCCGGACATTCTATTCTTGGATGAACCGACAAGAGGCGTCGACGTTGGAGCGAAGAAAGAAATTTACAGCATCATCAATGAGTTGGCTGAGCGTGGAGTTGCGATTGTGATGATTTCATCTGAACTACCAGAAGTGATCGGTATGGCGGACCGCGTGCTCGTCATGCACGAAGGCCAGTTGATGGCCAACTTGCCAAAAGAAGAAATGACACAGGAACGGATTATGCATTTTGCAACAGGAGGTGACAAAGTTGTCCAAAACTAATATGAAATCGTCCATACAGAAATTGGGGCCGGTCATTGGTTTACTTTTGATCATTGTCATTATTTCAGTTATGAGTCCAAGCTTTTTAACGTTGAACAACTTGTTCAACGTATTGCGTCAAGTTTCAATTAACGCCTTGATTGCGTTCGGGATGACGTTTGTCATTTTGACAGGCGGAATCGATTTGTCGGTCGGATCGATTCTCGCGCTAACGGGTGCTGTAACAGCTGGCATGATGTCGGGCGGTATGGATCCAATTTTGGCTATGCTACTCGGTGTATTATTGGGTGTTCTGCTCGGTGCAATTAACGGATTGATCATTGCGAAAGGTAAGGTCGCACCATTTATTGCAACACTTGCGACTATGACCATTTTCCGCGGATTAACGTTGGTCTATACTGAAGGCCGACCGATTTCAGGACTTGGTGATTCATTCACTTTCCAAATGCTCGGTAAAGGATATATTCTAGGTATTCCCGTTCCGGTCGTTACGATGGCTATCTCCTTTGCGGTGCTGTACTTCATATTGAAGAAAACAACGTTTGGACGCCGCGTCTATGCGGTAGGTGGCAACGAAGAAGCGTCACGTCTTTCTGGAATCAACGTCGATCGAATCAAAATTTATGTGTATTCATTGGCGGGTGGATTGACGGCCATTGCTGCATTAATTTTGACGTCACGCTTGAATTCCGCGCAGCCGACAGCTGGTAATATGTTCGAACTCGATGCCATCGCTGCTGTAGTACTTGGTGGGACTAGCTTGACTGGCGGTCGTGGTTGGATTGTTGGTACGTTAGTCGGCGCATTGATTATTGGTGTATTGAACAATGGTTTGAATTTGATTGGCGTATCCTCTTTCTTCCAACAGGTCGTAAAGGGTGCAGTTATATTAATCGCAGTGCTCTTGGATCGCAAAAAAACAGCATAAGGAGATGAGAAGTGTATGAAGAATATTAAATGGTTATTGCTTATGGCAGTCGTGTTCGTAATGGCAGCTTGTTCGTTGGATCAGCCGGGTTCAGAATCTTCATCAGGTAACAACGGAGATGCAGCAAAAGACGAGGACAAAGCATATAAGATCGGTCTTTCTGTATCCACGTTGAACAACCCGTTCTTCGTAACATTGAGTGACGGAGTGAAGGAGCAAGCAAAAGATTCAGGTTCAGAAGTTATAGTAGTAGATGCACAAGATGACGCATCTAAACAAGCAAGTGATGTAGAAGATTTAATTCAACAAGGTGTAGATTTACTGATCATCAACCCGACAGATTCTGAAGCGGTTGTATCTGCAGTAGAATCAGCTAACAGCTCGAACATTCCGGTCATTACAGTAGACCGTAG
Organism: Sporosarcina sp. P26b; assembly: GCF_002743245.1. Classification (NCBI taxonomy): domain Bacteria; kingdom Bacillati; phylum Bacillota; class Bacilli; order Caryophanales; family Caryophanaceae; genus Sporosarcina; species Sporosarcina sp. P26b. The sequence goes on from NZ_PDYW01000006.1 coordinate 42,147, forward strand.
TGCAGAAGGTGGAGAAGTGGTTTCCCACATCGCGTCGGATAATAAAGCAGGCGGCGTGTTGGCAGGAGAATATATGCTTGAGTTACTTGGCGAAGATAATGCACAAGTAGCAGAGCTTGAAGGTATCGCAGGGTCATCGGCAGCACGTGACCGTGGAGCCGGCTTTAACGAAGCGGTAGAAGGTAAAGTAAATATCGTTGCAAAACAAACAGCGAACTTTAACCGCGCAGAAGGATTGACGGTTATGGAAAATATTTTGCAAGCAAATCCAGACATCAAAGGTGTATTTGCACATAATGATGAGATGGCGCTAGGTGCATTGGAAGCGATTCAGTCGGCTGGTAAAGATATTCAAGTAATTGGATTCGACGCTACGGACGACGCAGTCAAGTCTGTTCAAGATGGCAAGTTGTCAGCGACGGTTGCACAGAAGCCTGAGGAAATCGGGAAGAAGGCAATGGAAGCGGCGGTTGCTACGCTAAATGGCGAGGACGTAGAAGCGGACATTCCAGTTGAGTTAGAGTTAATTAAAGAGTAAGTATAGTTTAGAGAAGCTCCCCAGCTATAATTATGGCTGGGGAGTTTTTTTGCGAAATAAAGTATTAATCCTGCTTTGACAACTCATTGTCTCAATGACTACTCTACTTGTAAAAACAGATTTAATTTAAAAGTAAAAAGATTAGACTATTTGTATGTCTTTATATTCGAAATATTTACACTATGTCAAGTGAGCATAGACAGATTTGAATATATAATCAATAATAGAGCTGGAATAGAATTATAAGGTTGAAGGAGTGTTGAAATGAAAGCGTTATCAAAATCGATTAATGCAGGTAGATTGAATGATAATCTTCAAAGTTTAGCAGAGATAGGTAAAATCGGTTCGACAGGGGTATCAAGACTCGCACATTCACCTGAAGATAAACAAGCTGTCTTACACGTTAAAAAGTATATGGATGGAATAGGATTGCATACAACAATTGATCATTTTGGAAACTTGATTGGCAGAATGGATGGATTAGCAAATGATGCGCCAGCATTAGTCATAGGCTCTCATATAGATTCACAGCCATACGGTGGAAGATATGATGGTGCGCTCGGCGTGATGGGGGCATTAGAAGTACTGGAATCTTTTTATGAAGATAAAATCATACCCGAGATCCCTATTATTTTAATTGCCTTTGCTGATGAAGAGGGTTCTCGTTTCAATAAAGGATTATTTGGTGTTAGAGGCATCCTAGATAAGCTAGAAGAAGGAGAACTAGATCGTCAGGATAAGACAGGTATGACTAGGCGTGAGGCACTCATTGAATTTGGAGCGGATCCATCAAAGTTTACAGAATGTCTAATAGATACTTCAAAGATCGCAGCATTTTTAGAACTACATATTGAACAAGGGCCTGTGCTAGAAGCAAAAGATGAGCCGATTGGTATTGTGACAGGCATCTCAGGTCCGTTATGGATGACGGTTGAAATGGAGGGGCTTGCAGGACATGCTGGATCTGTTCCTATGTCGATGCGGCAAGATGCATTAGTTGGCGCTGCTAAAGTCATTGTAAAATTAAATGAATTAGCACAAGAAATTCCTGAGGCACCGACCGTTAGTACTGTAGGAAGCTTGCAAGTATTTCCTGATTCCCGCAATATCATTCCCGAAAAAGTTACTTTCACTGTAGATCTTCGTGATATTGATGAGAATAGACGTGATAAAATCGAGAAAGTTTTACGACAGCATATAGATGAAATTGCAGAAGAACACGGCTTGACCTATAAAATCAGTGAAGATACGAGGAACGAGCCACGATTCTGCAACGAAAACATTATGCAAATCATGCGAGAAGAAAGTAGTGAAATGGGTTTAACACCACCTGAGTTAATGAGTGGACCATTTCATGATTCACTTCAAATGTCCTATGTATGTGATTATGGAATGATTTTTGTTCGCTCCAAAGATGGTATAAGTCACAATCCAAAGGAGTATAGTTCACCAGAAGATATTGCATTAGGAGCAGAATTACTCTATAAGACCGTATTTAGAATGGCTTGTCAAAAGTAATAGATTACAAAATAAAGTATTGATGGAGGAATTCAATGAGTAGGAAAAAGTTTAATACCATTTATGTTATTACTGTTACTATCCCTTTTCTATTGCTAATATTTCCGTTGTTTGAGCTAGCTAATCGAGCAACGCCAATAGTTATGGGACTTCCCTTTTCATTCTTCTATATTATCTTAGTTATACTACTTACGTTTGTTGCAATAATCATACTGCATCAATTTGATCCAGATCGCGCGTTGGAAGAAGGTGATGAATAATGGAAAATTGGCTAATCGCATTAATCATTATGGTGGGTTACTTAGTTATTGCATTAGTAGTCGGGGTGTGGGCAGGTAAAGGGCAAGATTCCAGTTCTCTAGATGAGTTTGCTGTTGCAGGAGGTAAATTAGGGTTAATCGTTATGTGGTTCTTGATGGGTGGAGCTGTATTTAGCGCCTTCTCATTCTTAGGTGCACCAGGTTGGGCATATGAAAAAGGAGCCCCTGCTTATTATATTATCATCTATACAGCTTTTGCGATTCTTCCTTGGTATATCATCGGACCTAAGATATCTAAGATCGGTAAAAAGTTTAATTTGTATACGCTTTCATCCTTTTTGAGAATTCGATATAAAAGTAGATGGCTCGGTATTATTGTTGGTGTACTTGCTTTACTAGCATCCATACAATACTTAGCTACTCAACTGACTGGAATGGCACATATCTTTAACATCATGACTGAAGGGCGAATTCCATTTTGGCTGGGAGGACTCCTTGCATATGGCATTGTTGTTGTCTATGTAGCAACAGGAGGATTGCGTGCTGCAGCTTGGTCAGACGTATTCCAGGGACTATTGATGATTATCATTTCATGGGTCGTAGGATTGGCTATAGTAAATCAGTTGCATGATTCAGTTGGTGTGATGTTCACGAATATCGCTACAGAAACACCTGAATTTTTACAGATTGGAAAAGAAGGGTCAAATATGGGGACTATACCATTCACGACTACTATTCTAGTCTCTGTAATCGGATTTCTTATGTGGCCGCATCTATTCACAAAATCTTATGCGACAGGTCCTAGAGTCATAAAGAAAACGGTTCTGGTTTATCCGATTTTCGCATTATTCCTAGTACCACTATTGCTAGTAGGATTTGCGGCTAAAGGAATTGTAGATGCGAACTTGATTGAAAGTGCGGATCAGATTCTACCATTCTTAATCACAACTGTCATGAATTTGCCAGGCTGGGTATATGGATTAGTTGGTGCGGGTGCACTTGCTGCTGCGATGTCATCTGCTGATGCGATTACACACAATGCTACACTGGAAACGACAGATGGGATTATTCGCGCTATATTTAAAGATCTGCCTGATAAGACGGTATTGACTATCATGCGCGTAGGTGTCTTTGTAATCGGAGGATTGGCATATATTATCACGATTTTTGGTGGGCAAGGATTAATTGTCTTGCTATTAGGTGCTTATGGGGCGATCGTTCAATTCGCACCAGGTGTGTATAGTGCGTTATATTGGAGACGTGCTACCGCAGCTGGCGTCATCAGCGGACTAGTAGTGGGAGCGGCGTTGAATTTCTACTTCCAATTGGTCGCAGAATCCACACCATTTGGAATGCATGCCGGAATCATTGGATTGATTGCTAATGTGATCATCATGATAGTTGTAAGTCTATTTACGAAGACTGCTGGGAATGAAGAGGAAGACATTTATCTTCGCAGCTAACTATCATATGTTCATTTAAATTTGGAGAGGTGGCTAATTATGCACGCAGACATAGTATTTACTAATGGAGAAGTACTGACAGTTGATCAAAACGAAACTATTGCAGAAGCCGTGGCGGTGAAAGATCATATTATTGTCGCTGTAGGCAAGAACGATGAGATAGAATGTTATATTGGAGAAGAGACTAGGGTTATTGATTTGGAAGGCAAATCTCTCCTCCCAGGGTTTATAGATCCGCACTTGCACCTGACTATCTATGGAACAAACTTACTAGGTATTAGTTGTGCAAGTCCTGACATTCATTCCTTGGAAGATTTGTTTGCTGAAATTAAAAAACGTGCTACATCCACTCCTAAGGGTGAATGGATTCGTGTGACGAGTTTTAATGAAAGTGCTGTGAAGGAGGAGCGTTTTCCTACTATACAGGAGCTTGACGCGATTTCCACTGAACATCCAATAGTGATTATTAGAGTATGTAATCATACGTCTATTGCAAATAGCAAAGCAATGGAGCTTGCAGGGATTACAAGAGAAACTGTGAATCCAGCTGGCGGAGAAATAGAACGAGATTCATCAGGTGACTTGACAGGGAAAATGATTGAAAACGCACATATGCAATTATTCAGCGTAGCAGATTATAGCGAAGAGGAAATTGCACAAGGACTAAAGCTAGCATCCCAAGTATTCGTGGAATCTGGTATCACGAGTCTCCATGACGCAGGCAGCTACGGATGGGGACCGGATATTTTACAATTGATTAAAAAAGCAATAGATTCTGGCGATGTGAAAAACAGAGTTTATACTCTCATTGGTTCATTGACGGATTCGGAGTCTTTCGTTCGACATATGATCGATGAAGGAGCGGTAACTGGAGATGGCGATGAGTGGCTCAAAATTGGACCGGCTAAACTCTTTACAGATGGCAGTAGTACAGGACCAACATTAGCCACTCGCGAGCCATACGATAGTGATCCAACAGATACAGGCATTCTGTATTACGAACAGGATAGAATGAATGAAATACTTGGGGAAGCACATCGCAAAGGTTATCAAATCACTGCACACGCTCAGGGAGATAGAGCGATTGAAATGTTGCTGAACTGTATAGAAAATGCATTAAATGAAAATCCGCGTTCCGATCACCGCCACCGCATTGAACATGCGGGGATTGCGAGCCCTGATCTTCAAGAGCGAATGAAGGAATTAGGAGTTGTCATTATTCCTAATCCAGCTTTCATCTACGCAAATGGTGATTCCTATATTAAAAACTTTGGGGATCGTGTAAATGTAATGTATCCAGCAAATGATTACTTAGAAAAAGGAATTCCATTTGCATTCGCTTCTGATACGCCAATAGTAGATCGTAACCCACTTCTTGGCATCCATGCAGCTGTCAATAGAAAATCTATTTCAGGACAGGATGTAGGAGTAAGCCAACGAGTAAGTGTGCAAGATGCGATAAAGGCCTATACCTATATGGGGGCCTATGCTAGTTTTGATGAAAAAATAAAAGGTAGTATAGAAGTCGGGAAATTAGCTGATTTGGTTATATTGGATGAAAGTATACTTTCATTGGATACAGAAAAAATAAAAGATGTGTCCGTGGTCATGACGATTATCGATGGGGTAGTCGAGTATGAAAAGCCCCTTAGCCATGTGAAATAAGAAGTAACTTCAATTTTATAATTAATGTACGCAACAAAATGAGGACTATAGAAAGCTCTTTTATGAAGGGGCTACTCTATAGTCCTTTTTTATGTGTAACTACTTACAGAATATCCATGAATTACAAAACATCTAATCTCTATTGATATTTCATTACACTATGTCCAATGTGTTACAGCTGATTTACAAATATAATAGATTAAATAGTCTGATAACATTTTCGGATCTAATGAGGAGGTGAAAATATGCTTGGATTTCCTGCTGAAACATTTTGGTGGTTTGTACCATGGCCTTTTATTTGGGTAGGATTGGCTGTAATCATATACTTTAAATTAAAGCGAGAAGATGATCTAGAAGATGAAATGGACGAACATGAAAAACAACAACAAAATATGCAGTAACAATGGGGGGATTCAATGAGTATCGATGGGATTATTTTTATTGTCTACCTTGGCGTTCTATTAACGATTGGTTTATGGTTTTCCAGAAAATCATCATCCTCGACAGAACAATATTTACTTGGTGGTCGTTCTCTAGGGCCTGCTGTTACTGCAATGACCATGCAAACGACTGCAATGAGCGGGTTCATGTTTATGGGTGCTCCTGCTATGGCCTTTAAATACGGCTGGTATGCTATTTGGTACGCTATTGGAGATGCGGGTGGATCCATCATCAACCTATCCGTTTTAGGTAAACGGATGAGAAGAATGTCTGAAATTATGGGAGCGCTTTCACCGATTGAATATTTAGAGAAACGCTTTGAAAGTCCGAGCGTTCGTGTAGTAGGATCGATTATCTCCATCGTCTTTTTATTCGGTTATGTTTGCGCCCAGTTTATTGCAGCTGGAAAGGCTATGGCTACACTAACAGGCTTCACGTATGAACTGTCTTTAATTATCGGTATTAGCGTCATTATCGTCTACACGGTAGCTGGAGGCTATTTAGCTGTTGCGTATACCTCATTTGTACAAGGATTGATTATGGTGTTTGGCGTTGTAGGTATCGGTTTCCTTGCGTATTTCCATGTAGGGGGATTGACTGGATTGAACGTTGCCTTAAAAGCTATTGATCCTACCTACTTGAGTATCTGGGGTAAAGGTTTGGCATATTATGGGCAATGGGGAATGGTGATTGGTGCAATCCTTATCTATTCTATAGGCTATATGGGACTCCCACACGTAGTCGTTCGCCATATGTCTATGAAGAGTACGAAAACAGTAAAAGGAGCAGTCATGATCAGTGCTATTTGGAACCAATTTTTCATTTTCGTTCCTTATATTTTAGGATTGATCGGTATCATTTTGCTTCCTACAATTGCAGATCCTGAAATGATTATTACTGAACTGGCCTATACGTTATTCCCAGGAATCTTTGCAGCATTATTGCTTTCGGCAATTATGTCTGCTGTTATGTCCACTGCAGATTCTATCTTGATGCAAGCGGGATCTATTCTTTCGCGTGACGTGTATCAACGGTTCATCAACAAGAATGCTAGTCAAAAAACTATGATTCTCGTATCCAGACTGTGTATTTTAATGGGAGGTATTGTAGGTGTAATTGTAGCGATCTATGAGCCGCCATCGGTATTTGCATTAGTTCTGTTTGCGTTCGGTACACTAGGAAATGCTTTCTTAGTTCCATATGTTTCATCCGTCTACTATAAAAAAGCTAATTATATAGGCTGCTTATCTGCCATGATCGGTGGAGCGATGACAAATATTATTTGGACTTCCATGTCATTGGAAACATCGACTGGACTTCATCCGTTTTTGGCAGGTCTAATTGTATCTATTCTAGGTATGATGATTGGAAGTCAATTTGGTCGACAGCCTTCAGAAGAAGTACAAGAAGCATTTGAACAGTCTAGGAAAAAGCGCTATTTTTCAAAGGAGTTTGATCGCAACATTACACGCGATCTGGCGCCAGAGGCGAGTAATGTATCTAAGTTTTTGATGAACGATAAATATTTCGCGGGAGTAGATAGTTATGAGCACCCTGTTAGTACAAGAAATTGATTTTTCGGAAGAAGAAGTATTGCTTGGGTTGCAACAATATGAAAAACAAACGCTGTTTCACATTCAAGATTTAATTTACTATCCCTATTACTTCTTTGAATATCAAGTAAGCGCAAAAAGTTTGCTGAAGTTTAAGGGGAAAGTGGCCTGTACGGTAGACGCACTTGGTGGAAGAGGTTCACTTGTAGACGTCAAACCTATGTTTTTTGAACGGACAGTAGAAACTGGAAGAATTCCTCAGCCTGTCATTGCAGAGGAAGATGCCATTAGTATAGCGGAGCGATTTGTTTTTGATAATGCTTCCTCAAAAGCAAAATTCGTAACAATGCCTAAAATCATAGAAGTACAAAGAAATCTTTTTTATCGCCCTTTTTGGTTGACGGATTTCAAGTTGCCGAATAATAAGCAAGGACAACTTATTGTAGATGCAGTTAGCGGTAGTTATCATCCATTATGACGCAGGATAGAACTAAATAAACTAGCTCTTATTGCAGGGGGAAGTAGTAGTTCTTGAATACGAAGAGATGTCATGCACTTACAGCCACTACTTGTATAGTCCAGGAAGTAGCAGCTGTAAGTTATATTAATCATTTTTGACTAAAATTTGTTTGGCCATAATAGCCACTTCGAGCGCAATGCGATTTAGGGGAGACATGAAATTCGGACCAAGTATCGTTTCGATTTTTTCCAGTCGGTGATATAGCGTTTGCCGAACAATAAAGAGACGATCTGCCGTTTCTTTTTTTGAGCCTCCACACTCAAGATAAATACGTAGAGTTTCAAATAACTCACTGTCTGTTTTAGTGTCATAGTCAATTAAAGATTGGAGATAATCTTCTACATAGTGATCAAGGTATCCTTCATCTTTAATCAATAGAAGCAATCTATAAATACCTAAGTCTTCATAGTAATCACTTTCAAATGAAAAACTTTGCTTAATATCCACTACTTTTTTGGCTTCCATATAGCCAGTTGGAATCTTTGAAGGGTCTTGGTGTACAGAGCTAATACCAAATTTATACGTACGACCGTTAGAGAAAGCATTATCATCCGTACTCTGGATCTGCTTGATTAGCTGAGTGAAGCGATTTGTATCTTTTATACGCTGATCGGATGCAATGAAGGAGGCAACGATTGTGATTTCATTTTTACTAACTGTAAGAGCGGGGAAAATACTGTGTCGCTTACAAAGTGAACGAATGATCATAGCCTGCTGCGAACGGATTTCTTCCCAATTATAGTCATCTATTACGGAGTCATGAGTATCCATTTGAATCATTAAAATACGATAATGTGTATTACGACTTTTCGTTGGTAAATAAAATTGATAATCCTCTTGTTCTACTGAACGACCATGTAGTAAATTACGAACAAATTCATCTTCATAATGTTGGTTTCTCTCTTGTATAGTACGATTTCGAAGTAATATTTGCGCAATGGCTAGAGAGGCTCGATCTAAAATTAAATAAATAAAGTCATCAGCCAGCGATTGTGGTAGATGTAAACACAGATAACCTAAGTCTTGGCCTAAACCACTTGTTGACAGCAGTGCGAATGGTTCTCCGTTTACCATGTATACGTCGTGCTCAAAAGTTTCTGTACGATTATCATTTAAGAAACGCTGCAGATCATCTTTCCAAGTTTTTGATTCAATAGGGTAATAATAGGATCTTTCATCGTCAGAAATAAACAACACATCTTGTTTAAAATGCACTTGTATCTCTTGTAAGATTTTTAAAATTCCATTAGGCATTAAGCTCAACTCATTAAATTTCCGAGATAGTGTATCGATTTTTGAAAGCATCTCATAATGCCGATTAATGATTACTGTATGCAAGTCTTGTGAAATATCAACAAACTTTACAGACTTCTCAAAAATAATGATAGGAAAGTTTTGATCATCAGCAAAGTCAATAATATCCTGCTGCACCTCACTAAGGTGAACTCCAATTTCAACACATAGACATGCCACATTCAATTCAATTAACTGTTTTATATAGTGTAATTGTGTTTCTGTATCAAGCTGTAAATGTATGCCCGTTGTTAAAATGATTTCACCTCCGTTGACCAATGAGCTGAAATCGCTTACTTCGAGTATGTGTGACCATCTAACTTGACGATCTAAGCCGTTTTTTCCTGCTAAGAGTCTTGCATGCTTAAAGGTGTCGCGGGCAAGGACGTCTTGAACAGTCAAAGAAAGTTCGTTCATCATTACAGACCTCCATAACGTAAAAAAATACTTGGAACAATGTTACACAATGTAAAATGAAAGTTATTAGAATAGTCGTTAAACTATAGATAGTAGCTTAGCTCAAGTCTTGCTCTAAAGCAAGGTTAGAAGAAGGGGAGGAAGAAAAATGAATACATTGGTTGTAGAAAAGAAAGCGCTTTCTAATTTTATTAATGGACAATGGGTAAAATCACTCACGGATAAATATGAAGAGGTGCCAAATCCTGCCACAGGCGAAATTATTGCGGAAGTACCCGTTTCAACTGCGGAAGATCTACAAGTTGCCGTAGATGCAGCCAAAAAAGCTTTTTCTTCATGGAAGAAAGTTGCGGTACCGCAAAGGGCTCGTATTCTATTTAAGTATCAGCAACTTCTTGTGGCTCATTGGGAGGAGCTGGCACAACTAATTACAATAGAGAATGGAAAAAACTATGCAGAAGCTTATGGAGAAGTTCTGCGTGGGATTGAGTGTGTGGAATTTGCTTCAGGGGCACCAACCTTGATGATGGGTTACCAACTACCCGATATTGCTACCAACATTGAATCGGGTATGTATCGCTATCCTTTAGGAGTTGTCGGGGGGATTACACCGTTTAACTTCCCCATGATGGTTCCTTGTTGGATGTTCCCACTTGCCATTGCAGCAGGTAATACGTTCATTTTGAAACCTTCAGAGCGTACACCTCTTTTAGCGAATAGATTAGCAGAGCTATTAACTGAAGCGGGACTACCAGATGGAGTTTTCAATATCGTTCATGGAGCACATGATATCGTTAACGGAATTTTAAGCCATCCAGACATACCGGCAGTTTCATTTGTAGGATCGCAGCCGGTTGCAGAGTATGTATATAAAACAGGAACTGCTAATGGTAAGCGTGTTCAAGCACTAGCAGGTGCTAAGAACCATTCGATCGTTATGCCGGATGCAAATATGGATTTAACAGTTACGAATATCACCAATGCAGCATTTGGTTCTGCTGGTGAAAGATGTATGGCTGCTGCTGTCGTGGTCGCAGTTGGAGATATTGCTGACGAACTTGTGAAACGATTAGTTGAAGAGGCAAATAATATGACGATTGGAAATGGTTTGGAAGAAGGAGTGTTCCTTGGACCTGTTATTCGTGAGTCGCATAAAGATAAGACACTTTCTTACATCGAAGCAGGTATTGAAGAGGGCGCTAATCTCGTTCGTGATGGCCGTGGCGATCAATCTACTTCAGAAGGCGGCTATTTCGTAGGACCGACAATATTTGAAGGCGTTACGACCGAAATGCGAATTTGGAAGGAAGAAATCTTCGCGCCGGTACTCTCGGTGATCAGAGTAGAGACATTAGACGAAGCGATTCAACTTACAAATGAGTCAGATTTCGCGAATGGTGCTTGTTTGTACACAGATAGCTCGAAGGCTATTCGTCAATTCCGAGAAGAAATCGATGCAGGAATGCTCGGTATTAATCTAGGTGTACCAGCGCCTATGGCATTCTTCCCATTCTCTGGCTATAAGAAGTCATTTTACGGCGATTTGCATGCAAACGGCCGTGATGGAATTGAATTCTACACACGCAAGAAAATGTTGACTGCACGTCATGAATATTGAGAAAAGGGAGGAACGCATATTGAAAACTATACATGAACAGGATCAAAATAATAAACAGTCATTGACAGAACAAAATCGAGATAAAGTATGGCATCATATTTCTGCTTATAATGAAAAGAATCCACCGATGATTATTGAGAGTGGAGACAATGCATGGATTACAGATCATAAAGGAAATCGTTATTTAGATGGCATGTCAGGATTATGGTGTGTGAATGTCGGTTACGGAAGAGAAGAAATTGCAAAAGTTGCATATGAGCAAATGAAAAAACTAGCATATGTTCCGATGACACAAAGCCATGAACCGGCCATTCAACTTGCTGCTAAATTAAATGAAATGTTGGGAGACGACTATAAAATCTTCTATTCTAATAGTGGATCGGATGCGAATGAAGTAGCATTTAAACTAGTACGTCAATACCATCAGCAAAATGGGCAACCATCCCGATATAAATTCCTTTCCCGCTATCGTGCGTATCACGGAAGTTCAATGGGTGCATTATCTGCTACAGGCCAAGCACTTCGAAAGTATAAGTATGAACCACTAGTGCCAGGATTCTTGCATGTAGCGCCTCCGGATAACTATCGAAAACCAGAAGGGATTTCGGTGGAAGAATACAATATCCAGCGTGCTTTAGAGCTTGAAGAAAAGATTATTTGGGAGCAAAAAGAGACAATCGCAGGAATCATTATGGAGCCACTTATTACAGGTGGTGGGATTTTGATTCCACACCCGATCTACTTAGAGAAGGTGCAAGAGATCTGTACACGCCATGGCGTTCTATTAATTATCGACGAAGTAATTTGCGGATTTGGGCGTACTGGAAAAGCATTTGGACACCAACACTTCAAGGTGAAACCTGATATTGTGACGATGGCAAAAGGTTTGACTAGCGCATACTTGCCGTTATCAGTTACCGCAATCCGAAAAGACATTTACGAAAAGTTCGATACGGGCGAAGAGCATAGTCATTTGCGCCATGTGAATACATTTGGAGGCAATCCGGCAGCTTGTGCAGTCGCACTAAAGAACTTAGAAATTTTGGAACGTGAAGACTTAATCAATCGTTCTGCTGAACTTGGCGATCGTTTGTCGGATGAGCTGGCTAGTTTGAAAGATCACCCGTATGTAGGAGACATCAGAAGTCTTGGATTCTTAATGGGTATTGAGATGGTAGAAGACAAAAATACTAAAGAGCCTGCTTCAAATGCTCGTATTACAAAAATCATTGGAGAATGTAAGGCGAACGGACTTATTGTTGGCCGAAACGGCGAAACAGTAGAAGGTTTCAATAACGTGCTTGCACTATGTCCGCCACTTTCCTGCACAGATGAAGACTTTGACTTTATTGTATCTGTTATTAAAAAAGTCTTTAAAGAGAATGAGTAAATAGTGAGTCTATCCTTTACATGCATAAAGAAGTACCTCTTGTCTACTTGATGTAGTGAGCAGCTAGAGGTGCTTCTTCTATGCAATACTTTCTATTTCTTTACTAGCGTTATAACAGCCGAAAACTACGTAATGTTTATCTTTTATTCGAGGAGGAATGAGCATGTTAATTGGTGTACCGAAGGAAATTAAAAATAATGAAAATCGGGTAGCGATGACTCCGGCAGGCGTTTTCACACTTTGTACGTCAGGCCATGAAGTACTTATTGAAACGGGAGCGGGTCTAGGATCTAGTTTTACAGATGAGAGCTACGTTGAAGCAGGGGCTAAAATTGTCCAGACAGCAGAAGAAGCGTGGAATGTAGACATGGTGATGAAAGTAAAGGAACCGATCGCTTCTGAATACCGCTTTTTCCGCAAAGGATTAATACTGTTCACGTATTTACATTTGGCATCTGAAGTAGAGTTGACGAATGCACTCCTTGAAAATGAAGTAGTAGGTCTTGCTTATGAAACGGTTCAGCTACCTAATCATTCATTACCTCTGCTCGCTCCAATGAGTGAAGTGGCTGGAAGGATGGCTACACAAATTGGCGCTCAGTATCTTGAGAAAACAAAAGGTGGAAAAGGTGTTCTACTAGCTGGCGTGCCTGGTGTGTCTCGTGGAAAAGTCGTAGTGATTGGTGGAGGGCAGGCGGGTGCTAACGCGGCTCGTATTGCTGTAGGCATGGGTGCTCACGTAACGGTTCTAGATCTATCAGTCGATCGTTTACGTCATTTGGATGAAATTTTCGGTAATAGTATACAGACACTCGTTTCCAATCCATTTAACATCTCAGAATCTGTTAGAGAAGCAGATCTGGTGATAGGGGCAGTACTCATTCCAGGAGCCAAAGCACCTAAGCTTGTATCTGAAGAAGCGGTTCAATCGATGAAACCTGGATCCGTTTTAGTGGATATTGCCATCGATCAAGGAGGCATTTTTGAAACGTCGGATCGAGTGACAACACATGATGATCCAATCTACGTTAAGCATGATGTAGTGCATTATGCAGTTGCTAATATGCCAGGTGCTGTGCCACAAACATCTACTATGGCATTGACTAATGTAACGGTTCCTTATGCACTCCAAATTGCTAATAAAGGGTTTAAGCAAGCGCTTCTAGATAATGAAGCACTACGTAAAGGGTTAAATACAGTGAATGGAAGCGTAACATACAAAGCAGTGGCTGAAGCGCAGGATCTGCAGTATGTATCTGCAGAATCCATTCTGGAAAACAGTGATTTAGTTACAAGTGTATGAAATGAACACGTTATGTTAGTAAGCGAAATAATATAAGTCGTAATAGAAAAACCACTTACTTGAGACACACTTTAGAAATGAAGTGTGTTTCAAGTGAAGTGGCTTTTTGTGTCTATCAAAGTATTGCGGAGATAGTTGTTTTATTTAATAAGATTTCTAGTAACATCCTGTATAATTATCGAAAAGGGAGGTTACTAGAATTGAAAAACATGACAAAACATATCACAACTACTGCAATCGCCTTTCTGGTTACGTTTTCCTTGATGTTCGTAGCCGAAGCTGCAACTTGGCCGGATCATTCGCCCAATCAGGAGCCGGACAAGTCTTGGACGATCACGTTCAATAAACCGGTAAAGCGTGAAACAGTGCCAGGCTCGATTTATATCACAGATTCTCAAGGGAAAATACAGGAGAATGTGCTGTCCTATTCTGACAAAGATCAAAAAATACATATTGCACCGCCTGTAGGCAATTACCGTTACGGTGAACACTATACATTGGTTATCACTCAAGCCGTAGAAAACACGGACGGCCAATCATTAAAATCACCGATTACGAAGACGTTTTCGATCAAAGCGGGGGTAACTTATGATCTAGCGAATGTACAAGCCAATGGTACAACATCCATTATAGAAAGATTTCCAAGTTTTGAAACTGCTGCAAATCGTATGAATAGCAATCAAGTGGTATTGTTACAAAATAACATTATTCATATGCCAGCAGGACTTGTCTCGACTGTAGCATATGGAGGGAGTTCATTGACGATTTTATATGCCAATGAAGCTTTAACTACACAAGAAACGTATGTACCAGCTGATACGGAGCTTCTTTACGTTGATTCAACAGCGAAATCTGTGAAGGTTGAACTGGCGGGAAGAAACTTCTACATTAAACAACAAAATGCGAGGCTATTGCCAAGTCAAACGGTGACGGATCGCACGTACTACAAAGTGTCGAAAGGTTCGCTCTATCACTTCATTTATTCACATAACGCCAAAAAATTTGCTTCATATGAAATGGGCGCGGCACCACGTTTTATGCAAGAGGGTGCCAAGTATTATAGCACGGACGGAAGCCATTTTCGTGATGTGGCAGGCAAAGCGGTCGGTACAGCCCATCAGTACTTCCAATACTTGCCGATGCGCAGTATGACACGCTATACAGCAGATGAACTTGATGCGTATATTATGGATCAGTTAAGAAGACTTGAAAATGCCAAACCGCAACCTACGATCTACAAAAATGCGACGACTAGAAGCAAGTTGATTGGGATGGGGGCGGAGTTGAAGCGTATAGAACGAGAAAGTCATATTAACGCGATGCATATCCTTGCGCTGGCACTGCATGAAAGCCAATATGGGCTCAGTTCATACGCACTGAATTATAATAATTTATTCGGTATGTATGTGACGGATGATAATCCACAAAATAAATATTTTGCTTCTGTAAGTAAGAACATCCAGGAACTTGTCGATTCATTTTTGAATAGAAACTACTTACCACCAGGCGCCAAATATGCGAATGGAACGAATTTCGGCAATAAAGCAATCGGCATGAACGTCAAGTACGCGTCCGATCCGTATTGGGGCTCTAAAATTGGAGGACACTTGTATCGGATGGATCGCTCGATGGGTGGGAAAGAAATGGCCAATCAGTTGAAGATTGGTTTGACGAATGAGGTTAAACTCAATGTTCGTCAAGATCCTAACACTAGCAGAGCTGAAGTTTATCAATATGCAAAGATTGGTATGCCGTTGATTATTAACAATGATCAATTGCCTGAAAGCCCTTGGATTCAAATTCGATCAGATGTAGCACCGTATGATGTGTTGTATGTACATGGAAGTTATGTAGATCGATTAATGTGGGAATAAAACAGAAATTCAAATGGATATAAAAGGTACAAAGCAAATGGCTACAGATACAGCAGATTGCACTGACGAAAAAACAGTGAGAACACAAGGCTATTGACCTTTTAGGTTAATAGCTTGTTTTTGTGTCTAATAAAATGGAATTTTACAAAAATTATATATGTAGTATACTATAGGTAATAAATGGCTAATAGAAAGGGAGGGATTGGTGTGGCCTATACAGTACCTGAAACTATTAGATCGAGTGCAACGGCAGGAGAGCGTCTGCTATTTCGGACATTGAAGAACTATTTGCCTGACGATTATATTGTATATTACGAACCAGAAATACGTGGTAAGCGACCGGACTTCGTAGTGATTGGACCGGATCTCGGTATTCTAGTTCTCGAAGTGAAAGACTATACGAAAAACACGTTGTATCAGCTGGATCGTGATGAGTGGACGTTGATTAATTCGAACGGTGAACAAGTTAAAACGAAGAGTCCGCAGAAACAAGCGAGGGAGAATGCTTTTCTATTAGTAAATCTATTGAAGAAAGATGGGAATCTTGTACAAACTGACGGCAAGTATCAATCACAGTTGAAGTTTCCGTATGGTTTTGGAACAGTTTTCACGCGCCTTCATCAGAAAGACTTTGTTGAACTTGGTCTGTATGGCGTCATCGAACCTCACCTTTCGTTAACACGGGATGAAATGGATCCTGAACACGAGGCATTCACAGAAGAGAATTTAATGGAAAAGATTGCGGAAATGTTTGTCGTCCCGTATCGATTGCGTGAACCGCTCGGTAAAGATGATATTGATGCGATACGTTATCATCTGTTTCCAGAAGTGCGAATTAGCGCTGAATTCAAGCAGCCTTCTACGCATCAAGATCAATTATTACTGTCGCTACATGACATTAAGACGATGGACTTGCATCAGGAAAATATGGCTAAGCAAATTGGTGACAAGAATAGGTTGATTCGTGGTGTGGCGGGAAGCGGAAAAACGCTCATATTGGCTAGTCGTGCAAAGTTGCTTTCGAGAGAGCATCCTGACTGGAAGATACTCATTCTTTGTTACAATATTTCATTGGCTCAAAATATTGAACACATGGTGCGCCATATGATGAATGAGCCTGATTCGCTGTTCGACTTTGACTTCACAAAAGAAGAAATCCACACAAAAACAGCCAAGCATTTGATTCAAGTCCGGAATTTCCATAGCTGGTTGCGCAATGATTTGCGTATATCAGAAGCTACTATTCCTATGATGTTGGAGAAGTTAAAGCAGGGCGAAGCGATCTTGCCGAAGTACGATGCCATCATGATCGATGAAGGACAGGATTTCGACGCGGACTGGTTCAAACTGGTGAGCGAATTATTAAATCCTGATACCAAATCATTACTTCTTGTAGAAGACCGTGCGCAGTCCATTTATAAGCGAGGACGTTCGTATTTACAAGACACGGGTCTCGACTTTAGAGGGCGCTCCAAAGTTTTGAGTATTAATTATCGCAACACTGCACAGATCGTGTCGTTCGCATGGGCTTTCTATCAGCAACACTCTGTACTAAAGAATAAAGTTGTCAGTAAAGAGTTCGAAGGCGATATCATTGCCCCACAAAGCACACGCAGGAAAGGCTATGAACCTGCGATTGTGCGTGTCGATAGTTTCAGGCGAGAAGCTGTGATCGTTGCCAAGCAAATTGCCAAACTTCATCGTGAGCGGAAGTTGCCTTTATCTGAAATATTGATTCTGTACCGAGTCAAACGGTTTTCGGGGCTAGACTATATCGCATTGTTAACACAAGCATTGGAGCAAGAAGATATACCGTACTATTGGATCGCAGAAAACAGCGACTCAAAACGTAACTTTGATATCGATCACGAGAGTGTCAAAATCAGTACGATTGAAAGTAGTAAAGGACTAGACTTTCAAGCAGTGTTTATCGTCAGCGCGAATAATATTCCATTTGCTTTGGAAGAAGACATCGAGCGTGAAGCTTCGCTACTATATATAGGCATGACACGAGCGAAGGAGTATTTGTGTATTTCCTATTCGGGGGAATCCGAATTTACTGCGTACTTTGATAAAGTGTTGGAGGACCGGAAGAAAGAGGAAGGACCGGATGTAATTGAACAGTCGAAATAATACAGAGCCGTCTACCCTGATTGATAACTAATCAGCGAAGATGGCTTTTTTCTATGATACGATAGAAAGAAAACTTTCTAGGAGGTCGAATGCATGAATAACACCCAAAAAACACATGTCCTGATTTACGGAGATATTTTCGTGGACTATATTGCAACAGACAAAACCAACACGAAATTCAAGACGTTCCTCGGAGGTGCGACAATCAATGTGGCGGCAGGAGTTTCGCGACTGGGTGCCAACTCTTCATTAATTACTGTATTCGGCGAAGATGAAGACTCGAACTTCGCAGTAAATGAACTGGAGACTGAAGGCGTCGATTTAACATATGCTTTACGATCTCCTAAGAAAAAAGTAAATCGTGTTTACGTTCATCTAACGCCAGAACGTGACCGTGTATTCGCGAACTATATAGATGACACGCCTGATCTACAGGTACAACCGAGCGATCTGGATGAACAGGCTTTCCGACAGGCTTCCATATTACATATTTGCTCGGGTACAATGTTTCACCCGACTGCCTTAGCAACTACTAAAAGGGCTGTTGAATTAGCAAAGGTGAATGACGTGTATCTTTCACTAGATACTAATGTGAGACCACTTCGCTGGGAAAGTGAAGACATATGTCGAAGTACGATTTTGTCATTTTTACATCAGACAGATTTGCTGAAATTAACGGAAGAAGAGCTGGCTTTTCTCATGAAGGAAACAGATGTGCAAAAAGCGCTGGCTGGACTTGCTGTATATAATATTCCTGTAGTTATGATGACGATGGGAGAACTGGGGACGCTTGCAGTAATTGAAGGCAAGCAACATCATGTAGGAGTCGTGCCAATTGAGCCGGTCGATACGACAGGTGCGGGGGATGCATTCATTGCGGGCGTACTTCGTGGACTTCATTTGCATGGTAAGCCAAATAATTTAGAAGAAATGCTGGATCATATACGTTTTGGCAATAAAATGGGAGCGTTATGCGCGATGAAATCAGGAGCTCTTTCTGCAATGCCGTATGCGGATGAATTGGGCGAGTTAGAATAGGCCATTGTTCTGGAGGCCGCGCTCTATCAATCGGCTTAATCGCTCTATCGTGGACCGTGAGTGCTCTATCAAGACCGCTATCCGCTCTATCATCGCTCATCTCCGCTCTATGCTGTATTTTATCCGCTCTATGGCACTAGCCAACCGCTCATAGAAAAAACCACGCCTTGGTCAACAGAAAAAAGCAGCCTCGCCTTAAACCATGTGCTACAGTATTGATTTCTTCAGTCTATATTACTGTTAACGGTTAATATATAAGAAGATAAAGACTAAAGGAACAATGACTTCATTCGTACTATAACCTCGTTTGTAAAGCGTGGTGTTTCATAGTACTATGACGAAAAGGTAACGAATAAGGAAGGTGAGATGTATTATGCCGAACAGTACAAAGGAAATAAAAGTTGCAGCAACTCCGCAACAAGTATGGAGTTTTCTCATACATGTAGACCAGTGGGCTCCACTGATCCCAGGCTATATTGAACATGAGAAGAGTAATGATCAGCAATTCAAATGGAAGTTCCGAGCAGATCTTGGTGTGATACAAAAGAATATTGTCATGCAAGTGGATATTACAGAACAAGCCGAACATTCAAAAGTAGCGTTTACTCTAGAAGGTCTGAATGAAAATCTAGAAGGGAACGGAAGCTTTCAAGTAGAAGATGCAATAGATGCAACAAGTCTCATAGGTTATCTGGATATTACAGGTAAAGGGATGATGGGATCTGTTATGAATTCCATGATGAAAACGTATGTACCGGAAACAGTAAATGCGTTGACCGACGCAATTAGTGAAAAAATTAGCCAGACAGAATAAAAAATGTACACAGTTACGCTGTGTACATTTTTTATTGCTTTCACGAACTATATTTAATTGTACAAATATCTTCTACATCAATCTCTTCTACTTCTGGTTCTCCAAATGGCTGAAAGTGAACGGTACGTCTTTTTCGGTCGAACTGTAAGTAATAACCGTTATGCTGTATCCCTCTCGACTCCTTTAATGTTATCTCCACAGGTGCTCCCATGGGTAAATCGACAAGTATATGGACGATCTTTCTTTGGTCATAACAACGCGCTTTTCGTTTTGAAATATTGGGTGATTCGTAATCATTGTAAGGTCTGTACTTCCTGGATGACATATTTTTATGCACCTCCCTCTCTCTTTAGCGTATGTGAAAATTCGCCTGAGAACTGTGCCGCTTCATTGGATAGGAACAATAAGAAAGGATTTAATTCTGTGAAGTGAAATATTGCATTACAAAATAGGGAGTAGCTTATAAATGTGATTCTTTGTGTGATTGCCCTATCACGCTGGAAAGGATTACTGTATTCAGCCTACAAAACAAAATGATGCTATTCCATAACGAGTGCATGCCTTTTGTATTAGTCCATATGGTATAATAAAAGCGGTATTTCATTCAGGTAAATTAGGGAATGGAAGAGGGGGAACCGTATGTACTGTCCAAAATGTGGTCATAAAAATACTGACGAAGCAAACTTTTGTGGGGGCTGTGGCAAGGCGATGCACGGGTCTAATAAAAACAAACCACTTCTTGCAATAGTCTTGGCTTTACTAATTGGTGGAGCTGGTTATGGCTATGCAACGGACTGGAGTTTTAAGTGGCCGAAAGAGACAGTAGCCTCCACTAAAGCAGAAGATAGTAGCGAAAGTGAAAAGGAATTACGAATAAAAAAAGCACCAACTATTGTTAATCAAACAAAGAAACAAACTAAAGATAAAACGCAATTGATCAAAGAATCATTACCTAGTGTATTTACAATTGGGACAAATGACGGTTCGGGATCAGGATTTCTTTATAAAACTGGCGGCTATATCGTGACGAATGCACACGTAGTGGCGGGCTATACCGATGTAACTGTCAGAAATTCTGTAGGGAAAGATTTTGAAGGTAAAGTAATTGGAATTTCAGATCGTTATGATATCGCATTGATTAAGTCGGAAGCGAACAAACATGTCAAACCATTTGTGACGGAAACAAGAGAGACACCGATCGGTACAGAAGTTATTGCACTCGGAAGTCCAAAAGGTTTTGAGAATACGGCATCGATCGGTTATTTAACCGGGTTGAATCGTGATATGGAAATGGACTTCATTTATGAAAAAATCTATCAAATCGATGCGCAAATAGATCATGGAAGCAGTGGCGGACCTTTGCTTGATGCAACGACAGGCAAAGTCATCGGCATTAATTCGTTATTGTACAAAGACAATACCGTATTCGGATTTTCGATTCCGATGCACAGTATGCAAAAACAAGTAGATGGATGGATTAACGAACCAATGAGCAGTCAAGCGGTAGCGGCATTGTTCAATGTTTACGAAGATTATGTGCCAGAGTCGTACTATGATTCTGATGATACATCTTGGGATTATGAGGATTACTATGGCTTTGATGATTCAGAAGTCGATGAGGAATACGATGGCGATTATGATTATGAAGAAGAGCCTGAAGAATATGTAGATGGTATGGAAGTTGCAGATGAAAAGGTAGAGTCTTTCATAGATCAATTCAGAAACCAATACGAATATGCTGTCGATGAGGTGGATTACTCATATATCAATTCCTTTATCGCATCCGGTAGTTCCGCTGAAAATGAGTTACTAGCTTTTCTAGACGATCTGTCAGGGAAAAATGAATACTACGAATTCATCGACACGACCGTAACGAATATTGTGTACAATGATCAGTCGATTGACGTATATACATTTGAGACGATGGATTTTACGAAAGAAGACGGAACGAATAAATTGTTGGAAAAACATAAGAAGTACACGATTGTTATAGACGAATATGGCAATTATCAAATCAAACAAATAGCAAATCAATAACAAGTTGTTGCCGTGTCAGTGAACTGGCGCTGCAACGACTTTTTTATGTTTACGTTTAGCACAGACAACGTAATCCAAGAAGTAGACATCTACATAGATATGATATACTTTCCCTATTAAAGGAGGCGATGTGTCATGGATCACAAAAATTCAGAGCGTTTTCTCATTGCATTTAATAGAATCGATAAGTCCTTGATGAAAATTACGGATATGCCAAGTCATTTATCATTCTCTAAGAAAATCGCCAAAGCGAAATCACAAAACGCATTGATTGCCCGTTATGAAGATGAACTACATGAATTCAGTAGTTTACGTAATGCGATTGTGCATAATCGTACAGGATTTGACTACGCTATAGCAGAGCCACATGATGAAATTGTGGAATTAATTGAAAGCATAGATAAAGGACTATCGCATCCTGTCACCGTCAAGGATCTGTTTTCGGGAAAAGTACATACCGTGCAGTCAGATGAATCACTGGCGACTGGTTTGCGTTTGATAAGAGAAAGGAAATTTAATCAGTTGCCCATTTATAAAAAAGGTCGATTCATGGGGTTGATTACTGCAAATGGTATCATGAATTGGCTTGCCGATCAGGAAACCGATTGCATTTCCCGGGAAATACCGACATTACTCGACGTATATAATCATGAAAAACGAAAGAAAACCTATCGCTTTGTCAAATGTACGATGTCGGCTTACGAAGCGGAAGGGTATTTCAGAAAATCCATTATGTCAGGGCAACGGCTAGAAGCATTGTTGATTACCGAGCAAGGTGGTAAAGATGAAAAATTATTGGGCATTATTACACCATTGGATTTATTGAAATTGGATGAATGATAAGTAGCAGAAAAGGTGGATATTATGGATAGTGAACAAAATAAATCATTATATGAACCGGCAATCCATTTCCAAAACGTCTCATTTGAAATAGCGGGAAATAAGATTCTTGAAAATATAACTGGATCATTCCCTACCGGTCAGATCACAGTGCTTGTCGGGCCTTCGGGTGCAGGGAAAACGACATTATTGAAAATGTGCAACGGTTTGCTAAGTCCTACGAGTGGAGATATTACGGTACAAGGCCGGGCCATTCATGAAATGTCGCCGATTGATCTCCGACGAAAAGCAGGAATGGTGTTACAAAATTCGCCGATGATCGCAGGGAGCGTCTATGACAATTTGGCACTACCATTGCGGTTACAGGACAAGAAGTTGAGTAAAGAAAAAGCACTAGATATTTTAGATCAAGTCGGTCTTGAAGCAGAGTATCTAGAACGAGACAGCCAGAACTTATCAGGTGGCCAGCAGCAGAAAGTATCGATTGCCCGGACATTATTAAATGAGTCGAAGATTTTATTGATGGATGAAATTACGTCTTCGCTAGATCCATCTTCGTTGAATGAAGTAGAGGATTTGATTCGTGACTTGCATGAAAAGCATGAAATTACGGTCATCTGGATCACGCATAACTTGGAGCAGGCGAAGCGAATGGGGCAGTATGCATGGATCATGGTGGACGGGAAATTAGTGGATGCCGGTGAAATATCTGTACTTGATCATTCGGATATTCCATCAGTCAACCGTTTCTTGAAGGGGGAATTTACATGAGTACCACTGCCTTATTCCTGACACTGATATTTGTGTTGATTCCGCTCGTGCTATCAAAAACACTTGGATTACAACTGGAGAAAGATACAATTATCGCTACGATTCGCTCAACTGTACAATTAGTAGCGGTCGGGTTCGTATTGAAATTTGTCTTTGATTCTGAAAGTTATGTATTTATATTCTTAATGGTCGCCTTGATGATCGGCGCGGCAGTTCAAAATGCGCGTAAGAAGGGGACTCAAATCAAAGGAATCACGTGGAAGTTGATCGTGACTTTTGTGTTATTAGAAGTTTTGACTCAAGGGATTTTACTCGGATTCAAAATTGTCCCAGCTACTGCACAATATATTATTTCCATAACCGGCATGGTAGTTGGAAACTCGATGGTGCTTGCGATTTTATTCCTCAATCGTTTCGTATCGGAAGTAGAGACGCATCGCTCAGAAAGCGAACTCATTTTATCACTTGGCGGAACCCCAAAACAGGCGATACATAGGCAATTGATTCGCTCGATACAGGCAAGTATGATTCCAACTATTGAAAGTCAAAAGACGATTGGACTCGTACAGTTGCCTGGTATGATGAGTGGCCAAATCATTGCAGGCGCTGATCCTTTAGAGGCAGTGCAATTTCAGATTTTAATTGTGTTTCTTTTGCTGACAACTGCGGCATTAACTAGTGCATGTCTAGGATTACTCTCTTATCCATCCCTGTTCAATGAACGTATGCAGATGATTCAACAGGAAAATGAGCACTCGAAGTAATTACTTATCGAGTGCTTTTGATAGTGGATAAATGCCAATACTCTGTACAACGAGTGACAAGAACACTACAGCGAATCCCAACGAGACAAGTACATCTGCAGAGCTGTCTGCCGCATCAGCTAAGCTTAGTAGTAAGAAAATAGACATCGTCCCACGAATGCCAGCCCATGATAGGAGCGAGGCTTTTTTGACGTCCACCAACTCTCGATAGCCTGAAAATAATTGCATCGTCCCCGCGATTACAATAAAGCGAGTACCAATTGAAACGAAGAAAATGGCAATCGCGAGCAACCAATAATCAAAAGCTAATAAATAGTCAGCGGCCACAATACCGATGGCTAAAAATAGTATCGCAAGCAAACCAGGTTCTGCTACCTCCCAAAATCCGTTCAATGACTCCCGATGCATTTCTTCTTCACTGGCACGTTCGAGCTCAGCAGATAGCATAATACCGGCAGCGACCGTCGCCAACACCCCTGAAAACCCGACAGCTTCCGCTAAATGAAAGGCCCCATACGCAATAATAATACTCAGTAATACTTGATTCTCGCGTTGTGTGGATAGGTGAACCGCTTTACTAACTATCCAGCCAGCAACTACACCTGTTGCGATACCGCCAATCGATACAGATAGAAAATCCCCTAGAAATGGCCAGAATTCAAAGCTTTGCTGTTTGGTGAACATAGTCAATAGCACAGTAAAGAGAACGACGCTAGTTCCATCATTAATCATAGATTCACCGTCAAGAATATCCGCAACAGATGGATCATCTAGCGACTTTTCCAAAATGGATACGACAGAGACTGGATCAGTTGGTGTGAGAATAGAAGCGACGAGTAAAGCGCCAACCCATGTCATCTCTATACTTGCCCCCATCCAATATGTAGCGAGTCCCAAAAGAATGGCAGTCACAAGTAACCCCGCCGTACTTAGCGTTCCGATGACTTTGACATGCTTTCTTAAGGATGAAGCCGAGTAGTGGTAAGCTGATGCGAATAATAGCCCTGGCAAGAATATATTATAGATGACTTCTTTGGAGATATTGATACTGTTGAAATAAGGAATGAATGACAGTCCAAAGCCGATTGCGACCAGAAAGACGGGAAGTGGGAAGTTCTTTTGTTTTTTATCAATGGTCATGGCGATGTAGCCAATTGTTAACAAGATCAGTATTTGCACAGCGGTCATGCTGTTTCGCTCCTTTCTCTTGGTGTTTAGTTGTTGTTATTCCCTTGGTTGGTGGTTTGGAAACTGGTTTTGGTAATGGGGAAGTAGGACACGATGTTGGGTAGTGGTTTTGCGAATACTTTTTTCTTCCTCGTTAGATAGTGGTTTGACTAGCAGTGTAAGTGGGGCGGTCATTGGCGCCACTTCGGCGGTGGTGGATGGCTTCCGCAATGAGCCAGACAGGAAGTGCGCCTGGCTGTCTCATTGCTACGCCTACCACGTGCAGCCGCCTACGTTAGATTGGGGGTAGGGCAGTTCAGGTACTTGTTTTGCAAGAATGGGAACTAGTACTACCCAGTTACTGGTTTTATCTACTATAAATCACAACCTAACTTGTCAACCACTTAGTAGCGCAGGCACAACTGCGGGGTAGGCCGTGGCCATGAGACAGCTAGCAGCTCCACCGCTAGTTGGCTCATGGCTGGAGGCAATCCCCCACGTGCCTGCGCGAGTCCAAAGCATGCCCCTCACTACTTTCAATGGACAAGTCAATGTCGAGCGACGATCCAATCTATCTCCTAATGACTTTACTAAGACCGAAGTATTGTCCCACCCAGTCACTGGTTTTCATCTTTTATAAACCACAATCCAACTTATCAAACACTCAGCAGCGCAGGCACAACTGCGAGGTAGGCCGTGGCCATGAGACAGCTAGCAGCTCCACCGCTAGTTGGCTCCTGGCTGGAGGCAATCCCCCACGTGCCTGCGCGGCTCCAAAGCATGACCCTCACTACTTTCCATGACCAAGCCATTGTAGAGCAACGACCCAATCCGCCACTAGTCCAAACGATTCATTATCAATAATCTATTTGACAATGATTCTCATTATCGTTTATGATGTTTTTCAATGAGAAACATTCTCATTATATTCGAGGGGGAATGAATAGAGATGAAGAAGTTAGCAAGCGTGTTGAGCATACTCATGTTGCTGTTTGTACTCAGCGCATGTGGAACAGAGGATGGGAAAGCTGAAGACAAAACAGCCGCATCAGCAGTCAAAGCTAAAGGAACAGAAAAAGCAGAAGAAACGACTGGCGCAGCTATCGAAGTGACAGACATGATCGGCCAAACCTCAACATTCGATGAAGTGCCAAAATCTGTCGCCACGCTAAGCTCGGGCGACCTCGATATGCTACTCGCACTTGGAATAAAAGTGGACGGGCGTCCAACAGTACAAGGACCACCAAACAAAGACTTAGAAGGCATCGCTGAAATCGGAAACCCGCATCAGCCAAATTTTGAGAAGATTGCGGAAATAAACCCCGAAGTCATCATTGCGGCCCCAAGCTTCAAACAACACGAAGCAAACATGGAACGCCAAGGTACAAAAATTGTGTATACAGCTGCTAACTCTGTAGACGATATCAAAAAGACGATCGGACTCTTCGGACAGCTATTCGATAAAGAAACAGAAGCAAAAACAATTCAAGACAATATTACCGAACAAATTGAAAAGAGCTCAGCAGACAAAGCGGAAGCTGTGAAAACTTTACTAGTATACGGAGCACCAGGTACATACATGGTGGCACTACCTAATTCATTATCAGGAAATCTACTTGAACTAGCAGGTGGAGAAAACATTGCAAGCGATTTCCCGAATGAAGAAAAATATCCACAATACGCAAGTTTGAGCGTTGAGAAAATTATTGAACGCAATCCAGAAATGGTCATGTTGATTACTCACGGAGAACCTGAAGCAGTCAAAGCAGCATTCGAAGGTGAAATGTTGAAAAACCCAGCATGGAAAAATCTTGATGCAGTGAAAAAAGGCAATGTGATGGTCTTACCTTCACACTTGTTCGGTACAAACCCTGGAACAAAAGTAGTTGAAGCACTTGACGTAATGAAAGAAAGCTTAGGACAGGTTAAATAAGATGATTGCAGTAGGAGAGCAAACGCAGAAAGAACGTCATCCACTTGCGAGAAAGCGTGTCATCGTTCTCGTGACGAGTGGAAGTCTACTGTTAATCGCAGCTATTTTAAGCTTGATGATCGGTCCAGTGTCGTTCTCCATGCAAGAAATTTGGAATGGGATTTTCGTGGCAAACGATACGATGGAGCGGCGAATTGTATGGGAACTTCGCTTTCCACGTGTACTAGTCGGCATGATTGTCGGAGTAAGTCTTGCGGTAGCCGGTGCTATTTTACAAGGCGTTATGCGTAATCCATTGGCTGATCCAGGAATTATCGGTGTCTCATCAGGTGCGGGACTTGCAGCGACAGTCATAATGATTATTTATCCGGCCTATATTATGTTTCTACCACTTGCTGCGTTTCTTGGAGCACTTGCAACGGCCATTGTGATCTATGCGTTGTCTTGGAGAGGTGGCGCATCGCCTTTACGAATTATTTTAGTCGGTGTCGCAATTAATGCAGTGATCGGCGCATGCATGAGTGCGTTAATGCTGCTTTACAGCGACCGCGTGCAAGCTGTATTACCTTGGCTTGCTGGAGGAATTGCAGGCGTGGGGTGGGTGCAGTTTGAAATGATTATCTACTACGCGATTGCGGCATTTGTATTGGCTATTTTCTCAGTCAAGCGTATTCGGATTTTGCGTCTAGGTGACGAAGTAGCCAAGCTACTCGGGCATAACGTGGAACGAAGTCGATTTTTCCTCATAGTCTTAAGTACTCTACTTGCGGGGATGGCGGTCAGTGTTTCGGGATTAATTGGTTTTGTTGGACTTGTTGTACCTCATATTATGCGCTCTATAGTAGGAGGCGACTATCGATTCTTGTTACCCGCTTCAGCACTTGGTGGTGGATTACTCGTCGTAGTAGCAGACACAATTGCCCGTACGTTATTCAATCCAATTGAATTGCCAGTAGGAATCTTACTCTCCTTCTTAGGTGGACCATTCTTCTTGTACTTAATTCAAAAACGGAGGGATTCATTTGCTGATAACTGAAGAACTTACGTATCGACATTCGGATTCATTCGAATTAACGAAGATAGATTTGCATATTAAACAAGGAGAAATCGTCAGTTTGCTAGGACCAAATGGTTCGGGCAAATCGACATTCCTGCGACTGATTTCACGATTGATCACGCCTGGCAGTGGAGAAGTTCTGCTAAATGGCGAACGATTGAAACGAATGAAATCCCAGGAAGTAGCACGGAATTTGGCTATGCTACCGCAAATGCAAGATCATCAACTTGATGTGACCGTAGGCGAGTTAGTGGAGTTCGGTCGTCATCCCCATCGCTCGGGATATGGCAAGTTAAGTTCAGAAGACCAAGAAATTATCGACTGGGCGATCGGCGTGACAAAGTTGGATAAATACAAAAATCGTATGTTGCAGTCATTATCAGGTGGAGAACGTCAGCGAGCTTGGATTGCGATGGCGATTGCGCAACGACCTAAAGTATTATTACTCGATGAACCGACGACGTATTTAGATATTTCGCATCAACTCGAAGTCATGGAATTGGTTACAGAATTAAATGAAACGTATGGAATGACGGTGGTTATGGTTCTACATGACATCAATCAGGCGGCTAGTTACAGTGACCGGCTCATCGTATTAAAAGATGGTAGTGTTCGTTTTGACGGCATTCCGCAGTGCGTATTGTGCAAAGATATGTTCCGTTCTATTTTCGAGATAGATGCGGAGATATTTATGAATAATGGGAAGTGCTTTTTCACGCCAAGTAAATTACGGAAGGATGATTGTTCTGAGAACCGAAGGAGAAAAGAAACAACCAATTGATCAAGCGTTAGTGCGTCAATACTTGATTGCAACCCACGGTGATTTTGAAGAAGTACAAAAGTTAATTGAGCAGGAGCCTGATTTAGTCCACGCTGTGATGAACTGGGGAGGAGACGACTGGGAAAGTGGTCTTGGAGCCGCAGCGCATACCGGTAATCGAAATATCGCGGAGTACTTATTAGAAAAAGGCGCGCGTATGGATATATTTGCAGCTGCCATGTTAGGGGAGCTCGAAATCGTTAAATCGATGTTGAAATGGTATCCAAATGCGAGCGAATTAAAAGGGCCACATGGCATTCCGTTACTGCGTCACGCAGCAGCTGGTGGAGAACAATCAGCATCGGTACTTGAATATTTACAGTCGATGAAAATGGAGGCAGTATAATGCAGAAAATGGTTGCAATTAATACGATTTATGTAGAAAAAGGTAAAGGGGAACAAATCACTGCTCGTTTCGCTAAAGCAAAGTCAGTTCATACGTTTGAAGGGTTCATTCGCATGGAAGTGTTGCTGAGTGAAGAAGGTGAAGAGCGTGATGAAGTAAAAGTATGTACAACATGGGAAGACCGCCAGTTTTTTGACAAGTGGTTACATAGCCGAGAGAATGCAAAAGCGCATGACGCAAAAGCACCGCAAGGACCGAGTTCAATCCTCGGTAATGAAGTAAAGACTTTTGATGTGAAAGTTCAACACTTGCCGATAGAAAAGGTAGAAAGTAAGTAATTCAAGACAGCGACAAGTATCAAGTTGTCGCTGGCCTTCCGATTGTGATCTATGGAGTGGAATGAAGTCTCCTCTTCATAGATGGCTTTCGGAAATCCGTCAGCACAAACGGTATATCACGGAAACGCTTGAAAGTGAACTGTCAAAGCTACTTATTGGAATGCAACGTGCCAAAGCCCACCATTGCTTTACCACGCAGCATCCCAAACGCAACCCTCCCTTACTTGCGGACATTCAATACATTCTAGCAGGGTTACTTTCAAGCCGTTTCATTTTGCTACTCTCTTTATGGAGAGTGGCTTTTTTTAATGATGAAATGTTAGTGAATGCTCAATGTAACGGGGTATCCGCTCTATGAGAAGCCTTGAGTGCTCTATGTGCTACTTTATCCGCTCTATGCGCTGCGCTAACAGCTCATAGTTACGTGATAAGCGCTCTAAAAGCTCATACAACCGCTCATAGCCTAAAGTCTCATAGTACAAAGTTTTCGGCAATCAACTAAAAACCCGCCACTTCGTAAGGAAGTGACGGGTTCGGGATGTAATTAAAACAATAAATGTGCAATACCTGCAATGATCGGTAGCGCAATGATTGTGCGCAACAAGAAAATGATCAGTAGGTCAAAAATATTCAACGGAATCTTCGTCCCTAAAATCAATCCGCCAACCTCTGACATATAAATCAGCTGAATAACGGAAATGGCTGCAATCGTAAAGAGGGTCATCTCAGATGTAATCACACCTTCTGCCAAAATGACAGGCAAGAACATATCCGCAAATCCAACTACCATCGTCTGTGCAGCTTCAGCAGCTTCAGGAATCTGTAAGAAGTTCAGGATATATTCGAATGGCTTTCCTAAAATACGGAATACACTCGTATACTCAGCCATCACTAATGCGATCGTACCGAATGCCATAACGACCGGTGCCACACCGAACCACATGTCGAGCACGTTTTGCATACCAGCACGAACCGTCTTCACGATAGAGCGTTGTTTCGAAGCGGTATCGAGTGCTCTGGCAAGACCTAGTGAAAACACGCTTGTCCCAGCAGGTAACTTCTCATCCTCAGTAGAATATTCACGATCATCAATATACGTATTCTTAATCGAACGTAGTGGATAAATTCTTGGCATGATTAAAGCAAGAATCAGTCCCGTGAATAGAACGGTTGCGTAAAACGGTAGGAAGTAGTTTCCGAGACCGACTTTATCGATGATGACTAATGTAAACGTAATCGAAACAACTGAGAACGTAGTTGAAATAACAGCAGCTTCACGCTGTGTATAGTGACCTTCTTCGTACTGTTTACTGGTCAATAATACGCCGATGGTTCCGTCGCCGATCCATGAAGCGAGAGCATCAATGGAAGAACGACCCGGTAATTTGAATAATGGTCGCATTATCTTCACCATCAAAGTTCCAAAGAATTCAAGCAATCCGAAGTTTAGTAATAAAGGAAGTAACAGTCCTGCAAAGAAGAAGATACTAAACAGGAATGAAACAAGGCCATCACGAGCAAGTAGTAATCCACCTGTATCCGCGCTCCAAATCGCTTCAGGTCCTATTTTGAAGACGACCATAATGGCAAAGATCGCCCCAACAATACGAGTGATTGTCCAAAACGGTGTAACCTTGAATAGATTTGTAAAGAATGAAGGCCGATTCGGATCTTTCTGAACGAATAAATAAAGAACAGATCCCACTGCAGAAGCAATGATCAAGTACATCATAAGTTGTGGAATAATAGGTTCCAATGCGCCGGACATAACATCCGCCAATTTGGCTATAGGTACTTTCCAGCCCGCTGCGAACGGTAGTGGAATCATAAATAACATGACCCCGAGTATAGAAGGAATTAAGAATACGAACCATGTACTAACAGTATATTTTTTCAAGATATTTCTCTCCTAGTGTATAATCTAGTTGATGTATATTTATTCATTATACTGTTTAACAAGTCGTTGTAAACACTTTAAGGTAAAGTGTAACTTTTCAGTCAGTAAAGAGTCTATATTGAAATAGCTTGGACAAAAGTCTATGATCGGATAAAAGAAATGGAAACGAGGAATACGCATGATTACGGTAATTGGTAGCGCGAATATGGATGTCATTGCACAAGCGGACAAGTTTCCGTTACAAGGAGAAACGGTGAGAGGAAAAGGTTTTCAAACAGCACCTGGTGGCAAGGGGGCAAATCAAGCTGTTGCATGTGCACGACTTGGGCAGCAAGTTCAGCTGATCGGCACGACAGGTACGGATTCATTTGCAGAAATGATTGTAGACAATTTGCAAGAACAAGGTGTGGATACTTCCTATATTAAGAAAGTAGAAGGTCCTTCTGGCGTTGCTGTTATTTTATTGACGGAAGGGGATAATCGAATCATTTCCATACCCGGAGCCAATCACGCGCTGACGCCCGAACGAATTGAAGAGTTAAAACCTGTTATTCGTGCCAGCGACTTTGTGATGATGCAACTTGAACTGCCAACAGATACTGTGTGGTATGTCTTGAAGCTGTGTAAGGAATTGCAGGTTCCCGTTATGATGGACCCTGCGCCTTCAAGTAGCTTTCAATTGGAATACATGTCCTATGTTCGCTATCTGACGCCGAATGAAACAGAGTGTGCGCAACTCTTTGGTACTTCTATAGAAGAAACTGTGACAAACTATCCGAATCAACTCCTCGTAACATTAGGAAAAGATGGGGTTTGCTATCATGATGGTGAGCGAGTTATCTCTGTGCCTGGTGTTCCTGCAAAGGTAGTGGATACAACAGGGGCAGGTGATACATTTAACGGTGCGCTTGCCAATCGGATAGTACAAGGAAGCGATTTACAATCTGCCATTCAGTTCGCCAATGTCGCGGCTTCGTTATCTGTAGGAAAATTCGGTGCACAAGGTGGTATGCCGACTACTCAAGAAGTGTTATCGAGGATAGAACGTCTAACGAATGAAAGAGGCTAGAGATTCTATTATATCAGGGCTGAATGGCACCCTTCTGTCAACATTGCCGGGCTTTACTAAAAATCTAACCGTTGCCCCTTTAAATCTCTGAACAAAAGGCGTATGCTATGGCAATAGAAAAGATTTCAAGGAAGAAATGGAGGTAGATGTTGGTGGTTTTTGGAGAAAACATCAAGGTCCGTAAACGCATCTTGCAGTTGATTGATGGCTTAACAGATGAGGAATTTAACGGAACACCATCACATGGCGGCTGGTCACCCAAACAGATTGTAGAACATTTAGCATTAATGGAATGTCGAGTTGCTACAAACATCGCCCAAGAATTGAAAAATCCTGTGAGTTTACGTGTGTTCAAAAAACCGATTAGTGTATCGGCAAGCCCTTTAGTGAAAGCATACTTCATGGAATACACGCAACCGACAGATACACATCTCTCTATTCCAGAGATTAAAGAGAAGTTGCATGAATCCAGAAACTATTTGCTGGATATCTATGAGTCGGCTACTATTACAGAACTTCGCTGTAAGTCGATCAAGCATCCGATTTTCGGTAACGTTCCGTTAATTCAATGGTTCCGATTCGTCGGATTCCACGAAAAACGTCATCTACGACAATTGAAGCGGGCAGTGGAGCAAGTGAAATTGTCTCCGACCGAGCTCGTTTCATCGTCTAAATAATAAATGAAAGAACTTGTTGCCTCCTTAGGTACAAGTTCTTTTCTCATTTGGCTTAGAATCAGCTATACTTTAGCTAACTATGAAGGGGGAGATAGAATGAATCGATACCGTTTTGATACACCTGAAAAGCTGCGTGCATTACTTTGTGAACTAGTAAGCTGGGATAGCCGTACATTGACGGAAGGAGAGCGCTTTTTTTCCTGGAAATTGCAAAATAAATTAAGTGAACTAGAATACTTCACTCAGTATCCTGATAACATTACACTTCACGATGCAGGTCTCGGACGGCAAGTGGTACATGCCTTGTATGAACATGCTGACGCAACAGACACTATCGTTTTGATCAGTCATTTCGATACTGTACAAACAGACGAATATGGAGCACTTGAACCACTTGCATTCTATCCCGAAGAACTAACAAAGAAGCTATTGGAAGACAAAGATACGTTGCCTGAAGCAGCGCGTATTGATTTGGAATCAGGAAACTATTTATTTGGCAGAGGCACGATGGATATGAAAATGGGCTTGGCATTACATATGCAGTTGATTGAGCGAGCAAGTCTAGAGCAGTGGCCGATAAATTTATTGCTATGTACAGTTCCAGATGAGGAAGTGAATTCAGCAGGAATGCGAGCTGCTGTAAAGGAATTGGTGCGTCTGCAAGAGCAAGAAGGTCGCCACTATAAATTATTCTTAAACGGAGAGCCTTCATTTTCACAAGGACCTGCGGATACGAAGGAATATATTTATTCGGGTACAATTGGAAAAATCATGCCGTCTGCTTTATTCTATGGGAAAGAAACGCATGTTGGCGAACCGTTAAAAGGTATTACTGCAGATTATATGGCTTCGTTTTTAACGCATCGGATGGAATGGAATCCACTATTCCGTGAAGTGCATCAAGGGGAATCCACACCACTTCCTGTCACACTGCATCAAAAGGATTTAAAGATCCAGTACTCTACACAGACACCACAGCGGGCGGCCGCGCTATACAATGTCTTTTTGTTCAAGCAGACAGCTGCAGAAATCATGGATTTATTCGAACAAGTAGCGAATGAAGCGATGGAGCAATGCAATGAACAGTATAAAGCGATATGTGATCGTGAGTCCGCTGAGCCATTGGGGGACATTCGTGTATTACGTTTTGAAGAGTTATTAAAGTACGCTGAAGGTAAATTAGGAAAGAATGAAGTACGCAGATTGAAACAAGAAGTGTTATTGCAGGAAGAATGGGATGACCGCGAACAATGTATTCGCATTGTAGATACGTTGATGATGGAGTGCCAAGAGCTTGGACCAGCAACCGTGCTGTTCTATGCGCCGCCTTATTATCCTGCAGTTAACTCGTCGGACAATCCGCTTGTCATCGAGTCGATCGAGTTTCTGCAAGAACGTGCGAAGGTGTTTGATCTGACGCTCGATCAGGTGCATTACTTTAATGGGATTTGTGATTTGAGTTATGTGCATTACAAGGATGAGGAGAATCATTGGATGGCGTTTGCGGACAATACGCCGGTCTATGGTGATACGTATTCGATTCCGTTTGAGGACATGCGGAAGCTAACTGCTCCTGTGTTGAATGTCGGGCCGTTTGGTAAGGATGCGCATCAGAAGACGGAGCGTTTGCATATTAATAGTGCGTTCAAGGAGATGCCGGTGTTATTGGAGCAGTTGGTGAAGAGGCTGGCTGGTATGGATCAGCAGTCGAAGTCTAGATGATATTTTGGGGTCGTTGCTCGAGTTTGGCTTGGTCATTGAAAGTAGCGAGGGTCATGCTTAGGACCCGCGCAGGCACGTGGGGGATTGCCTCCAGCCATGAGCGAACTAGCGGTGGGGCTGCTAGCTGTCTCATGGCCACGGCCTATCCCGCAGTTGTGCCTGCGCTACTGAGTGGTTGACAAGTTCAGTTGTGGTTTATAGAGGATGAAAACCAGTGACTGGGGAACTATTCTTCGGTTTTGTAAAAGTACGTAAAGGATGGCTTGGATCGTTGCTCGACATTGGCTTGGTCATTGAAAGTAGCGAGGGGTCATGCTTAGGATCCGCGCAGGCACGTGGGGGATTGCCTCCAGCCATGAGCCAGCTGGCGGTGGAGCTGCCAGCTGTCTCACGGCCACGGCCTACCCCGCAGTTGTGCCTGCGCTACTGAGTGCTTAGCAAGTTTGTTTGTGGTTGATAGGAGATAAAACCAGTGACTGGGTAGTACTAGTTCCTATTCTTGCAAAACAAGTATCTGATCTGACTTACACACAATTTAACGTAGGCGGCTGCCAGTGGTAGGCGTAGTAATGAGACAGCCAGGCGCACTTCCTGTCTGGCTCATTGCGGAAGCCATCCACCACCGCCGAAGTGGGGCCAATGACCGCCCCACTTACACTTTCAGTCAAACTACTACCTCTGCAAAAAACAAGGAAAAGCAAGGGTTCGCAAAACCACTACCTAACATCGTATCCGACTTACTTGTACGAACAAATAATCCGTATACTCGAAAAACAAGTACCTGAACTGCCCTACACCCAATCTAACGTAAGCCACTGTCCGCCCCACTAACTCGCCCCTCACAAAAACAACTCTCATAAAAAGAACTATCTCGTAGAAGTACCAACTTCCAAGAGATAGCACTTTTTTGATTAAATGATCCGTCCCACTTCCTGCGACTGGCTCTCCAAATCTGCAGCCGACGACGCAATCGAGCGGAAGTCATTCATAGCAATTTCGATTTCATTCTGACATTGCACAATATTTTGCTGCGCCAATGAAGTACCTTGTGAAATCACACCAATATCCTCCGTGATCGTTTCAATGCCTTTACGCACCTCGACGATGGAATCCTGTACATTACCTGAAAGTTTACGCACTTCTTTTGCCACCACATCAAACCCACGTCCATATTCTCCGGCTCGTGCCGCTTCAATCGCCGCATTCAAAGCCAATAAATTCGTTTGGCTCGCGATCGCGCGTATGGTCGTCACGATGCCTTGAATATCTTGGGAGTGAACTTCTAGATTTTGTAATGAACTCGTGTTCTGTTCAGAAACAGCGGCTATCCGCTCGATCATGGTCAATAATTCCGTACTTCGATTCATTCCAGCATTTGCTTGTTGAGTGAGGTCTTCTGCCATTTTATGCATCTCATTGACGACTTCAACGATGGCATTTTGTCGTTCTGTAATGTCCGTCGCGATTTTTGTGACCCCGATCACTTTTTTATGCTTATCATCAAAAATAGGCATATATGTCGCTTCAAGCGATACTGCAGAACCATCTTTACGTTTACGTTCAATTTTGCCTTGGTAGCTAATGCCTTTATTGAAATTTTGCCATTGTTTTTCGTATGCGTTACTTTCAAGGAAACTATCGAAACAGAGCTTTTCATGCTTCATTCCAATCATTTCTTCTGGCTCGTAGCCGATCGTATGAGCAAAGTTTTTATTTACATAGGCGATACGACGATTCATATCAAAACGAATGATGGCCAAATTGTCTTCTAGTGCTTGTACGACTAACATATCGGTTACTTGATGTTCGGTAGTTTGTACCATGAATACAGCTCCTTTAGACTTATTAATTTAATGAAAGCTCTTTCATCTATTAAACCATAGAGTCTAATGAAATGGCATAGACTGTAAAAATATATTTTGAAAGTATGTCTGTAATTCGAAATTCCTACTGACAAGTAATAAATCAAGGTGTGCATGTTTTCAACTTGCCGGAATTTCGGCTATACTAAGAATAGAAGCAATTTGAAGATAGGATGTGCAACGATGAGTCATTTAGTAATAGAGAAATTAACTAAAACAGTTGGAGAAAAAACGCTTTTTAAAGATGTGGAGTTTAATTTAAAAAGTGGAGACAAGATAGGTTTAATTGGTATTAACGGTACGGGGAAATCTACGTTGTTATCTATACTTGCTGGACAGGGAAGTGCGGATACGATCACTATGGATCACCCGAATAAATTCCGTGTAGCCTTTTTGCCTCAAGAACCGATTGTCAATCCGGACTTAACGGTAATGGAAGCGGTATTTGAAAGCGATGCACCAGTTATTCGTACAAATCTTAATTACGAAAATGCTTTACAACTACTTACCGAAGATTCTTCAAATGAAGAGTATCAGGAACGCTACTCATTCTATCAAAATGAAATGGATTCAACGGGTGGTTGGGATTTAAATGCATTGGCCCGCACTATATTAATGAAGCTAGGGATCGAGACATTCGATAAGAAGATGGGCGAATTATCAGGTGGTCAACTGAAGCGTGTCGCCCTCGCTAAAGTATTAATCGAACCAGCAGATTTATTGTTACTGGATGAGCCTACGAACCATCTGGATGTTGCATCGATTCAGTGGTTGCAAGACTTCTTGCAAAATGTTCAAGGAGCAGTATTATTTGTTACACATGATCGATACTTCTTGGATCAAGTCGCTACGCATATTTACGAGTTAGCGGATAAAACTCTTTATTCGCATACTGGGAATTATGCAGATTATTTGGAGTCGAAAGCACTGCGTGAAGAGATGTCAGCCGCTTCGGATCAGAAAGACCGTAATCGCTACCGCAGTGAATTGAAATGGATTCGACGCGGTGCTAAAGCGCGTTCAACGAAACAGAAAGCGCGAATTGATCGCTTTGATGATCTTCAAGCGAAAGTAAAGCAGACCGATGAGTCACTCGACTTTGAAATGGATTTACAAACGACACGTCTTGGTAAAAAAGTGTTGGAAATCAATAATATTACGAAACGATTTGACGATAAAGTTATTTTGAATGGTTTTTCTGCTATTCTACAAGCAAAAGAACGTATTGCGATTATCGGACCGAATGGCGTAGGGAAGACGACACTTCTTCAGATGCTGGATGGAACGATTACGCCGGACACTGGAGAAGTCGATAAAGGCTCTACCGTAAAGATTGCTCATTTCCATCAGCATTTGCCACCAATGAAGGAAAATCAGCGGATTATTGAGTATATTCGTGAGACGTCCAATGATATTGAATCAGGTGACGGTGAGCGGTTGTCTGCGACGCAAATGTTGGAAAGATTCTTATTCCCTTCCTCTGCACACGGAACGCCAATTGGTAAATTATCAGGTGGGGAACGTAAACGTCTCTATTTATTGAAGTTATTAATGGAACAGCCGAACGTTTTACTGCTGGATGAGCCGACGAATGACTTAGATCTCGAAACACTTTCCGTTTTGGAGTCATTCATTGATACGTTCGCTGGAGTTGTCGTTACGATTTCCCACGACCGTTTCTTCTTGGATCGGATCTCGCGTAAGTTATGGATTTTAGACGGCTCAGGTGAAATCGATGTGCGTCTAGGTTTGTATTCAGACTACCTCGATGAAAAGAATACAAAAGACGTGAAGCCACAAGCTAAAGTTGCGGTAGCTGTTCCGACTCCAGAAGTTAAAGAGCCTAAAAAGAAAATGACATACGCTGAAAAGAAGCAGTTCGAAACCATTGAGTCAGATATAGAAAAGTTAGAAGAAAAAATAGCAGAAACAGAACAGCAGATGACGATTACGGGTTCAGATTATGATCAGCTTCGTCAACTTGATGAACAGCTGACCACCCTGAATCAGCAATACGAAGAATTAGTCGAGCGTTGGTCTTATTTGCAGGAGTTAGTTGAATAATTACATTGGAGGAGATTTTCTTGAAAATCAAATCGATTGAACCGACACCAAGTCCAAATTCCATGAAAATTGTTTTAGATACCCCTTTACCTGATGGAACTAGCCATAACTATAAGAAGAAAGATGAAGCTCAGGCACCTGAGCCGATTCGTTCTCTTTTGGCTATACAAGGAATTAAAGGAATCTATCATGTATTAGACTTTATGGCAGTAGAGCGAATTGGAAATGTTGCGTGGGAATCCATTCTTGCCGAAGTGCGTTCTGTTTTAAATGAAGGCGGCGAAACGACAACACAGGCCGAAGAGCAACAGATAGATGAGCACTTCGGGGAAGTCTATGTGCATGTACAGACATATAAAGAGATTCCGTTGCAAGTGAAAGTATTCAATAGTGATGAGGAAGCAAGATTTGGATTAAGTGAACGTTTCATTCAAGCAATGGAAAGCGTTCATCATTCTGAAGTAGAAAACTATATCTTACTTCGGAAGTGGGCAGATTACGGAATCCGTTACGGGGAATTGCAAGAAGTAGGCGAGCAAGTGGTTTTAGAACTTGAAGCCGCGTATCCTGAAACGCGATTACATGAGCTTGTTATGAAAGCGGAAAAGGCAGACGAGGAAACCATAACTCGTGGAAAGAAAGTGACAGTATCGGAATTTATCGTTCCGGAATGGGAAACACGCTTCCGATTGCTTGATCAAATGCCGGATCCAGATGAGTCGGATTATCCTGTATTGATGATGGCATTGAAAGACGAGAAAATGTCGATACGCAGACTTGCGACAGTGTATCTCGGCATGATAGAAGATGAATCAGTTATTCCGTATATCGAAAAAGCATTATTAGATAAAAGCTGGGCGGTTCGTCGTACAGCTGCAGACTGCATGAGCGACCTTGGCTATGTTGGGTTCGAAGCTGCGGCTATCCGTCTGTTACAAGATAAAAACAAGTTGGTTCGTTGGCGTGCAGCTATGTTCTTGTATGAATCCGGAACAGAGCAAGCCTTACCGGCACTGCATGAAGCAGAAAACGATAACGAGTTTGAAGTGAAACTGCAAGTACGTATGGCGATCGCAAGAATTGAAGAAGGTGAAGAGGCAAAAGGTTCAATCTGGCGCCAAATGACCGAAAGAACTAAATAAATTATTCTAGTCCATGAAGATTCATTATGAATCTTCATGGACTTTTTTATAGAATTGTTGACAGAGAATTCAAACGGGTTTATGATAGAGATAGATATTCGGAAAGGCATTCCGATAATCGTGAAAGTATATATTTTGTGGGAGTAGAAGAATGGAGGGTTTTACATGTTTAAATTAGCTATTGAAAACACAGATGCGCTAAGACCGGCATCTGAAGTAATGGACATCCAACGACTTGGCGTAATGCGCTCAACAAGTCTCAGCTTTTTGCGCATTTTAGTTCGTAAAATGATGCGTGAAGCTTGGGAAATTGAGCAAACGACTTTTGATATAAACGATGAAGGTTACGGTGAAGCGCTTTATAGTATTACTACCCCACAAGGACAGTATACATTTGTCGCATTATCCCGTGAGATCAGTGAAGAAACTCGGAGTGATCGAGTCATTTCTGAAAGATGGGATGTTACATTTGCACTTTGCGATGGAGCGATTTCCGATAAAAAATTGAAACGAATGAAACAAGAACTTCCGAAACAGGAAATGGGCCGAGGAGATGTCACGGATCTTGTATGGTCGAGAGCGAATAAGAGCCAACGTGTTTTTTCTCATGTAGTGGAAGCGCTATCTCAAGGTAAGCAACCTGATGCAGAAATCATTTACGATATTGGTTATCTATTCCGTACAACTGCAGTCTATGGAAATGGTAAGTTTGGAATTGCACCTTATGAACATATGAAAGATAATCATACGTTTAGCGGTGCCTATCTATCTCAAATGTTTGCTGTCTATATGTTGCGCCACTTCAGTTTTGATCTGGTTGAACATATTGCGCGCAAAAATAATCCACAAGCGGCTACATTACATCCTGAAATTAAAAAACTATTCGGTACAGGTAATGCAACTGGACTTGGAATGG
Source organism: Sporosarcina sp. P26b (assembly GCF_002743245.1). Lineage (NCBI taxonomy): Bacteria > Bacillati > Bacillota > Bacilli > Caryophanales > Caryophanaceae > Sporosarcina > Sporosarcina sp. P26b. Next base: position 83,407 of record NZ_PDYW01000006.1, read on the forward strand.
TACCTTACTTGATCTCCCATCCAAAACTTCTACATCAGTGGATGTGGATTCGTGAAGTAGCATTGGCTCGTGCTAAGAAAATGATACCAACTGCAGAAGATTGCAAGCGCTTAATTGCGAAACTACAACAAGTTCATACATTCTTTGAAGACGCTCCAATTCCGAATATGGAAGTATTTAAAAATCCGAGGGACTTGGCAACAGAAACCGGAGAAATTTCCAAGTTAGTAGAAGACGTTTGTAACACTATAGAAAATTCTAATCATGAAGTAGGCAGACTGTGGTTGGAGTTAACGGAAAAAGTACAAGCGAACTACACTATGGAAGCACAGGAATTGCTTAACTCAGAACTGATTGATCTCTATCCAGAAGTAATCGTCGACTTAGAGCATCAGACCAACGCGGACGACGGTCTTCATTTGATACCCGAAATGTCTATTGGTTCATTGCGTGAAATTATTCGAAAACAATATCAGTGGGCGTTCCAGTACGATTTCACAAAACCAGAATCAAGACATTATTTCTGGTACCGTTCTGCTGAAAAGGAAGAGCCGCGTATCGGAGAACGTGGAGTTGATCCGGGTGATGAATTGTACATGCCGATGAATATTGCAGAACAAGTACAGCAACTAGCTACGGAAATAGAGGTCTGTGATGATGATCTGAAAGTAGCTGCGTTCTTACTGAAAAAGCCGGAGCTAAGAGGGATCGTTAGAAGAATCCAATCGTTAGACGGTCTGGAGTATGGTGAGATACAAGCGAATCTGACAGGAAAAGATTTACTTCCGGTATATCTATTGCGCTGCAAACTAGCGATATATGGTGCAGAACGTTATGATCCGAAGTCCAATCGTTGGGTACGGATTACGCTATTCCAAGGAGCACCGCTAGTTGAAGAAATCGGAACTACTACATTCGAAGATGATTGGTTCTATCCACTATTACCGAAAGTTGAGGAGATCAAATGACTGTTGATATGAGAGATATGATTGTAATAGATGCTTTAGAATTAAGTAAATGGGACCGAGATTTTGTTATCATGTTGCAAAAAGGTGGCGTAACGGCTGTTCATGCTTGCGTTGGACTATGGGAAAACGCTCGTGAAACGTTGACAAAAGTAGCGGAATGGCATCGCTTTTTTAAAGAGAATGACGATTTAATCCTACCGGTGAAAATGGGAGCCGACATTGATGAAGCAAAACGTAGTGGTAAACTCGGAATCATGTTGGGTGCACAAAATACATCCGCTTTAGAAGACGAGCTAGGACTCGTATCTGTATTCAATGAAATGGGCGTTAAGATTATGCAACTGACGTATAATAACCAAAACTTGATCGGCAGTAGCTGCTATGAAGAAACGGATCCGGGTCTTTCACGATTCGGTAAAAATGTCATCAAGGAAATGAACCGTGTAGGTATGGTTATTGACTTGTCGCATGTTGGAACGAAGACATCCCTTGATACATTAGCGCTTTCAAGTCGTCCCGTAGCCATTACACACGCTAATCCAGATTGGATCTATCCATCGAAACGTAACAAGTCAGAAGAAATTCTTACGGCTTTACGTGATAATAAAGGAGTGCTTGGAGTTTGTGCATATCCTCATTTAATCAACGGAGCGGATACGAAATTAGAAGAGTTCTGCGATATGATTGCACGTACAGCTGATTTTATGGGAATCGACCATGTAGGAATCGGAACTGATTTGACGCATAATATGTCCATAGATTTTCTTGCGTGGATGCGTATGGGACGCTGGACACATGAAATCGATTACGGTGCAGGATCGAAAGAAAGTCCAGGATGGCCGGAATGGCCGGAGTGGTTCCAGACACCTGACGATTTCCCAAATATCGCAAATGGGTTGCAAGCCCGTGGTATGACACATGAAGAAATCTCCAAAATTATGGGCGGCAACTGGCACCGGTTCTTTACGGAAGGGTTCAAGTCTGAGAAGGAGTTGGCGAAATGCGTGTCTCTCACTTAGAATTATATACTCACTGCAAAAAGATCTTCCAGGCTCTCGGAGTTCCTTATGGGTATGCGGAAGAAGGAGCCGAAACCGTAGCAAATGCGGAGTTCCTAGGATTGTATGGTTTACAGCAACTTTGGGATGAATTACCGGCTTTGCAAGGTGAAATCGAAGAAATCGAAATACTGAATGAATCTGATAGCGTAACGGTGATCGATGGTGGAAAGCAAAGCGGTATGTTGCTTGGAAAAGCATGCGCTGATTATTTAATTGCACGCTTAGAGGAACAGCCATCAGTAGCGGTCTGTGTACGTGATACACGACCATCACGTGTTCTCGTGCAACAAGCGATGTATATCTCGCGAAAAGGACATGCGAGTATCATTTTGTATAAGAAGCCAAGTCATTCATCATTGATTATTTCATCACCCAATTCCATTTATCCGATTATGATTCACAAGCGTGACAATGAAGATATTATTGAAGGTATAAATAAAGAATTGGGACTGACGGGTGATAAGAAACTGAAGTTACCTTCCGTTACAACGAGGTTCTGTATGTTCGGTACGACAAAGGTCGATGAAGTCGATAAGATAATAGATCGGTTCGAGAACACAATAGACACGAAATATATTTTAACAACGACAGACGATTTCGAACAGAGATGGGAATCATCTTGGCAGTTTGGAACGGAAGTTAGCCGAGAATTATGGTTAGACTTGAACGAGACAGGCAAGCGTATGTTAGTGGAATCTACTGATCAATCGCGTGAACGCGGCGCAGGAGAAATGGCATAACGAACTAAATTTATTAGCTGGAGGAGAGTATACATGATGACAGTTACAAACGATGTGAAAGTATTGAAGAACTATATTAACGGTGAATGGGTAGAAACTTCTGGTACAGATATGTTGGAAATCAGAAACCCTGCGAATAAAGACGAGCTTGTTGTAAAAGTTAAGCAATCCAATGCTGACGATGCGCAAGCAGCTATCGATGCGGCAGCAAAAGCATTCCCTGAATGGAGCAAAACACCATCTCCTGCAAGAGGCGAATATCTATACAAAATTGCAGCAATCATGGAAGCAGAAGCAGATGAAATCGCACGCGTTATCGTTCAAGAAGAAGGAAAGACATATGCTGATGCATTTAAGGAAGTAAACTATGCAGCAGGTATCGTGAAGTTCTACGCAGGAGAAGGTCGTCGCATGACAGGACGTATCGTTGAATCAGACGTACCGGGCGTTCAAATCGAATTGCATAAAGAAGCACTAGGTGTCGTATTAGTTGTTACACCTTGGAACTTCCCATTGTCAATTCCAGCTTGGAAAATCGCACCTGCTATCCTAAGCGGTAACACAGTCGTGTTGAAAGCTTCATCTGAAACACCATTGACAGCACAGAAGTTCATCGAAATCGTTGAAAGAGCTGGCGTTCCTGCTGGTGTTGTTAACCAATTAGTAGGACCGGGTCGTCTAGTAACAGAAATGATCAATCATCCTGCAGTAAAAGCCATTACATTCACAGGATCAAATCGTGTAGGTAACTTAATTTATAAAGAAGCAGCAAAAGATATGAAGCGTGTATTGCTTGAAATGGGTGGTAAGAACCCATTGCTCGTCATGGAAGACGCAGACGTGGATGCAGCTGTTCAACTTGCAGTAGCAGGTGGATACGGTCAAACAGGTCAAGCATGTACAGCAACTAGCCGCGTACTCGTGCACAAAGATATTCGTCAAGAGTTCACGGATAAGCTAGTGGAAGCTTCTAAGAAAATTAAGATCGGTAACGGCATGGACGAAGGGGTAACAATGGGACCTCAAGTTAGTGACGGAGAGCGTCAATCAACACTTGATTTAATCGAAAAAGCGAAAGCTGAAGGCGGAGAAATCTTGACCGGTGGCGGTATTCCTGAATTCGAAGGTTCGGATAAAGGGTATTTCGTGGAACCGACAGTAATTGGTGGTGTGAAGACGGAAATGACGATTGCACAGGAAGAAGTATTCGGTCCTGTTATCAGCATCATCGAAATCGAGTCGATTGACGAAGCGATTGAAGTAGCAAACGACGTAGCATTCGGCCTGTCTGCAGCGATCTGCACACGCAACTTGACATACATGAACCGTGCATTGAATGAAATTCAAGCAGGTATTGTTAAAGTCAACATGACAACGACAGGTACGTTCTTCCAGGCACCATTTGGTGGATATAAGCAATCAAGTACTGGAACTTACAAAGAACTCGGCAGTGAAGCGGTTGAATTCTATTGCCAGAACAAAACACGTTATATTAACAGCAACTAAGTAAGGGTAGACCAAAAAGAGGAATAGAGCATTCATTCCTCTTTTTTTCTATTCAAAGCGTAAAAGGAGTTCATGAAAATGACTAAGACACCGGAAGTATCGTCCACAGTAGTGCGTGCGATATCTGTGATCAACTATTTGAACGATGTATCGGGTCCACAAGGTGTTAGTGATATAAGCAAAGGTCTTGGTTTATCGACAACAATTGTGCATCGCTTGCTTACAACATTGAAACTAGAAGGTATGGTATTTCAGGATCCCCGTTCAAAACTATATTCATTAGGAACAATCTTTTTGGATTATGCTAATAAAATTTTGACGGAAATGCCTATTGCACCCGTCGTTGAACCATGGCTTATGTCATTGCGAGATGATACTGGAGAGACAGTTGGTTTTTATATGCCTACAGGGCAAATGCGTATATGTGTACTGGAATATGAAAGTCAGCAAGAAATCAGACGCACGGTTGGAATCGGTAAACGATTGCCGATTCATATAGGTGCAAGTGGACGGGCTATTCTCGCTTTCCAGCCACCTGAATTACAGGACAGATTACTAGCTTCGCTGCGCGTGGAGGAAAGAAATGAGCTAGAACAGATTTTAGAAGAAGTTAGAAATCAAGGCTATTCAACGAATGAAGAAGAAATCAATACAAATGTTGCTGCGTTGTCGGCACCAGTTTTTGATAAGCAAAATCGTGTGATTGGTGCTTTATCTGTTTCAGGGCCGATGTTTAGATGGAATCGCAAAACGATGGAACCGCATATAGCCACATTGCTTGCTGCCACAGAAAAAATAACGAATGCATTATGAAAAGGATGGGATACAAATGAGACCAGAAGACAAATTACAAGAACTAGGATTGGAACTACCTGAAAAACGTGCAAAAGGTGGAAATTACATATCTTGTGTACGCTCAGGTAATCTATTATTTCTATCTGGTTCACTATCATATGATGTGATCGGCAAAGTAGGCGATACACTGACAATTGAAGAAGGTTATGCGGCATCAAGACAAGCTATTCTTTTCGCACTTTCAACGATTAAAGAAGAAGTTGGCGAGCTGTCGAACGTGACAAAGTTCGTTAAATTGCTTGGCATGATCAACACTGCATTCGATTTTACTGGACAAGCAAAAGTTATGAACGGTGCTTCGGATTTACTCGTTGAGGTGTTCGGTGAAGATGTAGGCGCACACGCACGCACTGCAGTAGGTATGATGTTGCCACGTGGCGCTGCTGTTGAAATCGATGTTATTGTGGAAGTGAAATAATAAAGTGGAGAAAACTTCTCCGCTATACATAAAGTAAGCGGTTACAAGCAATCGCAACTTAGAGGAGGCAAGACTTTGAATAAGTATGAATCAAAAACGGATCGTCCCGTATTATTTATCAGCGGCGGATTGCTTGTAGCTTTTGTCGTGGCATCATTCATTAACTTGGATTTCGTGGCAAATATGGTAGATTGGACATTTGCATTCGCTGTAAAATATTTTGGAGCGTTTTGGCAAATATTATTAATGGGTACATTTTTTATCGCGCTATTTCTGGCATTCTCAAAGTACGGGAAGATACGCTTGGGTGGAATGAATAAGCCGGAAATCGGTTATTTCAAATGGCTAGCGATGATTATGACGACGTTGCTTGCAGGGGGTGGCGTTTTTTGGGCCGCTGCAGAACCGATGTATCACTTTTTAGATCGACCTCCACTATTCACGGAAGCAGTATCCGGAACGGAAAGTGCTATTATCCCAGCATTCGCTCAATCGTATTTGCATTGGGGGTTCCTTGCATGGTCAATACTTGGTACGTTAGGGACAATAGTACTCATGTATGCTCATTATTCTAAAGGTATGCCGTTAAAGCCGCGTACATTGCTTTATCCAATCCTCAGTGAAAAGATCATGCGTAAAAGTGTCTTAGGAACTACTATTGATGCGTTTTCCATCATTGCAGTAGCTGCCGGTACAATTGGACCAATTGGATTTCTTGGTCTGCAAGCGGCTTATGGAATGGAAGCTTTATTTGGTGTACCCAATACGCTAATGACACAGATTCTTATCATTATCGGCGTCGTAGCCATTGCTACTGTTTCAGCTGTAACGGGATTACGCAAAGGAATTCAATTCCTGAGTAATTTAAATGTAATCATTACATTGATATTAATGGTTGCTATTCTGATTTTGGGACCAGGCGGATTTATTATCAATACGTTCATTTCATCATCGGGTATCCATCTACAAGAATTCTTTGGCATGGCTACATTCCGGGGGGATTCTAGTTGGCTTGGATCATGGACAATCTTTTTCTGGGGCTGGTTCCTCGGTTATGGACCGATGATGGCGATCTTTATCGCTACGATTACACGCGGACGTACAATTCGCGAGTTAGTATTAGCTGTATCTATTACGGCACCAATTGTTACTGCATTTTGGTTCACCACTGTCGGAGGTGCAGGCATATTTTATGAACTGGCACAGCCTGGCGTAATATCAGAAGCGCTAAATACTTCGGGTATGCCTGCGGCGATGATAGCCATTACCGAGCAACTGCCTTTAAATATGATAATTGGACCATTATTTCTCCTTGTAACCATATTATTCGTTGTCACAACAGGGGATTCCATGGCGTATACGATATCCGTTGCGATTACGGGGGACGGACATCCGCCTAAAACTATGCGCATATTTTGGGCGGTCATCATGGGTGCGGTTGCGAGCGTACTATTAATGATCAGTGAAGGCGGAGTCGAGGCAATTCAATCATTTATTGTAGTGACTGCCATACCGGTCTCACTCTTACTATTACCGACATTTTGGGCTGCTCCAAAAGCTGCTAAGCTGCTGTACGCAGAACAATTTGGAGAGGAAACGACAGTGGAAAGTATAGAAGTCAAAGCTATAAAGAATAAGAAATACGATACAGTTCACGACGAAATAAACTAAACGGAAGACCCGTAATAGTCTGAAATTTACCTTGTCTACTAGGCAAGGTTTTTTTTATGTGACATTCATCTAAAACAGTATACATTTAGTAAGGACTAAAGGTATACTAGTGATCTACTCATAATTTACTAGGAGGGCCAATAAAGTGAAGAAGTCCGCAAGTATTGCGATGAAACTCTCAGGATTAATTATCGCATTATTCTTATTACTGTTTTTAGTATACTCAGTCGTTACAAGTGTCATGTTACATAAGCAAAGTATTAAAGATGCCGAGGAATTTGCATTAGAAAGTGCAAACAAAAGTTCACTCGTACTGAGTGTGAAATTAAAAGAAACGAATGAAATGCTACGTACAACTAGTCATATACTAGAAACATTACAAGCAACAGGTGATATGCATCCCAATGAAATCATTCGAATCATTAAGAACAATTTACAGAAGAATGATGACGCAACAGGTATGGCAGCTGTAGTTAACCAATCTGCATTTTCTGAAGGGGAAGTTATACCCAAAAATCTTCTTGATGAAAATCAGCAATTCATTCCTTATATCTTTAAGAAAGACAATGCGACTGAAGTTGAACCATTAAGTGGAATGGATGATCCCACAGCGAATAGCTGGTATACCGTTCCGAAAAATGAAGCGCGCTCCATTTTGACTGAACCCTATGCATATGAAACGAACGGTCAAACCATTCTCATGACTACTATTTCCGTCCCGTTGATAGATGCCTCAGGAAATTATTTTGGTTTGTTGACTACTGACCTATCAATTGATTTCTTGACGGATGTAGTAAAAACCATTAAACCAGAAGGCGGTTATGCTTCTATTATTACCGATGCTGGTTTTATTACGGCAAACAGCCTGAAGCCTGAATTGAACGATACCAATATGGCAGATGCGATTGATTGGAATTCTGCTAAAGTCGTACTCGATAAAGGTGAACTGACAAGTACTTATGTAGACTCCCAGAGTTTAGGCGAAGAATCATTTAATGCTTTTGCACCTATCAACTTACGAGATATTAATGAAAAGTGGACAGTGCAGACCGTGACACCAAGATCGGTTATTCTAGACACATTCAATACCATCTTATGGATTACAATTATCTCAGCTATTGTGATTGTTTTGATGATGTCAATCGCATCGACAGGATTTATTTACCGCCAATTAAGACCTTTAAAAACGTTGCAGAAATCAATGGAAACAGCTGCTGCAGGAGACTTAACTATGATGGTAGATGAACAGAATCTACATCGCGATGAGATAGGATTAGTATCACTCGCTTATAATGATATGCTGCGCCAGACTAATGCAGCCTTGCAAACAGTTCAACAGTCTTCGGTTCAATTAAGTGACTCATCATCGCAAGTGACACATGCTTTTGAAGAGCTAGTAGCTGCGAACCAAGAAGTATCGGTAGCGACAGATGAAATTGCACAAGGCGCATCAAAACAATCTGAAGATACAGAAGTGACAAGCCTACGAATTTCAGACTTGGCAGACCGCATGGATCACATCCATACTATGTTCATGACGATGAACCAATTGTCTACTGATGCATCTAATTCTTCGGAAAATGGAATGTCGGAAGTGAGAAAACTGCGTGATCATAATACAGCAGCGAATGAAATGAATAAAAAAGTACAACTTCAAATCCAGACGCTGACAAATAAGATATTATCTATTAATCAGGTCATTCAAACATTGCATGGTATTACGGCAAGTACGAATTTGCTAGCGCTCAATGCGAGCATTGAAGCAGCACGTGCGGGTGAAAGTGGTAAAGGATTTGCAGTGGTTGCCAATGAAGTGCGTCAGCTAGCGGAACAATCTCGCAGGGAAACTGAGGTAATTCAAGAAACTGTAAAAGAAATATTATCAGAATCACGTCAGACGGTTGAAGTTATTGATCTAAACATGAAATCAATGGATGGTCAAAATCAGTCTGTTACGGATACGGAAGAATCTTTTGTACAAAATGCAAGTATCACCGATCAAATACGCGAGTCAATCACGGAACTATCCGAGAAGCTTGCTGAAATGATGGAATACAAAGATGAAGCTATTTTAGCTATCCAAAATGTTTCCGCTATTTCAGAGGAGACGGCCGCGTCATCTGAACAAGTGAGTGCATCAGCTGCTGCGCAACAAGGTGAATTGGAAAATGTGGCAGACTCTACGAATCAGATGAACCAAATTGCAGGAGAATTACGAAGTGTTGTGGATCGATTTAAATTATCCTAATGAATAGTATGAGAAACAGAAGTGGCAATGTCCACTTCTGTTTTTATCTGTCTATAAACATTGTTACATAAGCTTTGTATCGTAAATAAACAAGGAAATAGAATAAAAGACTTACTAATATTACATGAGAGAGTTGAAGCCAAATGGTACGTTTATTTAAAAGAGATAAAAAACAACTAGCAACAGATAAAGACCAACATCCTGCACAGTATAGTGTCGGTAGTATATCGTTAGAAAAATATCCTGATATAAAACAACAACTGCGGATGATTAATCTAACAGAGTCAGATTTGAAGTATCTCTCCTGCATGCAAGAACAAATACAACCTGTATTACCTTTGATGACGGATCGTTTCTATCAAGCAATGGATGGACAACCTCAACTTCTGCATATTATTGCGGAACATAGTAGTATGGATCGCTTGAAAGGTTCCTTGACAAAACATATGCAGTCAATATTTCGTGGAACGATTGATGAAAGCTATTTGAAGCAAAGACGAATTATTGCGAAGGTCCACGTACATATCGGTTTGGAGCCAAAATGGTATCTAGCAGCAGTTGAATCATTGTATGAAGAATTTTTCTCTTTTGTTGAACAACTAGACATGCCGAAGAAAAGACAATTTAGTACATTGCGTGCTTTTATGAAAGTTATGAACTTTGAACAACAGTTAGTTTTGGATGCGTATGAAGAAGAAAATGCATTGAATCGACAAAAGGTTGAAGAATCGAAAACCGTTGTGAAGAATCAAGTATTGAATACGTCCCAGAATCTAGCAGCAATTAGTGAGCAGACGAACGCATCGACAGAAGAGTTATCCGATAAAGCACGTATGCTAGAAAATATGACGATACAAAACCTTCATTTTATTACGGAGACAGAAAACACTTCGTTAGCGGGGAAGGAACTAGTGGTCACTCAATCTGAACAATTTGCGCAAATAGTCGAACACATGGCAGATTTTACTACTCGGATGAAGGCGCTACATCATTCTTCTGAACAAATTCAAGGTGTAGTGACGCTTATTACTTCCATAGCCGACCAAACAAACTTACTTTCATTGAACGCCGCAATTGAAGCGGCACGCGCAGGCCAACACGGCAAAGGGTTTGCTGTAGTTGCGGCTGAAGTGCGAAATTTGTCGACAGAAACCAAACAAGCCATTGGTAAAGTGACCGGCATGATTGAGGAGACCAAAACGAATATCATTGAGATGGCAAATTTCATGAAATTGATGGAAAAGCTGATTCAAGAAAGTGCAAAAGAAAACGAACTAGTGACGCAATCCTACGATGAGATTGTTCAAGCGGTAACGGGAATGAAAGTACAAACGGATGAATCACGAGTATCCATTGAAAACACTGTTCAGATCTTGGAAGAAATCAATCAAGCAATTGAAATAATCGCCCATTCTTCAGATGGGTTAATTCAGTTAGCGGAAGACTTATAAACTAGAATGTCATTCTAGTATGCATACTGCTCGTCATTTGGTACACTGAGCAAATAATAAGATCATTATGAAGGCGGGTGTATCAATGGAAGAAGCAGCACTGATTAGCATTGTAGCCATTTTAGCGCTCGGTATTTTCTCGCAATGGCTAGCTTGGAAAATCCAATGGCCTTCTATTTTTATCATGTCGATTGCGGGCTTACTAATAGGTCCGATTATGGGGTGGGTGAATCCAGAAGTGGCTTTGGACGAGCTGTATAGTCCGCTCATTTCACTAGCCGTAGCTATTATTTTATTTGAAGGAAGTTCCAATCTAGACTTTCGGGAAATAAAAGACATTTCGAAGTCTGTTTTCCGAGTTGTTACATTGGGTGCGTTTTTAGCATGGATTTTAGGTTCGTTTACAGCACACTACATTGCGGGATTGACGTGGGAAGTGTCGTTCATCATTGGAGGCCTATTTGTAGTAACGGGTCCAACCGTTATTATTCCGTTATTACGCAATGCAAAGTTAAAAGCGCGAACCGCGGCCGTACTAAAGTGGGAAGGGATTATCGTAGATCCTGCTGGTCCGTTGCTTGCGTTGTTTGCATATGAAGTGATCAAAGTATTGACGAATGATCATTTATCGATGAATTACTTATTAAACTTCTTTGGCGGTGCTGCACTTGCTGCACTTCTAGGATTAGCAATGGGATTATTGATTAGTGTCATGGCGAATAGGGGTCAATTTCCTGAATACTTGAAATCACCCGTCATTCTGGCGTTTGTGCTGCTGTGCTTTACGATGGCAGAAGTCATTATGCACGAAACGGGTATGCTTGCCGTAACTGTGATGGGGCTGGTTTTGGGGCGCTCGAAGCGCTATGTTTCATCTATTGGAAACGTCGGTCATTTTGTTGAAAATGTGTCCGTCATGTTGACGTCTACAGTCTTTATTTTATTAACAGCTTCGCTCGCAAGAGAAACGATTGCGCAGATCTTTACATTACCGATTATAGGGTTCGTGTTGGTTATGCTGTTTGTTGTTCGACCATTATCGATATGGATTTCGACGATTGGTACCGAACTGGTCTGGCGAGAGAAGTTGCTCATTGGCTGGATTGCGCCTAGAGGAATTGTCGCATTGACTGTTGCGGGTTATTTCGCTTCGACACTTGCAGAAGATGGTTATGAAGAAGCTACTTTGCTGACAGCGTTGACCTTTGCTCTCGTGTTTATTACGGTTACTGCGCATGGATTTACGTTAGGACCGCTAGCGAAAAAGTTGAACTTGGCAAGTAATGAACCGCCAGGCGTGCTCATAGTAGGCGCAAGTAGTTTTTCAATTCAATTAGCTATGCAATTAAAAGAAATGAATATCCCGGTATTGATAGTCGATCCTTCACAAGGACGTTTACGCCCCGCGATTGAAGCGGGAATTGACACGTTCATGGGTCAGATGTTATCGGAACGATCGAGATTCTCTATTGATTTGGCACCGTATGATACGATTCTGTCGATGACTGGAGATGCCTCTTATAACGCATTGATTACACAATCGTTTGCGCCAGAGTTTGGATTTAACAATACGTTTTCCCTTACGGCTGTTTCCAATCATACAATGAGTAAGTCGGCATTGCCGATTTCGCTGAAAGCTCATTTGTTGTTCGAAGAGGGCGCAACGTTCCCAGAGCTAAACCGCAAGATTAATACGGATTATGAAATTGGTTTGTTCGAGTGGGAAGGTACGGATACTGATTTAGTGTTTAAGGAGATTATTCCGGAGACGGCGACTGCGTTGTTTGTGAAGAAGAAGAATGAGACGTTGGTTTTTGCTACGCTTCAGAAGAAGATTTCGTTGGATGCTGGTGATCAGTTGGTTGTGTTGAAGGTAAAGCAAGGTGTTCCGGCTAATTCATAAGTAAATGTGGCTGTCAAAGTGAGTTTCTGACTTTGGCAGTCTTTTTTTAATTGGGGTAGGATCGTTGCTCGACATTGGCTTGTGCATGGAAAGTAGTGAGGGTTCGTGCTTTGGACTCGCGCAGGCACGTGGGGGATTGCCTCCAGCCATGAGCCAACTAGCGGTGGAGCTGCTAGCTGTCTCATGGCCACGGCCTACCCCGCAGTTGTGCCTGCGCTACTGTGTGGGAACCAAGTTAGGTTGTTGTTTATAGAAGATGAAGATCATTGGATCGTTGATACCTTTCTTCGGTGTTGGAAAGGTACATAATAGATAGATTGGATCGTTGCCCGACATTGGCTTGTGCATGGAAAGTAGTGAGGGCTCGTGCTTTGGACTCGCGCAGGCACGTGGGGGATTGCCTCCAGCCATGAGCCAACTAGCGGTGGAGCTGCTAGCTGTCTCATGGCCACGGCTTACCCCGCAGTTGTGCCTGCGCTGCTGAGTGGTTGACAAGTTAGATTGTGGTTTAGAAAAGATGAAGATCAGTGAATCGTGATAACTTTCTTCGGTGTTGGAAAAGTATATAACAGATAGATTGGATCGTTGCTCGAGTTTGGCTTGGTCATTGAAAATAGTGAGTGTCACTCTTTGGACCCGCGCAGGCACGTGGGGGATTGCCTCCAGCCATGAGCCAACTAGCGGTGGGGCTGCTAGTTGTCTCACGGCCACGGCCTACCCCGCAGTTGTGCCTGCGCTACTGAGTGGTTGACAAGTTTGTTTGTGGTTTATAGGAGATAAAACCAGTGACTGGGTAGTACTAGTTCCTATCCTTGCAAAAGAAAAATCGGAACTGTCTTACACATAATCTAACGTAGGGGGCTGCCAGTGGTAGGCGTAGTAATGAGACAGCCAGGCGCACTTCCTGTCTGGCTCATTGCGGAAGCCATCCACCACCGCCGAAGTGGGGCCAATGCCCGCCCCACTTACATAGCCAGTCAAACCGCTACCTTTGCATAAAACAAGGAAGAGTAAAGGGGTTGCAAAAACCACTACCTAACATCGTATCCTACTTACTAGTGCGAACAAAAAATCCGTGTGCTCGAAAAATAAGTACCCGAACTGCCTTACACCCAATCCACCACCGCCGAAGTGGGTCCAATGCCCGCCCCACTTACATTGCTAGTCAAACTACTACCTTTGAATAAAACAAGGAAGAGTAAGTGGTTGCAAAAACCACTACCTAACATCGTATCCTACTTACTAGTACGAACAAATAATCCGTGTACTCGAAAAACACATGCCTGAACTGCCCTACACACTATCTAACGAAGGCGGCTGCACGTGGTAGGCGTAGTAATGAGACAGCCAGGCGCACTCCCTTTCTGGCTCATTGCGGAAGCCATCCACCACCGCCGAAGTGGGTCCAATGATCGCCCCCCCACTTACATTGCCAGTCAAACTACATTCTCTGCACAAAACAAGGAAAAGTTAGGCGTCGCAAAAACAACTACCTACCATCGTACCTACTTACCTGTACGAACAAATTACCCTTATTCTCGCCAAGTCACCAGCACTACCCCTCACTACGCACATTCAACACAGTTAATTCCTCACTATTCTTCAACAACTCAATAAAAACCTGCAACGCCTTCGTTTGGAAAGGGGAATTCGTCACAATGGAAAAATGACGTTTAAATGGCGTTCCCTTTATAGACAACGCCTTCATATCACCGTAGTGCAACTCTTTTTGGATCGCCCACTGTGACAGCAAACTCACGCCAAGACCTGCTTCCACGGACTCTTTAATCGGTTGGGTACTACTAAACTGCATAATACGTTTCGGATAAAATCCTGACTGATAGAAGAATAGTTCTGCCGCTTCGCGTGTACCTGATCCTTCTTCGCGCAACAACCAAATATCATCTTCTAACTCAGTAATGGATTGACGTCCTTTTTTCTGTGCAAGTGGGTGATCAACGGAAGTGACGACGTACATTTCATCTTCTGCAAAATCTTCATTCTGCAAAGGTGCAGCTTCCTTGAAGTGTCCTTCGATCAAGCCGACATCGAGCTGGTGAGTGATGACTAGTTCCGCAATGTCTGCTGTATTGCCAATCGTCACTTGCGGTTCGATCAATGGATAATCTGCGACAAGCTTGGACAGGATGTGTGGCAGAACATACTCTCCAAACGTGTAGCTGGCACCGATCGTAAGTGGACCACTTGCTTTGTTAGCTAAGTCATCAACTAAATTCTGCATTCTAGAATACAGTCCGATGATTTCTTTTGCGTGATGATAGACAATTTCTCCAGCTTGATTGAGCCGCACGTATTTATTAGTCCGCTCAAGTAGTCGAACGCCAATGGATTCTTCTAATGAACGGATATACTGACTGACAGCGGGTTGTGTCATATGCAGTTCTTCCGCTGCTCTTGAAAAGTTCTTTTTCTCGGCTACTTCGATGAATACTTGCAGTTGCTGGTCGATGACAAAGCAACTCCTTTCTATGTATATCGTTTTACTTATCATACCTATTATAAATTGTTATTTCTCTTATAGCGAATGCTTTTATATACTTGTGACAGGAGGTGATGTCATAGTGGTTACTTCAAAAATGATTCCGGAACAGCATGAACCGAAACATCCATCCAAATGGGTATCATGGGTCGGTGGAATAGCATTTACATTCTTCATTGCATTTTTAGGGTATTTATTAGCAAAGGTACCAGGTTTCGATCATATCGGACAACTGGCATGCGCAATTATTATCGCGGTAGCATACCGTCAAATCTTCGGCTATCCTGAAATAATCCGAAGTGGGATCGCATTTTCATCGAAGCGTTTACTACGTGCTGCTATTATTTTATATGGGTTGAAATTAAATATAGATACAGTCTTAAGTGACGGTCTTGGCTTACTCGCTCGAGATGTAGGGGTCATCATTTTTGCCATCTTCATGACGATCTGGCTTGCTAAAGTATTTAAAGCAGATAAAAATATCTCCTTGCTCTTAGGGGTCGGAACAGGGGTCTGTGGCGCGGCTGCCATTGCTGCAGTTGCACCAATCATTAAGGCAAAAGATGAAGATACCGCAATTGGTGTAGGAATTATCGCGTTAATGGGTACCGTATTTGCGATTGGCTACACCATTTTACGTCCGATCCTTCCGCTTGATTCAATCGAGTACGGAATGTGGGCAGGAATCAGTTTACATGAAGTGGCGCACGTTGCATTAGCTGGTGCACCCGCAGGAGAAGACGGTTTAGCTATAGCTTTACTAGCCAAACTCGGTCGTGTATTCCTATTAGTACCACTCTGCTTTATCTTGATCTTCATAATGAAACGCAAAAACAAAGATACTGACGAATCGGGTGCTGAAATTGAGTTTCCTTGGTTCTTAGTAGGATTCATTATCTTAAGTATCCTTGGAAGCTATGTATTCGGACATTCTATTCCTGTTTCTGACAACGTAATGGAAGGCGTCTTCACCCTGACCACATGGTTACTGACAGCGGCTATGGTAGGGCTTGGACTAAACGTCAGTCTACGAGACTTAAAAGATCGTGCGATGCGTCCGCTAGCTGCCATGACAGTAACATCCATACTACTATCCGTCATCGCGTACTTTATTATTTAATAGATTATTCCAATAAAGGCCAGCAGGAGAGAAAATCTCTTTTAAGCTGGCTTTTTTGTTGACTTTATTTAGTCCACCCCCTAAACTATTAATTATTGGTTTAGGGGGTGGACTACTTTGAAAGATCAACTTCAAGAAGCAGTAGAATTATTTGAAGAAGTTATAATTTACGGAACGGAACATGTTGTAAAAAATTTGGATGTGCCGATTTGGAAAGACTACTCTCCAGAGCAAATCCAAGTACTAAAAATTCTTTCTGCCTATGGCTATCTATCTAGTGGACAATTGGCGGAGATTCAAGGAGTACATAAAAGTGCCATTTCGACACGCCTTAAGAAACTCGTCGAGAAAGATCTTGTCCAGTCAGAAAAAGATCCAAACGATCAGCGGATCAATCGAATCTCGCTGACTGCAAAAGGTCTTGAAGTACTGTCTGTCTCAAATGCAGCAATATATGATAGTATCGAAAAATTGTTCGAAGATCGAATAGACGAACAAGAACTGGAACAATTCATTGAAACATTTCGTAAATTAAAATCGATTTTAGTAACGAGGGGGAGATAACGAGTGAAAACTGTGTTGAAATTCAAATGGCCTATAGCGATAGGATTAATTGTGCTGACTGCCGTCTTGTTTATACTTGCACCTGATTTAGCGAAGCAAGCAGAGAAGGCAGGATCATTCCAATTGCTCGATTCGGCAGACTCGCAAAAGGCCGCGCAAATGCTAGAAGATGCAGGGCAAGCAGATGAAACGATTTCGTTAGTATATGATTTAGAAAAAGCAGCAGATCAAACAAAGAAAAAAGAAATTTCAGCTGCAGCTAAAGAAATTAAGAAAGTGAGTAAAATTGTAACAGATGTCTTAGATCCATTTGAAAGTGAAGAAATGGAAGGGCAACTCGTTTCAAAGGATAAGAAAACCGTCTTGCTTCCGATTACTGTAGACGGTACGCAAGAAGAAATTATTCAGTTAGCAGAGAAAATCGAGAAAGATATCGTGTCAAAAGATGACAAAGTCTATATGACAGGCGAAGCCATCATTAATAATGATGTGAATGAGAGCGCGCAAGAAGGATTGAAAAAGACGGAAGTGATTACCGTTGTATTGATATTTGCTCTCTTGCTCATTGTATTCCGCTCGATTATCACTCCATTCGTACCGTTAGTGGCGGTGGGAATTGCCTATTTATTAAGTCAGTCATTCGTGGCGTTTTTCATCGACTGGTTTGGATTCCCAGTCTCGAATTATACACAAATATTCTTAGTGGCAATTTTATTCGGTCTTGGAACAGATTATTGTATTCTGTTGCTAAGCCGTTATAAAGAAGAATTACTTGCAGGCCATGAAGTGGAAGAAGCGATTATTAACACCTATAAAACAGCAGGTCGTACATTATTTATCAGTGGACTTGCAGTGTTTATCGGTTTCGCAGCAATCGGTTTTGCTGATTTCCCGATATTTAAGTCAGCAGTTGCGGTAGCTGTCGGGATTGCCGTATTAATGCTCGTTCTATTCACTGTTGTCCCATTATTGATGTCTATATTGAAAGACAAGCTATTCTGGCCAGCTAAAGGGGCCGCTTCTCATAAAGACAGTAAATTATGGATTGCATTCAGTAAAGTATCCGTCATGCGTCCACTACTTTCCATGTTGATTGTAGCTATCATCACGGTTCCGTTACTGTTGACGTATGACAATGATCTCTCATTCAATACAGTAGATGAAATTGATGGTAGCAAAGAATCTGTCATTGGGTTGAACCTCATTTCTGATGCATTCGGTGAAGGGGATTCATTGCCTGTACAAGTATTACTTAAGAAAGATTCTCCAATCGTTAAAGAAGGAGATATTACGTATTTAGAAGCCATTTCTCGTGATTTAGAGAAAGTAGATGGCGTGAAAAGTGTCCGTACTGTTACACGTCCGACTGGTGAACTGTTAGAAGACTTATATGTAGATCACCAAATCGGCTTGATGGCGGACGGCATGCAAGAGGCGAATGATGGAATACAGGAAATTCGTCTAGGATTGGCAACTGTACAATATAATTTGCGAGATGCAGCTAACCAACTACCTTCCGGTGGATCGGGTGGCGGTAGTGGATTAATCCAAGCGGCAAATGGTATCGAGCAAATCAACGGTCAGCTCGCTCAGATTTCGGGTGGCTTACAACAAGGTTTACCAGCAGCACAAGCAGCTGGTGGATTGGATGCATTAGGAAATGAACTGGATAAGATCAGTAGCGGTATCGCAGGAGCTGGATCACAAATTAACCAAAGCGGTTCACAAATCGGCCAATTAAAAGGTGGTTTGAAACAGCTAGGTAGTGGCGTGAAAGCTTCGAAGGACGGGTTGGCTGAAGTGACAACAGGCCTTCAGGAGATTGCCGATATGCTCGCTGATATGGCGGATACGAAAAGTGTGCGCGATACGGGGTTATTCATTCCTAAAGGAACGCTTGATAATGAAGAGTTCACTCCAGTGATCGATCGTTACACATTCGACGATAAAAAAGGAATCTTAATGGAAGTCATACTAGAGGAAAATCCTTATTCACGTGAAGCGATTTCTACGGTTCATGATATTAAAGATTCTGTGAAGCGTTCCGTTATCGGCACACCATTTGAAGATGCGGATTTAGCGTTCAGCGGTATTTCAAGTATTAACTCGGATTTAAATGATATTTCGTCAGCTGACTTTACGCGTACCGTAGCGATCATGTTAATTGGATTGTTCGTTGTGTTATTCGTTTTATTCCGTTCGGCAATCATGCCGCTTTATATGATCGGTTCGTTATTGCTGACATACTATACGGCGATTTCGATTACAGAACTGATTTTTGTCAACGGACTAGGTTATGATGGAATTAGTTGGGCTGTTCCATTCTTCGGATTCATCATGCTCATTGCGCTGGGTGTAGACTACTCGATCTTCTTACTCGATCGTTTCCGCGAAGAGAGTATTGGAGGTATGAAGATCAAGGAAGCATTGATGTATTCAATGGCAAAAATGGGTACGGTTATTATTACAGCAGCCGTAATCTTGGCAGGAACATTCGGTGCCATGATGCCTTCAGGTGTTTTGAGTCTCGTACAAATTGCAACTATCGTTATTTCGGGATTATTGCTATATGGTTTAATTATTTTGCCATTGCTCATTCCAGCAATTACGGTTTCATTCGGACGAGGTGTCTGGTGGCCGTTTAGAGGATGAAGTAAAGACGCTCGGCTATAATGGCTGAGTGTCTTTTTTGTCTATGTTTATATGACCTATCTAAGTGGGTAAATAGAGTGAAAACGATTAGACAGGGGATAGTTCATGATGAAGTTACATACAGGATCATTATATTGGGAATCAACATTTGAAAAAGAAGGTTTTCCGAAAACGGAGCGTAAAGAGTTATATGACGTGGCAATAGTAGGTGGTGGGATGTCAGGTGCACTCACTTCGTATGTTTTGTCGAATGAAGGCTACTCCATTGTGTTGATTGAACAAGAAGACGTGGGTGGAGGAAGTACGTCTGCCAACACCGGGTTATTGCAATTCTCCAATGATATTATGTTACACGAACTGATGGAGCAAATAGGTGAAGAAAAAGCAGTCGAGTTTTATAAAGGGTGCAAAGAAGCGATGAAGAATTTGAAAGACGTGGCGGAACATGCACCGTTTGATGTGAATTTCCATACGCGTGAAAGCTTATATTATGCGAGTACGGAAGAAGACGTAGCAAGATTGCGTAAGGAGTTCGAAGCGCTACAGAAATATGATTTTCCTGTCGAGTATTGGGAGCCAGAAGATATTGAAGCACACTTCCCATTCTCCCAACCAGCCGCTATTGTGACAGAAGGGGATGCGGAAGTAAACCCTCTACGTTTATGCATGGGTGCAATCCACTATGCGTATGAAAAGGGTATGGATATATTTGAACATACTGAAGTGCTGGGAATTCAGGATACCGAAGAACGCGTATTAATAAAAACGACAGATGGAGAATTTCAGGCAAAGTCCGTTGTTGTCACGACGGGTTATGCACCGACTCCCGATATGTCGATCCCTCAGAAAGACTTAAAAGTGACGTATGCAATTGCTACTCAGCCGATCGATGATTTGTCATTCTGGCATGACCGTATGATGATTTGGGAAACGAAGCGACCTTATTTGTATATGCGATTAACAGATGAAAATCGAATTGTGGCGGGTGGTTTGGATCAGAATATGGACACACTACCTGACTCACAAGAAGCGATAGATAAGAAGTTTTCACAATTAAAACAGGAATTACAAGACTTGTTCCCGAATCAGAAACTGGATTTTGAATACGAATGGACTGCGCTGTTTGGTGAATCGACAGATGAATTGCCAGTAATCGGCCGCCATCCATTTGAACCACATATCTATTATTTAATTGGACTTGGCGGTAACGGAACGGTGTATAGCATGCTCGGTGCGTATTTACTGCGTGATGAATTGGCGGGTATAGAGAATTCGAATGAACCGATATTGGAAATAGAACGCTAAAAAGGTAGCTGGAGAACTAATCTCCGGCTACCTTTTTACTAACTATTAACTTGTATCATTTGTAAATGGCCAGGTAATACAGTGATTATCTGTGTAGTTTCTTCATAAATTTCTCCATCCATATCTACCTTACTCCCAATAGGATCTACTATTTCTAAGGATTCCACTTGTATATATTCAAGTTCAGCCAGTTGCTCATTTTCTGTGAGAGGATCTTGTAATGCAAATAGTTCTTTAAAGGCAGCGAAGTTCGTGTCTTTTACAATCAGTAGATCTAATTTGCCGTCGAATGGGGACAATGGCGCGATAGGTAGCTCAGTTGTACCAATAAAGCGTCCATTAAGCACAAACAATAAAATAGCTTCACCTTCTAATTCCGTGTCAGTAGATCGAATTTTATAGTGAAAAGGTTCTGTTTGTTTGAGAGTGCGCAATGTACTGAGCACATAACTAATCGATCCAAAACGTTTCTTTTCTTCGGACTTAATGTTTTCTGACGTCTTTGTTACTAAGCCGATGCCCCAAAAGTTCATGAAATAGCTCTCACCAACTTTGCCGACGTCTGTTTCGATGACTGATCCGTTAAGCAATTCTGTTGCTGCTTCATTCAGTGACTGGGGATACCTAAAGATCGACTAAAATCATTTGACGTGCCACCAGGCAATATGGCTATGATCGGTCGGACAGAAAGTGGCGCAATGCTGTTAATGCATGTATGAACAGTGCCATCACCACCGAGTATAATGAACAAGTCGACTTGATCACGCAGGCTAGTTGGAGTTCTGCTTCAGAAGCTGAGTTCAGTACAATGAGTTCGTCGACTGCTTGCGCAAATATGTGAAGCGTTTCAGAAAGTTTCTGTGCCATGTTATCTTCTCCGGCGGTACAGTTATATATAAACAATGCTCGTTTGAAATGAAGCATAGTCTTCACTTCCTTTTTACTTTATCATTCCCGAATTTCAGATGTAGAAACTAGGAGACGATGAACCCGTGTTTTTCATTGTGCGTCAAAGTTTCCTGCTTGAATAGTAGTAGGTAACAAAAAAGGAAAGCAGGTTATTATAGTTGAATCCAAGGGAATAGTAGAAATATAAGGAGTGAGTATCTATGGAAATTTATACAGTTGGGCATTCCACACATACGGAAGAAGAGTTTTTAAAGTTATTGGATGATGCCGGTATTCAGAAACTAGTGGACGTTCGTGCATTTCCCGGCAGTCGCAAATTCCCACATTTCCATGAGGATCGAATGAACGAATGGTTACCTGCGCATGGCATTGCTTATCGACATTGCGGAAAATTGGGAGGACGTAGAAGGAAATCCAAAACCGTTGATAATGAAGTCAATGAAGGATGGAATAATCAATCCTTTCACAATTACGCGGATTACACATTGACTTCTGAATTCCAAGAGGGAATCGACGAATTGATGAAAGAAGCTTCAGAAAAACACATCGCAATATGTTGTTCAGAGCGTCATCCGGCAAGATGCCATCGCTTATTAATTAGTAATTGGCTCGCCACACATGGTTGGAATGTAAAACATATTATTGATGGACCTAAGGAAAAGACGTTAATTGAAGATCATGAAGTAGGGAAGTGGGGGGCTGAACCGATTGTGTTAGATGATGGGGAAGTGACGTATCCTCCAGAACCTAGTGAAGAAACATGAACGAAGTGCCCCTAAATAGAAGGGCACTTAGTTTTTACAGTTATTCGTATAATGTTTTGTCATGCGAACCGTCCGCGTGGAAGATATTTAAAACTCCATTGTGTTCATTGACATATTTTTTAGCTTTTTCGAGCAATATTGATTTAGTTTCTTCTTTGAACATCACATGGTCACTTCCAGTCTTACGAAAAATCCACTCATTCTCTCGTGGTTTCACTTCATAGTGAGGACGACCTTCGCTTTTGCCTTCGACATACTCATGTGCTTTAGCTGTCGCAATGGAAATCGCGCGTTCTTCGGAATAGTTTTCATCCAACAACGCGTTAGCAATTTCAATGGCTTTCTCTCGTACTTCAGAATTAAGGTTCTTTAGAGAAGTAGGATAATTACTTTTACTCCATGGCATCTGTCAACACCTCCTGTTTCACAAATTCCCTTTCCTCATTAAAAATAAACAGCGAAATAAAAACAAAGCTCCGCGGTCAACCCATGGCCGCGGAGCTTTGATTATGTACACGCTCTTCGACGAAGCGGTACAAACTATTCGACTTTACTTCTTCGCTATCACAAATCCAGCTGCACCAAACTTCAACCCAAATCCATTTGTGCAGTTGCTGTTACTAGTAGTATAACCTATCAAAAACGTAATAAACGTAAATCATCAAACTGTGAAAAATGTCATCTTTCTGTAGTCTTTGGCATGAAACTGAGATATATTACAAATACCTTACACGAACCTTTCATTACATTATAGTATGCTATTTCACTTTGTTTTATACACACTAATCAGAATATTCAACTACATTAATTTTGAAATGAACATAGTCGCAATACCAAAATAAATCAACAATGATAATATATCATTAATAGTTGTAATCAAAGGACCTGAAGCGACTGCAGGATCTACTTTGAATTTGTTAAGAATCAACGGAATCACAGTACCTGCAATCGTTCCGATAATCAGTGTGACGACTAAAGAAGAACCGACTACTAATCCAAGTGTAAAGCTACCTTGCCATATATAAGCAATCACCGAAATTAAGGCACCACATACTACACCTAATATGATTCCAACAATTAGCTCCCGGAATATTAAATGAAGTGATCTCTTCATTGTCATATCTTCAGACACAAGCCCACGCACTACGACTGCTAGTGACTGTGTACCTGTATTACCTGTCATACCTGCAATCATTGGCATAAAGAACGCGAGAGCTACAACTGCGTTAAGTGTATCCTCGAATTTAGAAATGATACTTCCTGATACCAATCCGATAAATAGCAACAGGATGAGCCAGGGGAGTCTGCGGTAAGCAGCTATAAGTGGTTTTGTGTTGAAGTCAATGGATTTACCAGAAGCGAATAACATTTCTATGTCTTTGTTTGCTTCTCTAACAACTAAATCGAGTACTTCATCCGTACGAATAATTCCAACTAAAACGTCCTGTTCATTCACAACAGGTAGTGATACGAAGTCATACCGTCCGATCATTTTGGCTACGTCACCTTGATCAGTTGTATCTTGAACTTTTGCCACTCCTGTTTCCATAATTTCCGTTACACAAACATCCGCCTCCGCGAGTAATAAATCACGATATGAAAGGACACCAATTAATTGTTTTTCATCATTAATGATATATACGTAGTTCAAGTAGTGAGCAAACGCTTCATAATGCTTGAGCT
Organism: Sporosarcina sp. P26b; assembly: GCF_002743245.1. Classification (NCBI taxonomy): domain Bacteria; kingdom Bacillati; phylum Bacillota; class Bacilli; order Caryophanales; family Caryophanaceae; genus Sporosarcina; species Sporosarcina sp. P26b. The sequence goes on from NZ_PDYW01000006.1 coordinate 107,725, forward strand.
TTTCAATCGTTTTCCCAACGGAGTAGGACTGATGAATCCACACATAGCGTGTTATCATAATTCGTCCAGCAGAATCTTTTGGGTACTTTCGGCGCTTATGGATATTCTTTTTTTCTTCTTGACGCATTTTAGCTATCAGTTTTTCCACTTGTTTATCTGGAAGATCAGATAATAGACAGGATAAATCATCACTTTTCATTTCGTCTAAAAGTTCTGTAGAACGAATTGGACCTACTAATTCAAGTACTCTCAGTTGTTCACTTTTCGATAAAAAAGCCAGCATATGAATCAGTTTATCTTTATCTAATACTTCTAAATACACAGTATGTCGTTTTCGGGGCAATCGTTTATACTGATCAGCCACTTCTTCAGGCTTCAGTTCGTCAATAGCTTTTTTTAAAGACTCAACATTGCCATCTTTGATCAGTTGTATAATCGCTCGTGAAACATCATCTTGATCACGTGTCACTGGCATCTAGCGCACCTCACTTATTTGTAAATAGTTATAGTCCTTCATTCTTTCCCTTATATAGTAGGGTAGAAACCATTTTACTCAATATGTACAATAAAAAAAGCCTCCTAAGAGACTTTTTTAGATAACTTATTATAAATGATCTTTATTAGCTGGTTTTGGATCTGTTAATGGATCATAACTGTGGTCCTTAGCAAATGGGTTCGGATCAATCAATGGACTAGATTCTGAATTCACATGTGTATGCGTATGTTCAACTGTTGGATCGGTTGAATACGTGGAATGTGTATGTGTAACTGGATCATATAGATCTGAATCGATTAGAACTAATATTTTACCGTGTTCAAAATGTTCATTGTAACGATGGGCTTCTTCTTCGGGAATTCCCATGCCGATTAAAGCTCCAGCAAGTCCCCCTATTCCTGCTCCAGCTGCGGCACCTGTAATACCTGCCACGATAGGGCCTGCTGCAATGATTGGACCAACGCCTGGAATAGCTAAAGCCCCAATCCCCGTCAAAATCCCTCCGACTCCACCAATCAAACCGCCAGTAGCGGCACCGGTTGCTGCTCCTTCAGTAGCGTGAGTCTCTGTTTGTTCAACTACATACTCTGACTGGTCAGGGTCTTTACTAATGATAGAGATTTCATCTGCAGTAAATCCAAGATGCTTAAGATTTTCAATAGCTGCAATCGCTTCTCTATCCGTATCGTACGTTCCAACTACGTGTCGTTTCTTCATACATTAGCTCCTCCTTAGATTAGGTAGAATATGATCTCCGCGTTATTGATAAACTTACCCATTCTGATTCCTATAAAACATGTAGAATAGTTTGTGTGTCAAAATGTAATAAAGTTCATGTGTGTATATACCTAAATTATCTTTTAATTCATACGAGAAACATGTTATTTGTAACATTAGACTTACCGTTGTCATTGTATTGTTTTAGTGTTGTAATCTAACTGTAATATAAACTTGGTAAGCTGAGGCTATCAAATCGTTAGGGGTGGCATATTGAAGAAGTTATTATTTGCATTGACAGTAGCCATGTTAATCACAGTATTCACAAGCGGAATGAACGAAACATCTGCTGCGGCATCAGTTCATACAGTAAAAAAAGGTGACACACTATATAAAATTTCTCAACAACATAAAGTGTCGGTCTCTAATATCAAGCAATGGAATAACTTGAAATCAACAGTTATCTATCCAAAACAAAAATTACGTTTGGTGAAGTCTTCTAAAGTGGCTGCTAGCACACCAAAGAAACAAAACACACCATCCCGTTCAAATGGAGCGAGTGTATCTAAAGAACTTATGGTAAGCGCAACTGCTTATACAGCTCATTGTAATGGATGTTCAGGTATTACACGTACAGGATTGAATTTACGAAAGAACCCTAATTTAAAAGTAATCGCAGTAGATCCACGAGTTATTAAATTAGGAACAAAAGTTCACGTTGAAGGTTACGGATATGCAATCGCTGGAGATACTGGCGGAGCTATCAAAGGTAAGAAAATCGACGTATTTATTCCAAATAAATCACGTGCTTACCAATGGGGACGTAAAAATGTAAAAGTAAAAGTATTGAACTAATAAATCGAAAGCTCACATTAGCAGTTATGCCAATGTGAGCTTTTTTGTTTGAAAAATTATATTAAGGAGTACGCCTATTATTTAAAACAATAAATATCAACCCTTTTGAAGGGCTCTTTGCTAATGTTATACATACGTCATGACTTGATTTTTCCCGTTCTTCTTCGCTTGATAAAGAGCGAGATCGGCTAAATGGAATAAATCCTTAAAACTTTGTACATTATGCATCGTATTATCACCTAGACCAATACTTATAGTTAAGGGAATGGGTAAAATATCCGAGTTGGCTGATAGTGACATGACTTTTTCGGCCAGTAAATTAGCTTTTCTCTTTGCATCTTCTAAAGAGATATCTTGCATGACCAAAACGAACTCATCTCCGCCAAACCGTCCTAATAAATCCTCTTTTCTTATTTCATTAGAACAAGTATGCGCGACAAATTTAATCGCTTCGTCTCCCATGAGATGGCCAAACGTATCATTAATAGATTTAAGATTGTCTATATCGAAAGCTATACAGACAACAGAACTTCTAGTTTTCAATGCCTTTTTCAGCTTCAAATCAGTAGTTTCTTCCAGATACCTTCTGTTAAAAAGGCCTGTTAAGTAATCTATATTCTCTTTTGTTTTGCATGAAGCACTTTGTAAGCGGATTTGTAGTTCGAGTGCTGCTTTAACCCAGGTTATATGTTCCATTTCATGTAGTAATTCAATATATTCTTTCTGGATGATGGCTAGTTCATCAAAGTCACAAATTTTTTCAGCTAACTCAATTCTCTTTTGCTGTATGTCTTTTAATGAGGCATAATCATTCAACAAACTATCATTTTCTTTTGCGATTGTATAATAATGAAAAGCAATTTCGGGCTCGTCTAATAATTCATGAACCCTTGCTTTCAAAAATTTATAAAACACTTTCTCGCGAGGACAGTTGGATAGATCGGATAAATCGCTCACATAGTTAATACTATTTAGGGCTAAGTGAGCGTCCTGTAAATTTAAAGCGGATTCCATTAGAAATAAATGTGCTTGGATTAAATATAGTTCTCCTTCCACTTCTCTTGACTGAGCATAGCGTAATCCAAGACTTGCATATTCTAACGCTTGTTCATATTCACCTTTGTTGTTGTGTAAGTGGCTTAATCTTCCATACGCCATGCTAATGTGCGAGTGATCTTTTAAATCAAGTGCGCTCGAGAGCATATCTTTTAACACTCGCTCACCTCTATCGTAATCCGAAGCAAACTGACTAACAAGATATTGTAGATAATATGAGCGCATCCAATCTGATTTGTTTCCATTCAATAGACAGTAGGCATGATGTTTTTCAATGTGGTAAAGAACTTTTTCGAAATTTCCAATGTAGTAATACGTGGAAGCCAAAATGTAATGTGCGGTTAAAATCACTTCGTCTATAGAATGTAATTCAGCTTTGTTTAATAACTGAGTTGCAAGTTCGATTGCTTCATAATACTTACCCGTGTTCAACGCATGATCAATGCCCGTAGAAATGGCAGTTATCTCATGTTCCCTGTTCATAGTTGCCCTCCTCCATAATAGGAAGTAATAGTATCGATTATAGTTCAAAGGATTTAATGGGTGATATAAATTATTAATACTATTATATCATCTAATTGCTTTTAAAGTGTATTGAAATATTAAGTATTCGATGAATATTCTATCAATAGCGTCTTTTTTATATATAGTCGATAGTTGTTTATACCCGACGTCTTAAAAGTATAAACGTCCTAATTCAAAATATGAAATAGGACGTTGGTTTATACAATATAATTTCTTAGTTGGACTGAATCTGCTTGAATAATGAAATAAAGTATTCTGGTTCTTCTTCAATCTCAAATGTAAACACGCCTTCATTCGTATGAAGATAAAATAATCCCGTATGTCCGGAAAATGGTCTGTAGGATAGGTCGAATACGTGCTTCAAAAGAAATGTTCTAGTAGAAGTGGTGATACGATCTTGGAAAAGACAGATGGAATGATACGTTTTTTGTGTAGTTTGTTCAACGCGATCTACGACCCGTTGAACTGAAATATAGCTAAGCGATAGAATTAGCTGATCGCTCGAGTTATGCATTAGATAACCTCCTATTTCGCGATATCATAGCACAGATTAGTATGCTCATAAAAAGATAAGAAATACAATAAACCAAAACGATTCTATAGAACTACCTTTTGCGTAGGTGATTGATCAGACGAGCACAAGTCAACACTAGAAGGAAGACTATAGCACCAGTCATGTCTAAATATACATCTTGCATCGTTGCTGTCCGGCCACCTGTAAAGTACTGATGAAGTTCGTCAGCGCAAGCTAAAAGGAAAGTGAACAAGGCAGCTAGTACTAAGCGGCCTTTTCTATTGGGTAAAACCCAATATATTACCAGAGCTAAAAAACCAAAAGTGAAGAAATGTAAAGACTTTCTAATTAAAAATTCAACAAAGTGATAATATCCACGTTCTTCAATAGAAATAGTTCGATCCCAATAAGTGAATTCCAACGTTGATAAAGTATGTTTACCAGGTTCATTTGGTAACAATTCTTGTAATGTAGAAACAAGCGATTGTTGTTCGTATGTCTGACTGGATGAAATCGCCAGTCCGATTAGTATTCCAATTAATATAAGAAGTGCGAGTAATTTTTTCATATTGGAATTGTATCACGAAAAGTGATTTATGATGTATGTGAGCTATATTTCAATTTATATAAACTCGGTTACATAGTTGTAATCTACATGTAACATGAAAGTTGTATACTTCCTATGGTTGGTAATTCCACAATCTGTTCGATGCATCCTGTAATTCCCATTACCAACACAGGAAAGGTATGCTAATATTTAAGTCGGGTAGCTAGTAATCACACTTTCCAAGATACTGATATTTATTCTGGTAGTCTTAATGATTACTTTAGTATAAAGAGGGTATAAGATAAGGAGAGTGGTATTTTGCTGCTCTGCAACCAACCAGCACTAGCGTTTCTACAAAATTAAGAGGAGGAAATTATTTAATGAAATCACAATCAAAAAAGAAGTACAGCAAGTATCTAACAGGTGTAGCATCGGCGGCACTAGTAGCATCAGCGGTGGCACCAGTTGTCAGTGCGGCAGACTTTAATGACGTAGTCGACACGAACTCACACAAGGAAGCAATTGATGCACTAGCAGCAGAAGGTGTTATCAATGGTTACCCGGACGGTTCATTCAAGCCTAATAAAACTTTAACGCGTTCTGACGTAGTAAAGTTAATGGGAAAATGGCTTGTATCTAAAGGTTACTCAATTCCAACAGACTATAAAACGAATCCACGTTTCACGGATTTAACTTCCAAGTCCAATGATGATCTATTGCAATCTGCTGCAATCGTTAAAGATAACGATGTATTCAGAGGGTATGAAGATGGATCATTAGGAGCGGCAGGATCGATTACGCGTGAAAACATGGCGGTTGTATTGGTTCGTGCGTATGATTCAGTGAACAAGACAAACCTACTAACATATGTTCAAGAACAAGAATTTGATAGAGATGTAGTGGATTTGAACAAAGCAAAGGCTGAGGCACGTACGGCAATTGATGTACTCGACTTCTTCGACATCACAAATCCAGCTGCGCCAAACTTCAGACCAAAAGAAACAACTACACGTGGACAGTTCGCTTCATTCCTATATAAAACTATTCAAGTTGAAGTACCTGGAACTGAAGAACCAGAAGCACCAGAAGTATCTGAAATCACTTCTGTAACAGCAACTGGCGAAAAAGAACTTGAATTAGTAGGTAAGAACTTACACACGTTGAAAGCAGAACAATTAAAGATTGAAGGAAATGAACTGGCTTCATTCAAAGCGAATGCAGACGGTACTAAAGCGACAATTGAATTAAAAAACGAACTAACGTCGGGTAAAGAAATGACTCTTAACTTGACGACTAAATCAGAAGTTGAAGGAGAAGACGATGTAGTCACTCCATTCAAGTTCACGTATGAGTTAAAAGTAGAGAAAGTAACAGCTACTACTACTCAAGTGAATGCTAATACAGCTGACCAAAAATTAGCGTTCAACGTTGATGGCAAACCTGTTGATATGAAGAAATTGACGGATGCTGGCTATAAGGTTGCGTTCCAATCTACTAATACTGGTGTATTCTCTGAGCAGGCAACTGGTACGTTGAAGAAATTGGCTACTACCGATAAATTCTCGTATAAAGTTGTCGTGACAGATAAAGATGGAAAAACTGTTGAATCAGAATTAGTAGACGTTAAAGTAGTAGACTTTGCTAATACAGCTTCTGAGATTAGTAAGATTTCAATTAAGCAAGATGGAGTAACTGTAGAGAGTGGAAAGATTTCACTTGAAAATGGTGTAACAACATTGAAAGTTGAAGAAGCTATTGCGTTAAGCGGAGCGACACTTACAAATCCGACTGCGACATTTACTTCTTCTAATCCAAGCGTAGCAACGGTTACTTCAGATGGTAAAGTAACACCAATCAGTACTGGAGAAGTTACGATTGTAGCTAAAGTAGGCGATGTTACGAAGAATGTAAAACTTACAGTAGGTGTTGGTAAACGAGTTGCAAGCAGTGCTACATTATCATCAACTGAGTCTAAATTAATCAAGGGTGCAACGCAGGGCACTAATGTAGTAGTTAAAGACCAATATGGTGACTTGTATGCTGGCGATGTAACAGTTGAGTCAAAAGACGCTGAAATTGCTACTGTTCCAGCAGCTACTTTAACAGTGGCAGATGGTAAAGCTACTGTGAATGTTAAAGGGATAAAAGCAGGAACTACAACTGTTCAAGTTAAATCTGGAGATACAGTTCTAGGTAATATTGCAGTTGCTGTATCGGATGATGAAACAGTAGCTACTAAAAAGCTAGAAACAGTATCTGCTTCAGACGATTTGACAATTGATGCAATTAAAGGTTCAAAAGACGGCACGGTAAAATTAGCTTGGAAACAGTACAATAGCCAAGGATTTTATGTGAACGACGATAAAATTGGTGCTGGATACGAAGTCACTTCGTCTAATCCAAGTGCTGCAACAGTTACAAAAGATGCAGCAACAGGAGTACTTACTGTTGTAGCTAAAGAAGCAGGAACTACGAATATCTTGATTAAACAAGGAGATATTACAAGAGCGACTGCTACAATTACTGTAGTGAACTCAACGCCTTCAATTTCTTCAGTAGAGTTTAAAGAAACTAAACCTGTCATTACTGCAGGAGAGTTTGATATTTCAGTAGTGACTGGTGATGGAATTAAATTGACATCTTCCGAGGCAACAGCACTTATTGCCCCTGACAACTCCATTTACATGTCTAATGAAGGACAAGCAATAACATTAGGTACGATTGCAACAAGTTATTCCGGAAACCTTTCTGAAGTCACGAACTTAAAAGTAGTTGGCGGAAAGATTACCGGTAAAGCTAATGCAGGTGCACAAGGTACAATCGTAGTAAGCGTGAAGAAAGATGGACAATCAAGCGCGATTGCAACTAAGCAAATCGAAGTTAATGTTCCAGCCGCTAAATAATCAAACTTAAATAGCTATAAACTAGCAATCATGCAACATCAAGCCCTAATCCTTGGAGTTATTCAAGGATTAGGGCTTTTCTACGTTTAGTCAGCCACTTATCAAGGGTACAAGTAAAGTACAGATAATTAGGGAGGAGTGAGGCCATGAGTTGGTTAGAAGGTATTAATTTTACAACTTCGCTAGTAGTACTCATCATATTAGCCATTCCAATTAGCATTGGCATATTTCTATACTTTTTTGATCGTAGTCAAAAGCAACATGCGATATTACGTAACTATCCGATCTTAGGAAGAGTACGCTATATGTTTGAGAAGGCGGGGCCAGAAGTCAGACAGTATCTCTTTAACGACGATAACAGCGGCAAACCGTTCAGCCGTGAAGAGTATTTACATATGGTGATGCCTGGAAAATATTTAAACAGTGTCATCGGTTTCGGTTCTAAGCGGGATTTTCAGGAACCGGGTCATTATATTCGCAATGCGATGTTTACGAAACAAAATGAAGAGATGCGTGTCGATAATGATAATCTATTGAGTACGATGCGCTATGAAGTCGACACAGATAATTTATTCTCGCGTAAAGAACATCGCGAAGAAGTAACAACATTGCCTTGGCTATTACCTGAAGAAGATGCGATTGTACTAGGACCGAATTGTGAGCATCCATTTGTTGTGCGTAGCTTGCTTGGGCAGTCTGCCATGAGTTATGGAGCACTTGGCGATCATGCAATTACTGCACTGTCTAAAGGGATTGGTATGGCAAAAGGTGCATGGATGAATACAGGGGAGGGCGGAGTATCTGATCATCACTTAGTTGGTGGAGCGGATATCGTTGCGCAGATTGGTTCAGGTTTGTTCGGATTCCGGACGGAAGATGGACAGTTCGATATTGAAAAAGTAAAAGAGAAAGCCAGAATACCACAAATTAAAGCATTCGAAATCAAGTTGGCACAGGGAGCAAAAATGCGTGGAGGACATGTTGAAGGGGAGAAGGTGACGGAAGAGATTGCGGCTATACGAGGTGTAAAACCGTTTACTTCTATTAATAGTCCGAACCGCTTTAAACAGTTTCACGACTATCCGACGTTATTTTCTTTCATTGAGGATATTCGTCATGCGGGTGGTAAGCCTGTTGGTATTAAAGTCGTCATTGGTGGTAAGCAGGATGCGGAAGAATTAGCATCATATATGGCTGAAACCGGTATGGGTCCTGATTTTATCTCACTTGACGGAGCGGAAGGTGGATCAGGAGCAACTTATCAAGATTTAGCAGACAGTGTGGGCTTACCACTTCGTTCGTCTCTCATTCTACTTGATGATGCATTGCGTAAGTTTGAAGTGCGTGATCGAGTGAAAATTATTGCTTCAGGTAAAATTATCACGCCTGATAAAGCGGCAATCGCATTAGCTTTAGGCGCAGATTTAATACAAGTCGCGCGTGGCTTTATGATTTCAGTAGGTTGTATTATGGCGGAACGCTGTCATACGAATACATGCCCAGCTGGTGTCGCGACGACAGACAAAAGTTTACAGCGCGCTCTTGTTGTCGAAGAGAAGAAGTTCCGTGTGACGAACTACATTTTAACGATGAGAGAAGGACTATTCCGTGTAGCCGCGGCTGCTGGTCTAGATTCACCTACTAAATTTGAACGTCATCATGTGATTTATAAAGATGAGCGTGGTAAAATCCACTCTATCGAATAAAAAAACGACCTGATGAATTCTCATCGGGTCGTTTTGCTTATTATATTCTTCTGAAACTATTGAATTTAGATTTCCAGTATGGATTGTTCAAGTTGACAACTTCGGATTTCTTCCCGCCAGCATGAACAAATTTATTGTTACCAACATAGATACCTACATGCGAAATGCCTTTGCGGTATGTGTTATGGAAGAATACTAGATCTCCAGGTCTTGGTGATTTGATTTTTGAAGATTGTTTGAATTGCCCAGTTGTCGTTCTAGAAATAGACTTACCATTTTTCTTGAACGAATACTGAATGAATCCACTGCAGTCGAATCCTCTAGTTGTAGTGCCGCCGAAACGGTATGGAATTCCACGTAAGTTCATTGCGGTTTTTACAACACCTGAACCTCCACCTTTAGTAGGGGAAGCTGCTGCTACTGCTTTTCCTGTAGATCTTTTCAACAGTGAACTAGACACATATCCTTTTTTACCGTTAATTTTCACCTTGTACCATAATTGCTTACCGACATATTTTTGATGTGTTAGTTGAACGCGAGTACCTTTTCTTAAAGTGAATACTCTTCTATGTTTTGTTCCTGCATCTGCACGGACGTTTGAATTATGTAACGTTATGTATGTACCGCTCTTTGCTGTTGCTTTACTAGCGGCATCGGCTGTTCCGCCTGTAAACCCCATAATCATGACTGACGCCATCAAAATTGAACACAAAAGCTTTTTCATGAATGACTCTCCTCCAGAATAATGTTTGTCGCTTTCTAGCTGCAAGTAATATCTTACACGACAGTTGAAGAGTGAAACATTACGTTCATATTAAGAAGGCATTACAGAAATGAAGTTTTGTAAAGGATTTGTAACAAAGCAAATAGCCCCCTTATATTTAAAGGAGGCTTGTCTTGAATACAATTAGTCTCTAGGAAATTCGGAAGGATCTTTTTCTGTAATTTGTTCGACACGTACTGCATCGTCCACTTCTGAAGTAAGATCATTCGTCTGAATAATAGGGTCTTGATTGTTTACAGACTGGACCTCTGGATGAGCGGCATTTTGCAAAGGCTCATACCCTCCGTAAGAAGGTTCAGAATTAATGTTTTCGATAAATGGATCTGCTGTTCTATTATGATTGTTAACAGGCTTAGTCGCACTAGGGGGTATTCCGTCTGTATTAAAAAGCTCATTTTTTGAATATACGCTGAATGCCCAGCCTTCATCGACATATAGCATCATGCCGCCATGTTGAACTTCTTCGTAGTAGCGGTCTACTTGAATCGTATCCATACCTATACCGTACATCATTTGTTTAATATGATTTTCACCGGTTAGGAAGTCCATAAAACGGTCAGTCCACGTGTCGTATGCTGAGTACACATCCGCGCCTGTTCTACTGCGCAGCATGGATACATCATTTTCATTTTTAGCGATAACATAAATGTTATCATCTAGATAACCTGTTTCTTTAAGTTCCTTGATCTTGTCTAGAAGGTCAGCATCGTTATAATATACACCAACAAATGTTTTGCTAATTAGTTCATCCATTGTATAGCCTCCTTCTTTATAGTTGCTATACATTACATACCCGTTTGGCGTTCTTCAAAAACATAGCAGACTTCGAGAATGTATTGAAGTGCAGAATAGTAATATGCTTTACATTAAAAAAATCGATCAAGAGTTAGATTCTCTTGATCGATTTTTGTATTATTCTATACGTACTTTCTGCTGTCCAATCTCTTTCCCAGAGCTATCATATGCTATAAACGTTGCATCTGAACTTAATTGGAAGTCCTCTATTTCATACTGTTTTTTATTCAGCATATAAATCCCTTGTCTTCTATGTGTAAGTTCATAATCTAAGTTTCCGTCTTTTGAAGAGAATCGAACGATTACTTTGTTGATTGGGCCGCATGCAGTCAATAGTTCCGTTGACATACGGATGTCACTGGCTGTCAGTTTGACTGATGGAGATTGGAAAATGGACGCGCTGAGTGAACATGTTTCGATTGGTGTCCCACAATTAATTTCTTGTAAGATGGACTGATAGACAAGAGGTAGTTCGATACTATCTTTTATGAAGAAGTATTGACCACCTGTGTCACGAGCTATTTGCTCCAATAGCTCGGTGTCTAAGTTTTTTCCTAGGCCAATTGTGTAAATTTTGATGCCGAGTTCTTTCGCTCTTTCCACTTCTTTCAATATCGGTATTTTAGATGATTTGCCATCAGTTAAAAGAATAAGCGTTTTTGGCTGGGACAGTGTGAATTTACTGAAAGCGACTTTTAAACCATTTGCAATACTTGTACCGCCACTTTGTTTTACTCCAGGTGCCAAAGAGTCAATAACAGGTTTTGGTGCACCTTTGGCTAAAAACATACCGCTAGTGGTGAAGTGAGTAGCGATATTCATGTCTGCTTGTAAAGCTGTAATGAATTCCTCTGTTTTGGAAACACGCAAACGATCAGGATCATTCAGTTTCATACTACCTGAGGAATCTATTAGAAAACCGATTTCAGGTTTTTCATTCGTACACGTCATATCTGTAGTTAACGGAGGTGCATAAGAAACAGGTTCACTAAAGCTCTTTCCTAATATCGACAGCATCGCACTATCGGTAACTGAAGTATTTGCTATCGCTGTCGCAAAAATTTCATTCCGCATTAGAGTGGTCGGTGTTATGAAGGATGTATTCGCAACTCCATTACTGAACCTTATGAAAGAATTCTCAAAAGGCAAGCTGTATAGGGAATCCAACTTTAGATAACCATTAAAGTCTGTAATGCGTGCTCCGCCTGGTCGTGCAAGTGTGGCAGTAATATAGGTAATCCCATTATTGAAACTCTTTCCCTCTTCAACTTTCAACTGAATTTCTGCTCTAGGTACATAAGTAATGTTTGCTGAAGCTGTAGAAAGTGGGCAAGTTCCTACTTTACTTACAGGCGTAACAGTAATCGTATCCACTTTTTCAGAAGTTGTACGGGGGGCGATTACTTTTATCGTTACTTCAGGACCGTCTGAAATTGCATGTGGATACCAAGAGTTCGCAGTAGCTACTACAGCAGAAGCCGATGCCACTACAGTTTCTGCTTCTGCAAATTCACGGTCGGGATCTTCTGGATCCTGTGGCTTAATTTCAGGTTTAGGCACAGGGTCAGGTGTTGGCGGAATTATTGGCTTATCTGACTGTTGAATAGGTGCATGCACTTCAATCCTTGCACCTTCTTTGGAAGTTACTTCGAATTCAAGTTCTTGTTCATAAGGAATCAGTTCGCCGTTACAATCACGGAATGTAAACGTAATGAACGTTTCATCTATGCCATTCGCAGTCAAAGTTGGTTTATCTATATCAACTGTTACGGTTCCTTGTGGTTTCCCCGTAGGATTGCCTGGAAGGGAAGGTTGATTAGGACGCTCGAATTCTATTTCATCTTCCTCCACGAACTTTGGAGGTTTTGTATATTGTGCATTGTCTTTACCGTTTGCTTTAGATGTGAGACCTTGCATATGCCGCCCTTGATCTTTGAACATGTTGTGCATGATATCGACGGCCTCAGCACGTGTTAGATTTCTCTTTGGTGCAAAGTCTTGGTAATCATTCTTACCTGTTAATCCATTGGCTAGATCATGTGTGTAAAGATAATACACTGCTTCTTGTGCAAACAAGTCTTTACCTTGATACGCAGCGAATATCTTCGCCGCATACGCTCGTTGTAAAGCGGAGTTTCTAGCAGTACCACTGTTTAATCCACGTAAGGGCAAGTGGTGTTTAGCCAAATAACGATAATTCCCCATTGATTTATGTTCACCTTTTCTTGAAAGGAACGAATTGGGGGAGTTGAGGTCAAAGCGTACGAGCATCGTTACGAGTTGTGCTTCTGTAATAGCTTGTTCCGGCTTGAACGTCCCATTTGGATAACCGGATGTTAAACCGATTTCTGATGCCCATTCAATAGCATCTTTAGCCCAGTAGCGATCATTTACATCTGTAAAAGAAGTCTTTGCAGATGCTTGTTGCGGTAAAAGGGCAAATAGAACGAGCAGTAGACCCCATATATACGGATTGCGTGCTTTCAATAGAGTGGTCCTCCTTTCTTATTTGAAAAAGATATCGTCTCGATAATTTTGTTTCAAATCATTCTCCAAAAAATCAAGGAAACGAGATGTTAGCAATGCTGCTTGCGCTCTAGTTAGAGGTTGCTTTGGATTGAAATAGTTTTGTTCATTACCTTTTACCAATCCGAGTTCAGTTGCTACATAGACACTGTCTTTTGCCCACGCAGAAATCTTATAGTCATCGACGTAATGTGTTTTGAATCCTGGACTTGGAGCGCGACCTTCCATCCCTAGAGCACGGACGAGAATAGCAATAGCTTGTACACGTGTGATAGGACTGTCAGGTTGGAATAAATCCGGTGTAACGCCAGTGATGATTCCTTGCTCCACTGCACTTTCGATATACATATAGTCTTGATCTTTTGTGGATAGATCTTTAAATATAGGAACGCGCGGAACTTTACTTTTTTTCGGCTCTTCCAAAACACGAAGATCGACTGCTTTTAAAATACCAGTAGTGTATTGATAGCGCTGCATAGGTGTGTTTGGAGAGAAGAATTGAGAGTTCTCATCAAAAATACCGAGTGAATACAGTTTTTCAATCGAATCTTTTGCCTGATGTCGATCGAGGTCACGAAACTTTGGTACAATCAGGCGTTCAACTAATGGCAAGTTTTTTTTCTGTAATTCCATCTTACCTTTACCAATGCCAAATGGAATATTGTACGTATACTCACTTACCATATCGGATGAACTGATGACGGAGTGTCCACCTGTGAAGCTCGATATGGAAGGATCGAACGGTTCATATACCATGACTCGTGATTTGCTGTCAGACGATTTACTTGTAACAAAAGCAGAACCATTAGGTGTGATGATTTCCGAGTCCATCAATTGTGTCTCAGTAGCACCCCAAAAGTTCTTATAGCCCATATTACGACCATTTAAATGAACAGTAATGATATCTTCATTTTTGGTTGTACCGTCAACATATTTATAGATTTTTCGACCAACCATATTACCTGAATAAAAAGTGGAAGCGGGTAGGTTATCAGCAACCATTCCTTCTGAATATTGATAATCAGCAAGAGTATAGGTGTTTTTGCCAAAAGTTACTTTTTCAGAATAGCCTTTTACTTCAAACTGTGAAGTGGTTTGCCCTTTACCTTCGTGTTCATTAACATTGGCTACATAGTTCACGCTTCTTGTAAGTTTTGCATCTCGATACGTAGCATTTTCTTTATCACCAGACAATGTAAAACGATACGTGCGAGTAAGTGTATTTTTATTCGCTTTTTCCGTCACAACAGCTTTCCCGGTAAATGTAACGGGTTCACCTGTCAGGAAAAACACTTCGCTATACTCATATTCGTTCATGACACCACCGTTTACGTCAATTGGACTTGCTGATGCAGCAGTAGCATTCAGTGAAACGACTAGTAGAACAGAGAGGAATAGAATACTAGTACTTATTTTTGTAAAGAATTTCATGTATACAACACCTTCTTTTAGGCAGTAAGAGAATTCTCTCACTGCCTGATTTTAATCTACTAGAATGATTTTTCCTTTTACAACACTTTCAGCAATAATAAACAGTCTGTCGTTAATTTCTAAATCACTAGGTTGAATTACGACACCGTCTTTAATGAAAGTAGCTTGTTGAATATTCATTTCTTTAACTTCTGCTTGATCAGCCCATGCACCTTTCATCCATCTGCTTACATTACGCACACTGATTTTTGTAGGAGTGACCTTACCATACGGCGCAGGATCTAATTTAGATAAACGTCCAGCTAGTGTAATGTTGGCTGGGATCTTACTGCCATCTGTTAATTGAATAGCAGTCACTTGATTATCGTCAGAAATATAGAAGTATGCGTATCGGTTCATGTAGAATCGTAGATCCATTTGTGGAATAAGGGTAGTAAATTCTCCCTTATGTTCTTCCACCGCATACGTTTCATTATTGAAATTAAGATCTTTTTCCTTCATAGAAGACCAAACGTTGTTCTTTAGTTCGGATGCATCTGATAAGCGCAACTTATAACCGAGAACTCCAGAAATCTTACCGAAATAGATAGAGTGATCGGATAGGTTGGGGCTGTTTAATCCATCATTACTAATATGTATGATGTTTGCGTACTGCGTTTTTATCGGACCGGACGCAGCTACAAAAGCTGTCCCGTAAGCACCTAATGATTCGGGTGAGACAAGGCGACCGTTACGGATCAAAATAGAACCGTCATGATAGCGGAAGCGCTGTGAGTCCATCAGTCTGATTTCTTTTGTTTTCCCATTAAAGCTTTGTAACGGTTCGTAAAAAGTTCGTTCTGCGTTCTTTTGTATAATGATACGTTCTACTTGCTCTTTGCCATTTTTATTTACTGTAGCTAAATAGACTTTCATGTTTGCATACTTCCGCAACTGATTATGGGGAACGGGTTTGTTTTCAAAATAAATAGGTGTTTTTGTTGAATAATAATAACTGGTAGTACTTTTAGGATTGTTTTCATACCAGTGCCAATTCTGGAATTTTGTTTCGTCACGAACAATAATTTTTCGATTGATTGGATCAATTTGGTGAAGAGTTCCTTTATATAAGCCTGCCACTTGAACACCAGGCTCTAAAATATCCAAAAGCGTAATATAGTTCGAATTATAGACCGAGAACTTTATATTTACGCGATCTCCTTCATATAAAGAGCTGCTAGTAGTTAGTTTGCCTTTCTTAAAGAACTGCGTTTCTGAATTAATATAAACATTTTTCACGCGTCCATCATCCAGTGTAATCGTCAAGCCTTTTCGATCTCGGTCCATATAGGTGACCATACCGCTATAAGCTTTAGCGTTTGGTTCAATAACAGCTCCTGGAGTATCCGTTTTAGCATGTAGAGTTTTAAAGTAGAGGTTTTGTATATCGGCTTCTACTTTCATACCTAACTTAAAGGCGTCGATTTTAACTGCTATCGTATCGACAGATAAGCGCGTGTACTTATCGACGGTATACGTTGCTGTGCGTCCTGCATCGTTTTTGATCGTGACACTGCGTAACTCTTTCTTTGTAGTATCTTTATCTACTAGTACTTCCTCATAGTTCGCCTTGACAAATGTGCCGGTAATTCGTTCACTTGCTTCTGTTGAGTTTGCTGAACCAAAGAGGCATCCGATGATTATCGCAATGCTCCATGTATAAATAGCAAACCATCTCTTATTCACTATTTGTCCCACCTCCAAGATTTATCGCATCAATTCTATATCGGTTAAAGGATATAGAAATGAAGAAAAAAGACTCATATTCCCATCTAGTCTTTTCGCAATACAAGTGACTATAAGATACAACCCTATTATCGAATTCTTTGTCAACGTTTTACAAATATGATAGGATACACATTATAGTTAATAGAAGAAAGGGTCGGTTTATCATGAAAAAAAGACAGATGTTAGCGCCGCTGAGTCTATCACTTCTACTATTAGGAGCTTGTAATGCGGATACTGAAAAAGAAACAAATGTGGATAAAGAACAAACCGAACCAGCTAAAGATGTTGTTAAAGAACCAGTAGATAAATCTGATACAACAGCTAGTAATGATGAGTTAAAAGAGGAATTCGCCAAAGAAGAGGGCGTATCTGAAGTAAGTTTGATTATTACAGAAGATGCAGGTGGCTTTGTCTTGTTGGACTTTGAAGTAGCTGACGACATGAAAAAAGAAGATGCAGAAAAGGTTGTCAAAAAATACAACGAACGCCTTGAAAAAGAGTATCCAGAACATAGCATTGATATCCAAGCTCGTAAAAGCGGAGAAACCTTTGTGCAGAAAACGAAAGAAGTTAAATAATGAATATATGAATACCGTCCTATCTGAAGGGCGGTATTTTACATTTCAAAAATCCACAAATGTCGATAGTCCTGTTAAATATTGATAGAAATAAACACATTGCAAAGAAAAATCTCTGCAATGTGTTAAACTAGCTAATGCGTTCTGATAGGGCGCATATTCATGAGTAATCATCTGGCGCTGTACAGATGGTTACTTTTTTATTCTGCTGGATTAATTATTTGAATATCCGAATTTTGTCTAACAGCAACGGAATCCGTGATTTTTGTTGCAGTCGTATAGAATATGAATGCAATGACAATTCCAACGATCCATGCGATGTCTAGACCACCCAGTGCCTTGGAAAGGGGACCTTGATATATTTCAGTATTAATGAAAGGGACTTGGCAAAGGATGGTGAATAAATAGATACCCATCGTTTTATAATTCAGTTTCCCAAACACTCCGTCTTTCTTCATATACTCTTCACGATGGAACCGTCTTTTCAATACGTAGAAGTCCGTTAAATTAATAACGCTCCACGGGATGATAAAGAATAGTACAAAGCCAAGATAGATTTGGAAGTAGGACATGAAATCCCCTGCACCTGCAGTTGCGGCAAAAATAACGATCGTTCCGATAACCGCAGATACTATGACGCGTAAACGTCCGGAAGTCCGAAATGTCCAAAAGTTACTGGCGATAGATAACACGATTATACCTGCTCCATAGATGTTCAAGGAATTGATGACCAATACTCCTAATGAAAGTAAGATAACAATTACATAACCCATCACGCCCATGTCCTTGATTTCTGCCATAACATTCCCATTGACGACCATAGTTGCAATGGCTGCACCGATCAACATCAACCATGCAGAACTAAGAAAGCTTCCTCCAGCTGTATAGAAGAACGTTTTACGAGCGTCTTGTGAACGCATGAAACGTGAGTGATCGGATACATAAGGACCGTATGTGATCTGCCATGTAACGCAAATGGAAATAGCTAAGATAAATAATGTCCAGTTAAATGTACCTTGACTCAACAAGTTCATAGACAATTGACTGATGACTAATCCGGAAAGGACTATGAAAACGAGGGTATAGCCAATAGTGTAAAGCTTCATCGATTTTTGAATGATGTTTTGTCCGTAAATCGCAAGCAACACCATGGGAATCAGACTGACAATTACCGTGATATTGATATTAAAACCAAGTGTTTCTTCAATGCCTTGTGCAACCAATATAGTATTCATTGCACCATAACCCAAATACATCGTTAAAATGATAAGCATGGGCAAAATGACTCCAAAATAGCCAAATTGTGCACGGCTCTGCAATACTTGAGGAATTCCGAGCTTTGGTCCTTGTGCCGAATGCAGCCCCATGATGATAGCACCAATTGCATGTCCAATAAGGATTGCGAGTGCTGCCCACCAGAAACTTAGGCCGATAATGACAGCGAGTGCACCCGTAACGAGTGTAGTAGATACAGTACTTGCAGCGAACCAGGTGAAGAACAGCTCTTTTGGATTCCCCTTCCTTTCACTTTCAGGAATAAACTCGAAACCTACTTGTTCAATCGTCTTCTGCTTTGTACCCATTCAACCGCCTCCTTTGATAGTTGGTGAAATAGAAAATATGCATTAATTTATAGAATAAATAGAGAGATTATTAACTCATTTAATTATTGACGGTTGGACGAAGTGTTTTCCAATACTCTTGTTGAACATTAATCACTTCATCAATAGCTTCTTTCTGATTGGAATATAATTTATCAGGGTAGCCCTGTGTACCTGCTGCAAAAGGATCGGTAACATCTGTTTCAATTTGACTTAGGCGCTCAATGATTTTCAGTGTACAGAAGGGGACATATGCATTACTGTAGCCGCCCTCATGACAGAATACGATTTTACCGCCGCAATGTGCATTGGCTACACGTAACATAATATCCGTTAATTTGCCGAATCCATCAGCTGTCATCATCATGCGGCCGAGTGGATCGAACATACCTGGATCTTGGCCGGCAGAAATAATAATTAATTCAGGTTGAAATTCTGCTGCAATCGGTTCAATGATAGATTCGAATGCATGAACATATCCCGCATCGCCTGTTCCAGGGGGAAGTGGGATGTTGACGTTGTATCCACGGCCTTCTTCTATTCCAACATCTTCTTTTTGACCCGTGTTATTCGGGAAGCTTAAGTCTTGATGAATAGATAAGAAGAGAACATTTGAATCTTCATAGAATGCTTGCTCCGTTCCATTTCCGTGATGTACATCCCAATCGAGTACCAATACTCTTTTGAGACCATACTTTTCACGTGCGTACTTTGCGGCGATCGCTACATTATTGAAAATACAAAAGCCGATTCCTTTATCGCGTTCTGCGTGATGGCCAGGTGGTCGAGTCATTGCATAGACGTTATCTACTTCGCCTTCCATAACAGCATCTACTGCCCGCAACGCACCACCAGTAGATAATAGGGCGATTTCATAAGAACCTCTGCCTACGATTGCGTGGTCTCCTGCATCTCCACCAGTTGTGTCGCTTAAATGCTTCACTTTGGTTACATATTCAGGTGAGTGGAAAAATTCTATTTCATCTCTAGTGGCAGGACGTGGCTCGATTTGTTCCAGCTTCTTCATGAGTCCACAGCGTGAAAGCAAATTATTCACTCGTCTTTTAGTCTCGGGATGTTCCACGAATACATCGGTTTGCATATAACCACCTGATGGTAAATACAGTGTACCGCTACCGTTATCATGCCAAAAGTAGCTTTCATCGAAGATATATCCTGTTTTCATATAAATTCCCTCCAGATAAAATGATGTAGTGATTGAATAGTCATTTATGAATGATTATCAGTCATAAATAAGAATAATTAGAATACGGTAAGCGTTTTCATTTGAAAATCCAAGTAATTCGTTTCATGCTAGAATAACAAGTGACGACGAATTTATGTGATGTATGAATTGTGACGTATTCGTGACGTTCAATCTCTTGTGTACTCACATTAAATGAATATGAGTCATTTGTCAATGGTGTAAATAAATGTTTTTGAATTTTCCCTAAACTGTTTTATTTTGCAATGACAAGTCCAGGCGTCATAGTTAGGAGCGGTGATTCCACAATCATTTGTCAGAGAAGAATGATTGCGATACAATAATAGAATCTATAGATAGAGAGTGGGAAATTCATTGGGGAAAAAAACAGCGATTATACATTCAGCTATAGAAGTATTTCAAGAACAAGGAATTGAGAAGACCAAGATCTCTGATATCGTCAAGCGTGCAGGTATTGCGCAAGGTACATTTTATTTATATTTTCCATCGAAACTATCTCTTATGCCGGCAATTGCCGAAGTAATGGTAGCTAAAACGATGGACATAGTCAAACGAACAGTAAATGATCAGGATGCCTACCCAAAACAATTTGAGCAGATGGTAGATGCGATTTATGAAGTGAATAAAGAGTATTATGAGATATTAGCAGTCATATATTCCGGGCTCGCTTCAACAGAACATATCCGGGAGTGGGAGTCGGTCTATGCTCCATTTTATGAATGGATAAGCGAAAAGCTTGAAGCGGCAAAAAAAGAAGGGGCTGTCCGTCAATCGATCAAACCTGATCGGACGGCTAAAATCATTATCGGTCTAATTGAATCGACAGCAGAGCAAGTATTTCTTTATGCCCAACACGATGAAAGCGAAGCAGATCGTCAGAAAGAAGAAGTTCTTGATTTCATGTCCCATGCACTGCAATTTCAAAGAGTGAGAAGTTAACATAGTCAAATGTTAGCTTTTATGATAAAATGAATGACAGTCAGTCAAATAGATGAAATGAAGAAACTTGTAGGAGTGGATGATATGAATAAAGCATGGCTATATGTTGCTTTAACGAGCTTTTTTGAATTAGTATGGATTTTTGGATTTAACACAGCAACCCACTGGTGGCACTGGATTATCATAGTAGGTTTTATCTTTGTGGACTTTCATTACTTAACGAAAGCATGCGAAGGTTTGCCAACTGGGACCGTCTATGCGGTATTCGCTGGAATCGGTACAGTCGGTACATCTTTAATGGATGTCATGTTCTTCGGTGAACATATTAGTATAGGAAAGATTTTTTTCATCTTCATTCTAGTATTGGGCGTTGCAGGATTGAAGATAGCGGATGGACAGGATGAAAAGAAAGCGCTGAAAGGAGTGAAAGGCGATGGGGTGGATTCTAGTATTATTGGCAGCACTAAGTGAGTTTGCCGGTGTGATAGGGCTGAAGAAATTCAGTGAAAATAAGACATTGGGGAATGGGTTGTTATACTACGGAGGATTCGGTATCGCGTTCTTCTTTTTATATAACTCCTTTAAGTTTTTACAAGTCAGTACAGCGTACGCTGTGTGGATTGGTATAGGTACAGCAGGTGCGGTGCTCATCAACATGCTGTTCTTCGGGGAATCGAAGAGTACAGGTAGAGTGGTCAGTCTACTCCTGATTGTGTTTGGTGTAGTCGGGCTTAAAGCTTTATCATAAAATATGCCTCTTATATAGAAGAAGAGTAATTTACAGAATAAAAAAGGACGTGCCCAATTGTAATGGGCATGTCCATTTTATTGTATCCGAAAGATTAGCTACTGAGTTTCATCGATTCTAAGGCACGTTTCCGTATCTCACGTTCTAACATTTGGATGAACTCCTGATTCAGTTGATACTTTTGAGCCTGCTGATACGAATAGAGCAACAATTGATCCGATAAATGTAGCACAGTAGAACCGCCTCCCTTTGGATGAATAGAATCTAATCAGTGTGCATACTTCTCTCTAGATGTTATCTATTACTTTACCAAAGGTTCTTTGAAAGAACAAGCGTTCGAATTATCCACAATGGGAGTGGGTAAGCTGTGGGTAATGTGTGAATTGTTTACAGAAACTGCTAAGATACGCGGTGGATAATGTGCATAGAGTTATAAACAAAAAGTAATTGTCGAAAGATGTCGAGCGAAACTTGACGTGGAACTATATGTTTTCTTTCAAATCATTGATAAAACAGCTGTTTTGCGAATAGAATAAATAGATTGTAGGAGGAATTCTACTAACCCTACTGATTACAGAAATTTAAACCAACAAAGCTACAATAAGTATTTACAACTCTAATTAAAAGTACAAGCATGGTTTTATTTGCAAATAATAGAAATCAATTTGTATTTCTCTTATCTAATGAAAGAAGCAAAATAAAAACAAAAATATTTTACAGTATTTCAATATGCAATATATCGCGCTATACTGCATGTGTAAGCGTATTCAGACGTTTTAAATTAGTCACAATTAACGAAAAACTTTAAAAATACGGTTGACCTTTATACACATACAAGATATGATTACAACAATCTAGTTCGCAGCTGTGAAAGTATTCACTAGTTGTTCAGAATATTCGACTGAATGAAATTAATGTAATTAGCAATTGATTCGTTCAATTAGTATAGGAGAGATTGCAAATGAGAAGTGACATGATTAAAAAAGGAATCGATCGCGCACCACATCGTAGCTTACTTTACGCAGCGGGCGTTAAAACGAAAGATATGCACAAACCATTTATTGGAGTGTGTAACTCATATATAGATATTATTCCCGGACATATGCATTTGAATAAATTCGCGGAAGTAGTAAAAGAAGCAATCTGGGAGGCAGGCGGGGTACCGTTCGAGTTCAATACAATTGGTGTTGACGACGGAATCGCAATGGGGCACATTGGTATGCGCTACTCATTGCCAAGCCGTGAGCTGATTGCTGACTCAGCCGAAACAGTCATTAATGCACATTGGTTTGACGGAGTCTTCTATATACCTAACTGTGACAAAATCACACCGGGTATGCTGATGGCAGCTGTTAGAACAAACGTCCCTTCAGTATTCGTTTCTGGTGGACCTATGGAAGCAGGGGTTTCCGCAACGGGTGATGTTCTTTCATTAACTTCAGTGTTTGAAGGTGTAGGAGCTTACAAGAGCGGTAAGATGTCAGCAGAAACATTACTCGACATCGAACAGAATGCTTGTCCTTCCTGTGGGTCATGTTCAGGAATGTTCACGGCAAACTCTATGAACTCTCTGATGGAAATGCTTGGTATGGCTCTTCCAGGAAATGCGACAATTCTTGCTACATCTGATGCTCGCCATACATTGATCAAAGATGCGGCTAAACATTTAATGAATTGTATTGAAAATGATATTAAACCACGTGACATTATTACAAAAGAAACAATCGACGATGCATTTGCACTTGATATGGCAATGGGAGGTTCGACAAATACAGTTCTCCATACATTAGCTATCGCTCACGAAGCGGAAATTGATTACAATATTGAAGATGTTAACGATGTAGCTAAACGAGTACCGTACTTATCGAAAATCATGCCGGCATCCGATTATTCAATGGATGATGTTCAACAAGCTGGTGGTGTCAGCGCAATTATCAATGAATTATGTAAAATTGATGGAGCGATGCATAATAATCGTAAGACGATTACTGGCAAGACAATTGAAGAAGATGTCGCTGGATATGAAATCACAAATACAGATGTCATTCGAACGAAAGATAATCCACATAGTCCAGTAGGTGGTCTGTCCATTCTATTTGGTAACATCGCTCCTGAAGGTTCCGTTATTAAAGTGGGAGCAGTTGATCCTTCTATCAAGGAATTCAGAGGAGAAGCAATTGTCTTTAATTCACAAGAAGAAGCTCAAGAAAATATTGATAATGACACAGTAAAAGCAGGCCATGTAGTCGTCATTCGATATGAAGGCCCTAAAGGTGGACCGGGAATGCCAGAAATGTTGGCCCCAACTTCTGCAATCATGGGTAAAGGGCTTGGTAAGGAAGTTGCTTTAATTACCGATGGTCGTTTCTCAGGAGCATCCCGCGGTATCTCTATTGGACACATATCACCAGAAGCTGCATCTGGCGGACCGATTGCACTTGTAGAGAATGGAGATATTATCGAAATTGATCTAACCAACCGTACGATTGAATTGGTAGTATCTGATGAAGTTCTTGCAGAGCGACGAAATGCACTAAAACCATTTGAACTTAAAATCAAAAAAGGCTATCTTGCAAGATATGCCCATCTCGTCACTTCAGCTAGTACAGGTGGAGTCATGAAAATTTAATATATAAAACGTTGATGAGGTTAAAGTAGATAGAAACTGTATTCACAGAGAGCCGGCGGTGCTGCGAGCCGGCAATACAACTATTTGCGACATCCCCTCGGAGTGGATTGCTTAAAGGTATACCGACTAGGCAATCCCGGGCTCGATATTCGGGCTCGTTAACAATGAAAAGGTATAGCTTAGGCTTACTTTTTCATAAGGTGACAATTGTCACGAACTAGGGTGGTACCATGAAAGCTTTTTCATCCCTATGTAAAGAGATCAGATTCTTTGCGTGGGATGAAAAGGCTTTTTTTTAGAGAAAAAAGTCACTGGCCAATATATATAGTTGAAAATTGTAAGGAGGAGTTCAGTATGAGTGCTGAAGTACAAGAAAAACAGACTGCATCTACTATGCCAAAGGAACAAGCCGTAAATAAACCTACAGATGGTTCTGCCATCTTGATTCAATCGCTTAAAGAACAGAACGTAGAAATAATCTTTGGATATCCTGGAGGAGCAGTTCTCCCAATTTATGATGCGCTATATAATGACCCGATCCCACACGTATTAGCACGTCACGAACAAGGTGCAATCCACGCAGCTGAAGGATATGCAAGGGTATCTGGAAAAACTGGGGTAGTCATTGCCACATCAGGCCCTGGCGCAACGAACTTAGTAACGGGTATTACAGATGCCATGATGGACTCTCTTCCATTAGTAGTTATTACAGGTCAAGTAGCAAGTACAGTCATTGGTTCAGATGCTTTCCAAGAAGCGGATATCATCGGAATTACTCAACCTATTACAAAACATAACTATCAAGTCCAAAGTGTTGCTGACATTCCACGTATTATGCGTGAAGCTTTCCATATTGCTTCTACTGGAAGACCAGGACCAGTCGTCGTCGATGTACCAAAAAATATCGCAACAGATCTCTTTGTACCTGTAGAAAAAGAAGATAAAGAAGTGAACTTACCTGGTTATCAGCCAACTACTACACCGAATTATCTGCAAATTCAAAAAGCTTCAAAGGCTATCTCTGGAGCAAAAAAGCCGATGATCCTTGCAGGCGCAGGTGTACTTCATGCAGGCGGAACGGCCGAGCTGAAGAAACTTGTCGAAACGCATCGTATTCCGGTCGTTAATACATTACTCGGCTTGGGTACAATTCATGGAGAACATGAGTTATTCTACGGAATGGCTGGAATGCACGGAACGGCAACTGCCAACTATGCACTTAGCGAATGTGATTTATTGCTCAATGTGGGTGCACGTTTTGATGACCGTCTAACAGGAAACTTGGATGCATTCTTGCCGAATGCACGAGTCATTCATGTAGACATCGATCCAGCTGAAATTGGTAAAAACGTAGTGACCGAAATTCCAATTGTATCTGATGCGAAAGAAGCGTTAACAGCATTGCTAAAAGCAGATTTCAAATCACCGGACACAGTAGAGTGGGTAAGTTATTTGAATGGTTTAGCAGATAAATATCCGCTTTGGTATCAAACGGATGAGGAAGCTTTATTACCACAACAAGCACTTGAGATCATACATCGGATTACAAATGGTGATGCGATCGTCACGACAGATGTTGGCCAGCACCAAATGTGGACTGCTCAATATTACCGTTTCAATAATCCGGATAACTGGGTTACGTCAGGTGGATTAGGAACAATGGGCTTTGGTTTCCCAGCAGCAATCGGTGCACAACTTGCAAGACCGAAAGATCGTGTAATTGCAGTGGTTGGGGACGCAGGTTTCCAAATGACAGCACAAGAGCTTTCACTTCTTCAGGAAATGCGTATTCCGGTGAAAGTCATCATCTTGAATAACGGTGCACTTGGTATGGTACGTCAGTGGCAAGAGACATTCTATGAAGAACGTTACTCACAGTCACTAGTTCCAGTACAACCAGACTTCATTAAATTGGCGGAAGCATATGACCTGAAAGGGTATCGCATTCACAATTTAGAAGAAGCGGAAAAAGTATTTACAGAAGCGCTATTATCTGATGAGCCGGTCTTGATTGATTGCCGAGTGAAACAACGTGAAAACGTCTATCCGATGGTTGCTCCAGGTAAAGGATTACAAGACATGATTGGAGTGAGTCCTCAGTGAAACGAATTATTACAGTAACAGTAATTAATCAGAGCGGAGTATTAAACCGTGTAACGGGACTGCTGATGAAGCGTCAATTCAATATTGAAAGTATTACAGTAGGTGCTACTGAACAACCAAATAGATCCAAGATGACATTCCAAGTTCACGTAGAAGATGAAAACAAAATCGAACAACTTGTAAAACAGCTGCAAAAGCAGATTGATGTTATTACAGTGAAAGATATAACAGACAAAGCAATCGTGTTACGTGAGTTGGCGCTTGTAAAGGTGATCTCACCACCACAGATTCGCTCTGAGATGAACAGCATCGTTGAACCTTTCCGTCCGACAATTGTCGACTCCGGAAAGAATGTAGTAACGTACCAAGTAACGGGTGACCCAGACAAAATCGAAGCATTTATCGATTTGCTGAGACCATATGGCATTAAAGAATTAACACGAACTGGCGCAACCGGCTTTGCCCGCGATATGCAAAAGGTTCAAGCACCACAGCTATCGATTTTAAAACAGTAAAACACACACACTTAGGGGGAAATTAAAATGACAAAAATGTATTATAACCAGGATATCAATGAAGGACTATTAGAAGGTAAAACAGTTGCTATTATCGGATACGGTTCACAAGGTCACGCACACGCTCGTAACTTAAAAGATTCAGGCTTCAACGTAGTAGTAGGTGTTCGTGCTGGTAAATCATTCGACCAAGCAAAATCAGACGGGCTTGAAGCACTATCTGTTAAAGAAGCTTCTGAAAAAGCAGACTTGATCATGATCCTACTTCCAGATGAAAACCAAAAAGCAGTATACGAAGCAGAGATTGAACCAGCTCTTGCTAAAGGAAAATCATTAGTATTCGCTCATGGTTTCAACGTACACTTCGGTGAAATCAAACCACCTGCTGACGTAGATGTATTCCTAGTAGCTCCAAAAGGACCAGGACATCTTGTACGTAGAACATTCGAAGCTGGCGGCGGAGTACCTGCACTATTCGCGGTGTATCAAGACGTATCTGGCCAAGCTAAAGACGTTGCTCTTGCGTATGCAAAAGGTATCGGTTCTGCTCGTGGTGGCGTTTTGGAAACAACATTCGAAGAAGAGACAGTTACGGATCTATTCGGAGAGCAAGCAGTACTATGTGGTGGCTTAACTTCACTAGTTAAAGCTGGATTCGAAACTCTAGTAGAAGCTGGATACCAGCCTGAACTTGCTTATTTCGAAACATTGCACGAAACGAAACTAATCGTTGACTTGATGTATGAAGGCGGAATGGCTGGAATGCGTTACTCAATCTCTGATACTGCAGAGTGGGGCGACTTTGTTTCTGGACCACGTGTAATCGATGCAGACACAAAAGCTCGTATGAAAGATATTCTTACTGACATCCAATCAGGTAAATTCGCAAAAGAATGGATCGAAGAAAACGAAAACGGACGTCCTAAGTTCAATGCAATTGAAGAAGCAGAATCTAAGCACCAAATCGAAGAAGTTGGACAGAAGCTTCGTTCTATGATGCCATTCATCAACGAAGGAGCTAAATCAAAAGAGGAAGAAGTGGTAGCGAGTGAGAAAAATTGATATTTTCGATACAACTCTTCGCGACGGTGAGCAATCTGCGGGTATTAATCTAAATACAGTAGAAAAATTGGAGATCGCTCGTCAGCTTGAAAAGCTTGGGGTAGCCGTTATTGAAGCAGGATTTCCTGCTTCATCCCCAGGTGATTTCGAAGCCGTTCGACGCATTGCTGATACAGTGAAAAACTCAACTGTTACAGGACTTGCTAGGGCGATGAAGAAAGACATTGATATATCATGGGAAGCATTACGCGGTG
Organism: Sporosarcina sp. P26b; assembly: GCF_002743245.1. Taxonomy (NCBI): domain Bacteria; kingdom Bacillati; phylum Bacillota; class Bacilli; order Caryophanales; family Caryophanaceae; genus Sporosarcina; species Sporosarcina sp. P26b. Next base: position 136,001 of record NZ_PDYW01000006.1, read on the forward strand.
GTGTAAATCCACATATTCACGTGTTCTTGGCGACATCACCAATTCATATGGAGTATAAGCTAAAGAAATCTCCAGACCAGGTAGTCGAAATTGCAGCGGATACGGTTAAATATGCTAAACAATTTTTCCCTCTCGTTCAATGGTCTGCGGAAGATGCATTCCGTTCTGATAAGGAATTCCTTGTACGCATTATTAATAAAGTAATTGAAGCAGGGGCGACAACGATTAATGTTCCGGACACTGTAGGCTATGCAACTCCTGCAGAATACGGTGCTCTATTCAAGTACTTGAAAGAGAATGTAACGGGAATAGAAAAAGTTAAGCTTTCAGCTCATTGTCATGATGATCTTGGAATGGCTGTTGCAAACTCTATAGCAGCAGTTGAGAACGGTGCCGATCAAGTAGAATGTACGATTAATGGTATTGGAGAGCGTGCAGGCAATGCAGCATTAGAAGAAATTGCCGTCGCTATGCATATCCGTAAAGACTTCTATAACATGGAAACCGGAATTAACTTAAAAGAGATTAAAAAAGCTAGTCAGCTTGTTAGCCGATTGACAGGGGTAGTCATCCAGCCAAACAAAGCAGTCGTCGGAAAGAATGCATTCGCCCATGAATCTGGAATTCACCAGGATGGCATGCTGAAAAACCGTGAGACATACGAAATCATCACACCTGAATTGATTGGTGAAACGGATATGCCGTTAGCGTTGGGTAAACACTCCGGACGTGCCGCGTTTAAAGATCGGGCTATTACAATGGGGTTTGAACTGACGGATCACCAATTGAATGAGGCATTTGATGACTTCAAAAAGTTAGCAGACCGTAAAAAGGAAATCACGGAAGATGATTTGTTTGTTTTATTCACAGGCCAGCAATTGTCCGACACCGATACACCGATTTACGAATTGCATAATGTTCAAGTGCAATATGGAACGAATAATATTCCGACAGCTACCGTGACAGCCACTGTGCCAAGCGGAGAAACAGTTACTGTGGCAACTACTGGTGCAGGTTCTGTTGAATCGATCTTCAATGCACTGGAATTAGCCATTAAAGGTGAAGTACTCATTCTGGATTATCGTGTAACATCGATCGGTAAAGGCCGCGATGCACTGGGAGAGGCAGTAGTCAACTTAAGACATAACGGACTCGAGCTTACGGGCCGAGACGTAGCGCAAGACGTATTAGAAGCGTCTGCAAAAGCTTATTTGAATGCTATCAATCGTCAACTAGTTCGCGAACAATTGCGGAAAGAAGAGTTATTGAAATAAGCAACATACATCAAAGGGATAAAGTATTCGATCGAGTGATACGAGATTGATCAAGGAGGAGAAGTTCTATGGAAAAGAAAGTAGCAGTATTACCCGGTGACGGCATAGGACCCGAGGTAGTAGCAGAGGCAGTCAGAGTATTGGAAGTGATCGGCAGACGTTTTAACCATACATTCCATACAGAATATGGACTAATCGGTGGAGCGGCGATTGATGAAAAGAATAACCCACTTCCTAAAGAGACAATTGAGTTATGTGAGTCAAGCGACGCCATTCTTCTAGGAGCAGTGGGTGGCCCTAAATGGGATCAGAATCCATCTGAATTACGACCGGAAAAAGGGTTGCTTGCTATACGTAAACATTTTGATCTATTTGCAAACCTTCGTCCTGTTGCAGCTGTACCTTCTTTGATCCAGGCTTCTCCTTTAAAAGAAGACATCATCAAAGAGGTCGATATGATGATTGTTCGGGAATTAACTGGGGGTCTTTACTTCGGTAAACCGAGCCATCATACAGATCAATCAGCTGTTGATACGCTTGTATATACGCGCAAGGAGATCGAACGTATTGTCGACAAAGGTTTTGAGTTGGCTCGCCTGCGTAAAGGCAAAGTAACTTCTGTGGACAAAGCGAATGTGCTTGAATCCAGTAAGCTTTGGAGAAAGATTGTAGAAGAGAAGAAAGCACAGTATCCGGATGTAGAAGTAGAACATCAGCTAGTGGATTCTGCAGCTATGAAACTAATAACGAACCCAGCACATTTTGATGTAATCGTTACTGAAAATATGTTTGGAGATATCTTAAGTGATGAAGCATCTGTTATTACGGGGTCACTTGGATTACTGCCTTCAGCGAGTGTCCGTTCAGACGGTTTAGGTTTGTATGAGCCAGTTCATGGTTCAGCACCGGATGTAGCTGGTCAGGGAATTGCAAATCCAGCAGCAACTATTCTTTCAGTTGCTATGATGCTAAAGTATTCATTTGGATTGGAAACGGAAGCAACTGCTATTGAAAAGGCTGTTAATACAGTGTTTGAAGAAGGTCATTTCACAGCAGATTTAGCTGGTAAAGATCAACGTTCATTAACGACAAAAGAGTGGACAGATAAGATTGTAGACGAGTTGGATCTTCAGTTCGTTTCCAATAGTATCATGTACTCGTATATTTAATAAAATACCGCTGTCTTAGTCTCGACATGCACATAAAGGGCATACCGAAACTGGTGCGCCCTTTATGTATAGCTAGAGAAAAGATTGACGAGTTGAATCACACGCCGCATATTACTATTGGCAATTGCTTGGAAGGGGAAACAATTATGGCTAAAACAATTATTGAGAAGATATGGGATCAGCATATTGTGTATGAAGAAGAGGGAAAACCGGATCTATTATATATTGATCTTCACTTGATTCATGAAGTGACATCACCGCAAGCATTTGAAGGTTTACGTCTAGCGAACCGTAAAGTGCGTCGTCCAGATCTTTGCTTTGCAACTATGGATCATAATGTTCCGACAAAAAACTTGCCGATTATCAACGATCCTATTGCTAAAAAACAAATTACTACACTTGAAAAGAACTGTGAAGAGTTCGGTGTTCAATTGGCTGATATGCAGCATCCAGATCAAGGTATCGTGCATATAATCGGTCCTGAGCTTGGATTGACACAGCCAGGAAAAACAATTGTTTGCGGTGACAGCCATACTTCTACACACGGTGCATTCGGAGCTATAGCGTTCGGTATCGGGACAAGTGAAGTAGAGCACGTGTTATCTACCCAGACACTTTGGCAAGGTAAACCAAAGACTATGGAAATCCGTGTAACAGGGAAAATTGGTTTTGGTGTAACAGCTAAAGATATCATTCTTGCAATCATTGCAAAGTTTGGAATAGGTGTCGGAACTGGACATATCGTCGAGTATACAGGAGAAGCGATTCGCGCACTTACAATGGAAGAACGTATGACAATTTGCAATATGTCCATTGAAGCGGGAGCAAAAGCAGGTTTGATTGGACCTGATGAAACAACAATTAATTATTTACGCGGACGTCGTTATGCACCTCAAGGTGAAGAGTTCGAAGCAGCAGCAGAGCGTTGGCTTGCATTGAATACTGATGAAGGTGCGGAATATGATCAAGTACTTGAAATCCATGCAGATGATATTGAACCATTCGTAACGTGGGGTACTAATCCATCGATGGGATCGGGTATCTCAGCTACTATACCTACAACTGCAGATTATACATCTGAAACAGATAAATCAGCACTTCGTAATGCGATGGAGTATATGGGACTTGAGGAAGGTATGGCGTTGACTGATATTGAAATTCAGCACGCATTCATCGGTTCATGTACGAATGCACGTCTAAGCGATTTGGAAGCTGCAGCGAACGTGGTAAAAGGTAAACACGTTCATCCTACAGTGACTGCGATTGTCGTGCCAGGTTCACGTACGGTGAAGAAACAGGCGGAAGATATTGGTTTGGATAAGATTTTCATAGAAGCTGGTTTTGAGTGGAGAGAGTCTGGATGCAGTATGTGTCTAGCTATGAATGATGACGTAGTACCAGCTGGGGAACGCTGTGCATCTACATCTAACCGTAACTTTGAAGGACGCCAAGGTGCAGGCTCACGTACACATCTAGTCAGCCCGTCCATGGCTGCAGCAGCTGCTCTACACGGACATTTCGTAGATGTTCGTAAAGTTGAAGCAACTGTGCAAAATTGAGGAGGGTATTTACATGGAACCAATTAATAAAATAGAGAGTGTACTCACTCCGTTAGATAAAAATAACGTAGATACAGATCAGATTATCTCCAAAGAATTCTTGAAGCGTATTGAACGTACTGGATTCGGAAAATATCTATTTTACCACTGGCGTTTTAATGCAGATGGTACGAAAAATGAAGAGTTCGTATTGAATGACCCTCGTTATGACGGTTCGACTATCTTGGTAGCACATGAAAACTTTGGTTGTGGATCATCACGTGAACACGCACCATGGGCAATTTTAGATTATGGATTCCGTGTAGTGATTGCACCAAGCTTCGCAGATATCTTCCATAGTAACTGTTTCAAGAATGGAATCTTGCCTATTAAGCTATCTGTAGCAGAAATTGAAGAGTTTTTGCGTAAAGGCCAAGAAGCTCCGTATAAACTGACAGTGAGCCTAGAAGATCAAACTGTAGCAGGTGAAGACGGCTCTGTGTACAGTTTTGACGTGGATCCATACTACAAAAAGATGTTGTTGAACGGTTGGGATGAAATTTCTCTGACATTCCAATATGAAGATAAAATTGCAGAGTACGAACAAAAACATGCATAACTTAAAACGGTTCATCGCTTATTTAGCGTGAACCGTTTTCTTTTTATGAAAACTTGTCGAAATAGTTATAAACATTATATTTAATAATTTGAAACCTTTTCTGTTATTCTCCGTCTGTACGGTGCGGTTACGAGAAATTATACTGGGCTAAGGCATGTTACCGCTATAAAGTATAGAACCTTCTTCATTTACAATGGAAGACCAATTGAAATAGTGGTTATGCTATAATTGTCGAAGGTAACTACATACTAAAGTAAATAAAAACACAGAGTGGAGTTGATTTCAAAGATGTTATGCGCTTCAAAAAAGAATGTATTCGCCATTTTTAATTCTTTTCTTATCGCGACGTTAATTTGCCTCATTGTACTGCCAGTAAGCGCGAAAGCAGAAACGGTGAACCAGCGTTTCTCTGACGTAAGTAATGATTTCTGGGCAAAGGATGAAGTAACACAACTAGTGGAAGAAGGAATTATTAACGGATACCAAGATTTACAGTTTCGTCCAGGAATCAGTATTAAACGTGGACAGGCGGCAAACTTGCTGACCGTCGCTTTGGAATTACCCGAGGCTTCCTACCGTCCGATCTTTAAGGATGTCAGCGCAAAATCTTCCAACTTGCGTGGTGCAATGTCTACTTATGAAGCAGGCATATTTAAAGGAAAACCCGATGGCAACTTCGGTGTAAGCGATGAATTAACACGTGAACAAATGGCGAGTGTGTTAGTCAATGCTTTCAAATTAAAAGATACAGGTGAAACAGTACGCTTTACGGATGAGAATAAAATAAGTGAATCTCACAGATACGGCGTAAAAGTACTTATGCAACACGGTATTACAACAGGTAAAGAGGACGGGTCATTTGCTCCGAAACTCCCTGTTAACCGTGGTTCATTCGCTGTATTTCTACATAGAGCAATGATTCAAGCAGGATTGCTCGAAAAACAGCAACCAATTGTTTTCAATAAAACACAGACAATGGGCAAATTCGATCCTATTCGATTTAATCAATTTATTACGGAAGTTCCACTGACACAAGAGGGACAAACATACTTGCGTTCCAATCACTACTTGTCTTTAGCGGCCAAGCGAGTGAAAGCACACGGACATGCGACGGATCATATCTATGTCTATGGTGTCAGTGAGAGAAAAAGCACAAGAGTTACTGTAACAAAACGTGAGTTGCCAAATGGCGACTACTTTACATTTGTTGAGTTGAGAAATCCGGATCGACTGCCGATTCGCGTCGATTTGGTACGAATTGATGGGAATATTAAAACGAATAAAATAGAACGATTTGACAAATATCCTATGAAAAAAGATGTGGATGATACATTTGGCTTTGATATTGCAACTTCTCCTGTAGGTGTCCTTGAAACCATTTCACAGCAGGGAACAGGTCAGCAAATGATTTCGAAAACATATCGTTCACGTGAACTCGAGCTGAAGTATAATAATGGCGCAGTTAGCCATACACGTGAATTGCAGGATGAGAAGGAATCTTACAGTAATATTCTGATGGGCGATACCCGAGTATCGATATATGAGTTGAACTCTAGAGGGTATGATGTAGTGGATCAATGGATTCTTTCATCCGATAAGAAGCTTTTTTCTTCAAATGAAAGATTAGATGCATGGCTTCGGGAATCGATTACCAACTATAAAAAGCGTAATAAATGGTATACAGCTGAAGGTCCTTACAACAAGATGGCGACTACCATTGAACCGATGCCAGCTTCGGGTCGCGGATATGGACGCAATTTACTTTTGGTAAAAGAAGATCGTGTCATGTTGTTATACAACCAAACGAAAGAACGTTATTATGAAGATATTTTGCATAACTCCTTTACAAACTTAGCTGTTTTCAGAGGAAGCAAGCCTTATTGGGAAACGGAAGTTACGAGTACGTATTTGAAGAATTTATATAACTTCACAGCACCATTCGTTGACACGCGTTTCAATGAACAGATTGCATTATTCCTTTATAATGGCGGTAGCGCATTCAATCATAAAGATTACAACGACGGTTTACGTAACTATGCAAACTTGCTCGTACAGCAGCATAGAAAAGGCAATGTGAACTTCTTGTCTCCAACTGCCTATTATATTCCGGATTACTTCCCGGCAAAATCACAAGTGAAGACCCATACGTCTATGAACCATTTACTTGGCGGCATGAACATTCTTTTGTTGGCATTCCAAGAATTCAATGATCCAGTGTATTTGGAAAATGCCAGTGCAATTGAAAAAGCCATTCGCTTTGAAGAGAAGAACTGGACTCGTTCTAACGGTGACATCTGGTATAAACGTGCACCGAATGGTCAGTTTTCAGGTACGGATTATGTACATTTGACGTTGGAAGACTTGATTCATTCTTATGAAAAATGGTCACAGGTTGATCAATCAAAAGCCAAAGTATTCGAGCGCATGATTAAGTCGAAGGCGGGCTATTTGAATAGTACGAAGCAAGGGTATACTACGAAGATTAAAGAAGGCTTGAAACGAATCAATATGTCTAACTTGCTACCAGCAGGTAAAGAGTACACCGACGCATTATAATGAACAAACACCATCTCCTTTAGTTCAGGGGATGGTGTTTTGTTTTTAGTGTAGTAATAGAGTAAAGGGGAGGGCACCGTTGATTAGCACCGCCATTCCCATTGCAATCACTCTCCAAATGAAAAACCACCATCTCCTAAACTGCGAGATGGTGGTTTCGTTGATTATTTAGTTTACAAGTGTAGCTAAGTCGGAACGGATCCAGCCGTATGGTTCGTTGATTTGTGCACCTGGGTTGATGTCCATGCGCACTTTGTACCAAACAAAGCCGTCTGCACCGGTTGTACGATCTGTCACAACTAGTGGATAGCCGAATGCTGCTAGATTACCTGGATGCTTAGGCTTATAAGAGAATAGAATATTATTCTTATTCGCTGCATCTGGACTTGTGCGGATATTAACTGCTGTATTGCCTGTATACGAAATCACAGCCAATTGTGCTTGGTCCGCGTCTTTGCTGCCTAGGAACTGATCGATGCGCCACATGTGACCTGCGATCTTACTTCCCCAGAAAGGATCGGATGCATACTTCATATTAAAGCCGACTGCCTTGTTGCCAGGAGCTGCGCCATTGGCATAAGCACCGAGTGGATTCGCATAGTTTAAGTTAATGTAGCGAGTAATGAATGCATCGACACTTCTTGTTGGATTACCATAGACTTCGCCTTTATCAGGTGAAGAGTCGAATACGCGGATACCGAAAATATTATTTTTTTGCTGTGCATTGCCGCTCATCCCGTAATCACTTTCATGAATCGCTGTCGCTAATATGAACATTGCATTGACGTTATGCTTTTTCTCCATCTGTTTGACATATGTTCCAAGTCCAATTAGTTTCGACTTCGACGTAGCATTTTTATAGCGGGCAATACCTGTTTTTTGTCTAGCAAGTAATGCATTGGAGATGAAACGATCCAGTTCCTGTCCAGTGTAAGTGGAAGGCTGGCGTACCGATTGGAATTGGAAGTACGGATAATACGTAATGGTTGCTGCACCGTTTAATTCTGTAAAGTGGACACCATCGTTACTCGTATACGTTTGTCCTTTTTTCATTGTCGGAGAAGCAGGACCGACTGTATACTCTGCGTAACTCCCTTTATATTGTTTTGTTTTAGAATCGTATGTACGATAATAAGGTTGGTGAATGAGTAAGCCGTCATTCGTTACTTTATACTGACTTGCGCCTGTAGATAGTTGAGAAGGAATTAGGTCGATTTCTGCGTGTTTCGCATAATATGTATAGCCGCCTACTTCTACTACTACACGTTCCGGGCTACTGCCTACATAATCCAGTTCATAACCTTTCTGGACATATGTGACTTCGTTTTTTAATGAAGTATCGCTATATAATGACGTATACTGCTTAGGGTTTTCTGAAGCAAACGCCTGACCTGACTTCATTTTGATAATTTTATTATTAACAGAAATCGTCTGAACGATCGAAGAAGCGTTATACGCTGCTAGCGCATCTTCAAATGTAATGTACGACTCATCCGTGACATTCAGTTGACTATTGGAAATCGAACTAACTTTATGCACTTTAGGATTTTCTGTACCGCCAACGTTTGTAGGAGGGCGAGTACTACCTTTTCCATCAGCGACTGCGAACATCCGGAATAGAAATGCAGAAGCATGTGCAATCGTTGCATTACTTGTTGGTTTGAAATATCCTTGATCACCTCGTATGATATTCAATGAAGAAGCTGCGGATACAGCGGGTACGAAGTTTGATGAAATTTTCTTGCTGTCTTTAAATTGAACCGTAGTGGATTTGATTGGAATTTCTAGGAAACGAAATGCCTTAAAAATCATTCCTGCCATTTGTTGACGTGTAATCTGTTGATTCGCTTTGAATGAACCGTCAGGATACCCAGCTAAAATTCCAGCACCTGCAGCATTTTGAATCTCAATTGTACGGGAGTGGTTTACTTTCAAGTCATTAAATGTATAGCGTGTCGAAGTAGGTAATTCCAATGAACGTGCGAGATAAGAAGCGAATTCCCCTCGTGTAACCGCTCGATTGGGATAGACATTCCCTTTTGCGTCCTTTTGGATTACGCCTTTATCTACCCAAAATGTCAGCTCTTGCTGCATCTGATGACCTGAGAAGTCATTTGCACTCGCTACCGGTGTGAAGACAGGAGAAGCTACCAAGAGCAATAGTGTCAGTAATGTTATCAAACGTTTCAAATCAAAACCTCCTATATAAATCTCCTACTATTGTAGCAGAAAGTACTATCATTGGTAAGTATCATTTGGTATATTAATAGACTATTATTACACTAGACTTCTATAAAGTGACAGAAGTATATAGACAGATAGCTGCAGAAATATGGAATAAAGTATGTAATATACCATCTCGATATAAAATGCTAAATATGGCAATAAGCGACAATCTATAATTATTCGAAAAGATGCAACGAATGCTTTCACTATTCCGTCCTAGATAGTGATATAATGCAACAAGGAACTAGCAAGCGTAGAAAGGGTTTTATAGACTAATGAATATATGGAAACAGCGATTGGAAGAACAATCCACAAGTACAATATTGGTTGCAGTAGCTGTGATGCTCATTGCATTATTGCTGCCTTCAAAAATAGCATTGCTCGGCACGACCTTATTTTTTGTCTTATTTTCGATTATTAAACCACAGCAGAGTATTCTGTTCCTGGTCATCTATGTTAATATCCGACCTTTTTTGCTGGAAGTGAACAGTGGCCTAAAGTTAATAGGGGATTTAGTAATCTTTGTCGTATTCGCATGGACATTGTTCCACTACCGACATAATATTCGTTCTCTATTTACATTCAAATGGTTTGAGTGGTCTTATTTTGCTTTTATTTTATTCGGCTCAATTATAGGATTCTTACATGATGTCACACCAACATCTATCATTTTCCAAGTTCGTACGTTTTTGATTATGTATTTGCTTTACTATACGATTTCAAGAATGACACTGACGAACAAATGGTTACAGCAGCTTGCATGGGTGACGGTCTGGTTGAACATTGTGATGTCGCTTCATGGCTTAGTAGAAAAGTTGTCATTGCGTCAGTTGCTGCTACCGGAAGAGTGGAAGTATAAAGTTTTATCTGCAACAAACGCTGTGCGTATTTACGGACTGACAGGCAATCCGAACTCTTTGGCATTATCCTTATTCTTCGGACTCATTGCGGTTGTCTATTTACAACACGTTTATCAGCAGAATAAATACAAATGGACATTCCGTGTATTACTCGTATTGTTCTTTGGTATTCTAGTTCTTACCTATTCAAGGGGGACTTGGATTTCCGCAGTTACGTTTGGCGTCGTATTCATTCTCATGACGAGAAAATGGTATCTATTGAAACGACTAGTAATTGCCGGAGTCGCATCTATTATTTTGATTTATTATCCAGTAAACTTGGCTGTTCAATATATTACAGAGCTCGGTGTGACAGTAGACGAGAAGCCAAGTGGTGCGGGAAGTATCGGTGGGCGCTTCGGAGAAACATTTGATGAAAAGAACTTGGCACTCATGACAGAGAGTGGACGTTTCTACTATATCCGTAAAGGATTTGAGATCTTCGGAGATCACCCTATAACAGGTACAGGATTTGGATCGTTCGGGGGTTCCGCCACGTTATCTTATGGTTCACCGATTTATGATCACTATGGCATTAGCTCGGATATCTATGGCGGGAAGTATTTCTATTCCGACAACCAATATATTCAAGTAATTGCGGAGACTGGTGTGATTGGCGTATTGATTTTCGCGGTCTTCTTGCTTAGCATGTTGTGGTTCTTCTGGAAGTCACGCCATACGAATTTCGGTGTGTTTATGATTGCACTGTGGTTCTCGACCGGTGTTTCTGGAATGTATTATAATATTTGGGAACTGAAGATGTATACTTTGTTCTACTTTATCTTGCTCGGCGCGTTTGTTGCGTTTAGTAAGCATCAGCAGGAAATATCAAAACCTACGAATGGGTAATCCATTTGTAGGTTTTTTCTTTTGGGTTGAGTAATTGGGGGGAGTTGTTGCTTTGCGTTTCATTTATGGAGGCTTTAATTAAAGACTAGAAGGGTATGGTGATCATAGAATCACGTTGAGCGCTCTATGTTGTCCGGTGACCGCTCATAGAAATGGCGTAACCGTTCTATACTGGTGGATGGCCGCTCATAGACTTGTGTTAATCGCTCTATCGCGCCTTGCAACCGCTCATAGACACCAAACGAATTTACCAAAAGTCATCATTAATTTGCAAATTCCCCCTTTCTTTCTACCTTTTTCGTCCAAACGGTGCATGAAAACGTAGGCATTATTTGATAGACTAGAGATTGATAAAGAGTAGAAAAGGTGGAGTTGTGTTATCGGACAAAATACTTTGCTGTCTCGCACGAAGCGGAATGTAGTTATTACCGCTATGTCGGCAGCTATGCTAATCTCGTTGCCGTTTTCAGCGGCAGCCAGCACAAAGGTCGTTTCTAGTTACCCCGTGTCTTCTGGTGTTACTTATTCTCACTATACATATTCAGCAAGCAGTCACATCAATCACATTGGTGTTGATTTAAGTGATCCGTTCACGAAATTGAAGATGGGACTTCCTTCGCCTATTTCGAGGACAGCCCCTACATTAACTTTGGCGAATCGTGATTCAAAAGAAGGGCATAGAGTAGTCGGTGCAGTAAATACTTCTTTCTTCGATATGAAAACTGGCGTGCCAATGTATTTGCTATCTGAAGGCAATGAAATTGTAAACGGTGGTGTCATCTCGAGTTCGAACTCTTACTATGTCAGCCAACCGATTGCATTTGGCGTGACGAAAGACGGACTTTCGGAAATTGATTACTTTAATTTAGGAGTCGAAGTCGGCGTTCATGGCAGTGTTTTTCAAATGACAGGTCTTAATCGTGAACGACAAGCCGATGAAACGATGATTTTCACACCGCAGCATGTGAAAAACACGACAGGTTCGAATGAATTCGGCATTGAATTGGTCGTTGAAACGAATGAACCGATTACGTCTACACATTATGGTCAGCAAGTGCAAGGTAACGTTGTGAAGGTACGTGGCTACGGAGATAAGAACCCTGTCACGATTCCAAAGAATGGATTTGTTGTTTCGATTCACGGCAAAAAAGGTTTGGAGCGCTTTAAATCAGTGACTGTAGGAGATTCTCTTTCATTGAAACTATCAATTGACGATAAATGGAAAGACTCCGAATTCATGATGGCGAGTGGTCCTATGCTTGTTAAAGACGGAAAACGTCATATTACAATGGATACAAATAATCCGCGTGCTACAGCGAAGACAGCAAGAACTGCTATTGCTATTAGTAAAGACAAAAAGCAAGTTCAAATGGTGACGGTTGATTCGAGAGCTGGATACAGTAACGGCATGTCTTTAACGCAATTCGCCGATTATTTAGTGTCACAAGGTTATGATCGTGCGTTGAACTTTGATGGTGGTGGGTCCACTACGATGGGAATTCGCAATTATGGTAGTAACCAAGTAGTATTGGCTAATCGTACATCCAACTCCGCTCAACGTAGCACTTCAGCTATTCTTGAAGCTGTAAGTACCGCACCAACAGGGCAACCGGCCTATGTAAGTGTATCTCGCCCTCAAATGGGAGAAATGTTAGTAGGCGCAACTGCTGATTTGAAAATTAATCACGTATTGGATGCATATTATAACCCGATAGTACCGAATCCTTCCCAGTTGAAAACAACCTCTGCAAAGGGAACTGTTGAAGGAACGGGTCTGAAGTATAAAGCAGTTCAACCAGGAGTAGACCGTATAAGCGTCAACTATGGAGTAGCTGAACAATCCTTCCCGATTACGGTTGTTGATCAGCCAGCGAGACTTGACGTGAAAGCTTCGGCGACAAGCGTCAAGCCGAACGAGAAAATCACATTTACAGCTACTCCGACAGACGCATCTGGTCAACCGATCATTTATCAGCCAGAGCAATTAACGTGGAGTGTTGCAGGGAATATTGGTTCGATCACTACATCTGGAACATTTGCGGCAATAAAAGCTGGAAAAGGACAAGTTCAAGCGACTCTCGGTAAGAAAGTGATTTCTGTACCCGTTGAAGTGAAGTCAACTGAAGCTCCGCCTGTCATTGACCCACCGACACCTGTACCACCGATTGTGGAAAATCCAAGTACTGAGTTATTTAAAGATGTGCCATTGTCTTATGCGTACGCAACTGAAATCTACTTCTTACGCGATCGCGGTATAATTAATGGAGACACGGACGGGACATTCGACCCTGGTAATACGTTATCAAGAGAGCATGCAGCAGTCATTTTAAGTCGAGCTTTCAATTTACCACCCGTTGAACAAGCGCGTAGAGAGTTCAGCGATGTTCCCAAAACACATCGTTATTACAATGAAATCAGTGCGATTGCGAATGCCAATATTGTAGGCGGTCATTCCGATGGGACGTTTAATCCTACTGGACAACTGACTCGTTCACAAATGGCTATGATTTTAGTGAAAGCTTATAATTTAGAAGGAGAGTCTGCGCAGAAATTCATTGACGTATCTCCGCAACACGGTGCATACAAGCAGATTCATATTCTAGCCAATCACGGAATTACAACAGGAAATGAAAAAGGCGAGTTTATGCCTGGTCAACCGGTCAACCGTGCACAATTCAGTGCATTCCTTTATAGAAGTATAGCGAAGTAATTATAGAAGCCTTTCAATTGTTGCATGTCAGCGGATTGAAAGGCTTCCTTGTCTTTTAAATACAATAAAAAAGTCTACTCTGCTATACTTGAAACAAATGACCTGTAGAGGATGGTTGAAATTGAAAATAGGAATAGTAGGAAACTATGGAAACGACAACAATGGCGATGAAGCCATTTTATTAAGCATTATATCGCAAGTCACATCTACTTTTAACGTACCGAGTGATGTGATTACCGTATTCAGCAATAATCCTGAGCAAACAGCAAAGCGCTATCAAGTGATGAGCGCACCTTTGTATTATAGAAAAGGAAGCTCAGTGAAAACATTTGGCGCAACGTATCTTAAAAATAAAAAGATCGTTAAAACATTTGACTTACTCATTATCGGCGGTGGCGGTATTCTGATGGATCTGTATAAAACAGAAGCCCCGTTATACGGTTCTTATGCGATGATGGCAAAAAACTCTGGCGTTCCTTATGTTGTGTACGGCTGTGGAGCAGGGCCACTCAATAGCGAATTAGGTAAATGGTTTATTCGTTATATGAGCAAACACGCAAACAGTATTTCAGTAAGGGATCCTGAATCAGCAGAACTACTGAAATCAATTGGAGTGAAAAAGTCCGTTGAAGTAATAGGAGATCCGGCATTTTCCTTAAAACAACAACGCAAAGAAATATCCGACAAGCCATTGAAAATTGGCGTAACCGCTGTCCCGTATTACCACGCGGGCTACTGGCCGGAGAGTAAAGAGGAAATTTACCAACAGTATATAGAAGGAATGGCGAGAAATTTGGACGAATTAGCAGCGCAACAACCCGTCGAAATCACATTCTTTGCCACCAAATTCCCTCAGGATGCCGATGTAACAAAAGATATTCAAGCTCTAATGAAAAAAACGGAACAAACAACCATTATCGATCATAATCTTTTACCGAAAGATTTATTAGAAATTACAGCTGAACAAGACATATTAATTGGTACAAGACTACACTCACTGATTTTGGCGACATGTACATCAACACCTATCATCGCTGTCTGCTACCACCACAAAGTAACAGACTTCATGAAACTAGCAGACCTAACGGAAGTATCCATTCCAATTGGCGAAATGCATAAAGCAAACAACCACTTCTCCAAAGCCTTCGAATCTCTGGCTACAGACTGGAAAGAAACATGCGCCAAAACAGAAAAACTTTCTACTTCTTTATATGAAGAAGCAATGAAAGGCACAAAACAATTTACTGCAGCTATAAAAAAGACCAAATAAAAAAGCATATGAATGAATCATATGCCCTGACTGAAGACCAATCCCACAATAATAGGATTGGTCTTTAGTTTCTTTTTGAAGAATTTTCTATCCATAGAAGAATACACTAGTTGATCGTAAGTGCAAGGCGGCGACTCCCGGAGGATTAGCGTGCGCCTTGAGACCCCGCAGGAAGCGAAGCGTACGAGGAGGCTCAAGCCACGCCCTCGGGAAAGCGTCCGCCTGGAACGTCGATCAACGGTGCCATCCCATTCACTCTATCTGTTTTACTTAAACTAACTAATGCTTAAAACCCTAAAAGCGCACGAACCTCATTCAAATATGTCTGACTAACCGGCAGTTCCGTCCCATCTATCAGCTTAATCACAAGATTTGAAGAAAAGTCCCGCGAAATCTTCTCTATACAATTCATATTAATAATATACGAACGATGAATCCTCAAAAAACACCTAGGCAAACGAAGATGCAAATCCTTCAACGTAAAACTGATATTATAACTTTCACCTGCAGTGTAAAACCACGTCTTCTTATGCAAACTCTCTATATAACTAACTTGATCTAAAGGAATAGGGAACCACTCATCATCTTTCTTGCCTGTTAAGAACTGTAGCTGATCTTTCTTTAGTACATGGAAGTTAGGCGGTAGAATAATGATTAATGCTCCTTTATCGCCTTTTACATCAATAGGATAACCAATACCGAAGTACGATGTACCATAAAGAGTGTTGTCCATAACGACTTCAACTTTGCGTTGTTCTTTGATGGTGATTTCAGCAATACTGCCTGTTTGGATGTGCTGACCTTCTTTTAAATGAATATCATGCATGCCCGGAACGTAGTAGATATAGTGATCAGAAACCGCGATCGCTATAGAGGCGTCTTTTGGCACCCAGTCCTCTAATAAAGCAGCGTATTGATTAAGAATATTTTTTGGGATAGCGGTATTTGACATGTTTTTCATATAAACCCCTTTTTATATAGTTAATTTCCAATGTATGCCCTTTCATCCATTCTACCATTCTTTCATCCATGAAAAAAGCCTTTTTGTCGAAATGAACTGACAATTCCGACGCACTGTTATATAGTAATAACTAACGAAGGAAGCTGTTATGAAACAGACTGTAACAGTTACCAGTCGAAAAACCTGGAAGGTGTGAAGTTATAATGTCAACTAGACAAGAACAAATTGCACAATTAGAGAAAAGCTGGGCCGAGGATAGCCGTTGGAAAGGAATCAAACGTAACTACTCTGCTGAGGATGTAGTTAAACTAAGAGGTTCACTTCTAATTCAAAATACACTAGCTGAAAAGGGTGCTGCTCGCCTTTGGGAATCTCTTCATGAAGAAGATTTCATTAATGCACTAGGTGCACTAACGGGTAACCAAGCAGTTCAACAAGTTAAAGCTGGTCTACAAGCAATCTACCTAAGCGGATGGCAAGTTGCTGCTGATGCAAACCTTGCAGGACAAATGTATCCTGACCAAAGTTTATATCCAGCAAACTCTGTACCTGCAGTTGTTAAGCGCATCAACCAAGCACTTCAACGTGCTGACCAGATCGACCATGCAGAAGGCCGTGAAGACGGATTTAACTGGTTCGCTCCAATCGTTGCTGACATGGAAGCTGGTTTCGGTGGTCCATTGAACGTGTTCGAACTAATGAAGGGCATGATCGAAGCTGGAGCTGCTGGTGTTCACTTGGAAGACCAATTAGCATCAGAAAAGAAATGTGGACACTTGGGTGGTAAAGTACTTCTACCAACTCAAAACGCAGTTCGTAACCTAACAGCTGCACGTCTAGCTGCTGACGTACTTGGTGTTGATACAGTAATCATCGCTCGTACTGACGCTGACGCTGCTGACATGGTAACTAGCGACATCGATCCAATCGACGCTCCATTCATCACTGGAGAGCGCACGAACGAAGGATTCTTCAAAACTACTCCAGGTATCAAACAAGCAATCGCACGCGGACTTGCTTATGCTGAATACGCTGACCTAGTTTGGTGTGAAACTTCTCACCCATCACTTGAAGAAGCTCAAGAATTCGCTGATGCAATTCACGCGAAATTCCCTGAAAAAATGCTTGCGTATAACTGTTCACCATCATTCAACTGGAAAGCGAATCTTGATCAAGAAACAATCGCGAAGTACCAGGTTGAACTTGGTAAGATGGGTTACAAGTTCCAGTTCGTAACACTTGCTGGTTTCCACTCACTAAACCACAGCATGTTCGAATTGGCTCACGGTTACAAAACTCGCGGAATGGCTGCTTACTCAGAGCTTCAGCAAGCTGAGTTTGAAAACGAAGTAAAAGGATATACTGCTACTCGTCACCAACGTGAAGTTGGAACAGGTTACTTTGACGAAGTTACACAGGTTATCTCTGAAGGACAATCTTCAACAACTGCTATGTCTGGTTCAACTGAAACAGCACAGTTCTAATTGTACGAATGGTTTACCGAATGTGACTTTTGGGAGAAAGTCTCATTCGTTGAAGCAAAGGGGTATTAATATGATAACGGGGTCACAACATCTTCCAGTAGATGAAGTGAAAAGTGGGAGGGAATTGGGTGTATATCCAATTCCCTCTTTTTCTTTTATTTGAAAAATTTTGATAGTTTGTATAGTATTAAGGCGACGAACTTCATTAAGAGGAGGAATAATATGATGAGAAATAAAGAAATGTTGTTAATTCCTGGACCGACTCCAGTAGTAGATTCTATTTATGATGCGATGGCAAATGAAACGTGGTCACATACTGATCCGCGTTTCGTGAAAATCTATAAACATACTATTGATCAGACAAGAGAAATATTCAACACAGATGGAGAAGTATTCGTAGTTGCCGGTTCCGGAACGATCGGAATGGAAATGGCAATTGTCAATACGGTGGCGGAAGGTGAAAAACTTCTCGTCGTCAGCCAAGGATACTTTGGAGATCGTTTCATCAAACTGGGACAAGCGTTTGGAATTCAAGTTGATGTATTGCAATCTGAATGGGGGCAGCAAGTATCTCCTGAAGAGATCGATAAAAAGTTATCTGAAGGCAACTATAAAGCTGTTACTGTGACACATGCGGACACTTCGACAGGTGTGAAAATTGATTTGGAAGCTGTTGTACCTGTCATCAAGAAGCACGACGCTCTTGTTATTGTAGACGGTGTTTGTGCAACGACTGCGATGGACGAAGATATGAGTAAAGAATATGGCGGAGCAGGTAACACGATTGATATCGTACTGACTGGATCGCAGAAAGCCATTGGTGTGCCACCGGGCATTGCATTGGTCGCATTCAATCAAAAAGCTTTGGATGCACGCGCCGCTATGGAACGTGTACAAGCATACTACTGCGATATTTATAATTGGCTACCTGTCATGCATGATCCATCGAAATACTTCGCAACGCCTGCAGTCAATTTAATCTATGGGTTAGAAGAAGGATTGCGTATCGTATTGGAAGAGGGAATTGATGCACGCATTGCACGACATAAAGCGTTCGGTCGCGCTGTACGACAAAGTCTAGCAGTCTACGGAATGAAGGCCATCGCTTCAGAAGAAGTAGCAGCACCGACGTTGAGCTGTATTTTGTATCCTGAAGGTATCGATGACGCAAAGTTCCGTGCGGCAATGGCGGAGAAGGGGACGGTTCTATCCGGCTCACTCGCTCATTTAGCAGGTAAAGCATTCCGTATCGGACATATGGGGAATACTACGGCGGATATGTTGGAGAAAGCTGTTATGCAAATTGGAGAGACGTTGAGCGAAATGGGACGTGAAGTGGATATTTCTAAAGCGCAAGATGTTTTCGCTAAAGAGATTAGTCAGTTGGCTATATAATAAAAGGATCCGTCATGGGAAGCTAACTTCTCGTGGCGGATTTTTTTCTTTGATTTGATTAAATAAGTAAAACACAGAGTGATGTCGAGGGCAAAGGGGTAGGGGTGGGGATTGGCGCTACGAAGGGGACGCTTTCCTGAGGGCGGGCGGTGAACCACACCCCTAGTGCAAAGATGTGCTCCTAACGCTACGCTTTTACTCGCAAAAGCCGTCCTTCGCTACGGCTCTCGCTTCGCTCGCAGGGTGTTTCACCTGTCCCGCTGATCCTCCAGGAGTCGCCCCTCCTAGTGCAAAGATGTGCTCCTAACGCTTCGCTTTTACTCGCAAAAGCCGTCCTTCGCTACGGCTCTCGCTCCAATCCCTTGCAATGCGAGTGGTTGATACTTTTTGTTGTGCATTGAAATAAGTGTTGTAATAGGTTTTGATCTTCAGTACTTGAATGTAAATAAGTTAAGACAAAAAATAATTCACATACTACTTACAGTGAAGGATATAAGTACCTCCACTATAAAAGTAGGATGGAAGCGGAAGTTGGCGGCGACTCCCGATGGATCAGCCTGATCAGGTGAGACAACCAAAAGAGAGCGTAGCGAACTGGTTGGCTCACCGCAGGCCCATGGGAAAGCGTCCGCCAACTGGAGCTTCCATCCCATCGTACACACTAACTCCCACACTATTCCTAAGTACTTGCTTTTGAACTTAAACAAGTCCAGTTCAAACAAAAAACCTCCCAAGTCAGATGCTTGGGAGGGGGGATTATTGTTTGCTGTAATACTGGTGTAAACCTGTGTAGATGGCATCAGCATAAATATTCAAATACTGCTCGCTAGTCAACTTCGCGTAGTCCTGAGAGTTTGTAATAAAGCCTAATTCTACAAGCACAGCAGCTACGTTATTATTCTTGATTACATAAAAACCTCTATTCTTCACGCCACGATCAGACATATTGGCTTTTTGCACAATATTACGCTGAATGAATGAAGCTAAATCACGGCTTTCTGTTGCGTTTACGTTGGAAGAAGAATCATAGAAAACTTCTGTTCCTTTTGCTGCAAAACCTGCTGCGTTCACGTGAATGGAAACGAATGTTTCAGCAAAATTCTTCTTAGCGAAATCTGTGCGTGCTTGAAGAGAATGATAAGTATCATTAGAACGTGTCATGATCACTTTAGCGCCCGCATTCTTTAACTTCGCTTCCACTTTTTTTGCTACATTCAATGTGATATTTTTTTCAGATTGACCATTCTTACCTGCACCTGGATCATGTCCGCCGTGCCCTGCATCAACCACGATGATTCGGTCTTTCAGTGGATTACCTGTTTGATTCAATAACTTCAAATACGTCTTGTGAACATAACCTGTTGTACTGCCTGTGCGAATTTTTGCCCAGTAACCAGACGTAGACAAGACTTCTACTTTTTGACCGGCTTGTAGCTTACCAACAGTTGGTGCACTGGAATTACCTGCAGAACGCATATTTAAATTATTTACCGTCACTTTACCCATTGTTTTCGCAACAGGAGTCGGTGTTGGCGTCGGTTTTGGTGTTGTGACAGGTGGTGTTGGAGTCGGTTTATTCGGTGTCGCATCATTTAGATTCGTAGTCGTGAAATATTCATGAATATATCCTTCTACTCCGTTTATATTTACTTTCAGCCATATACCTGTACTGCCAGTTACTTCTACTAATGTACCGTTAGGCAGCACGTGGATAATAGCAGAAGACTCGGAAGGCGCACTGCGCACGTTCAGTGGATCTGTATCGTCACCAGTTGCTACGCGTACATACTTTACGCTAGATTGCTGGTCAGGAGTTTTAACAGTTAACGCAAATTGCTTGTCCATTGCGCGTGCAACGAATAATGCGAATTGCTTACGTGTTAACTTATTATTAGGCAAGAACTTCTTATTGTCGCCTTGTGTAATACCTGCATAATACAAACCGTTGATACGGTCAGCGTATTTGTGGTTTTTCACATCATCCATGCCCAAAGGTTTTTGGCTCGTGACTTTTTCGGATAAATTGAACGCTACAGACATAGCATAGGCCATCTCATCACGTTTAATTTCTTCGTTCGGTTTAAAGTTATTTGCGTCAGTATTAGGGAAAAATCCTTTTTGAAGCGCAATATTAGCAAACTTGTATTGTTCACTAGACGGCTTCAAACCATTGATCTCCATATTTTTCAACTGTGTATCTTGTGTTCCTGTTGCGATGACAAGCATCTTGGCAACATGTGAACGACGTAAATTGTCTTGAGGATTAAATTTCGGAGTTTGATTAATAATGCCTTTTTCCGCTATGTAATGGACTTCTTTGAAATATTCACTGTTCGCTGGGACGTCGGAAAACTTGAAGCTTGCCAATGACTGGAGAGGTGAGAGAGCTAAGATGGTTAGCAGCAACAGACCAACTGTTGCCCATTTAAATTGTTTCATGAGATCCTCCTCGAGTATATTATTTGTTACTAGACTCATAGGTTCATTTTACCAGTAAAGAAAAATGATTACTAGATGTTTTTGTCATGGTTCGTAAAATAGTAATAACTCTTAGATGATTCTTCATTACTACTCATGGATAGTTAATACGTAGGGGGCATATATGTGAATTCAGAGAAAACCGAATGCTCTAGTTAGAACATTCGGTAGGGGAGTTAATTATTGATACGGTCGATGAATTTATGTAGTTGTCCAACTGATACTTTATCTGTCAAACCAAAAGTTCCATCGCCATAGCCAGTTGTAATTTCATTGTAGAATAAGATGTTAATGTATTCAGTTGCCCAGTGACCGTTCGGAACATCAGAGAAGTTCGCGATAGCAGAGTGTCTAAGTTCAAATGCTTCGACTAAAACTTTTGCTAGTTGAGCACGAGTCAATTCTTTATTCGGATTAAATTTCCCTGCGTCGCCTGTGAAAATCTTCGCCTCAGCTACTGCAGCAATTGCTTTATAATGTTTATTGGATTCATCAACGTCATCGAATGTAACGTTAGCTGTTGTCATGTCGAGATCTAATTTCTCAGCCAATACTTGTGCTACTTCTGCACGTGATGCATAAACGATTTCTTTAACAGGTGCATCAGCAGCAACTTGTGATTCTTCTTTACTTACGTTATCACTAAAGTCTGCTACACGACGAGCACCGATGTAACGGCTTTTCCAGTAGTATGGATCGTCTAGTGATGATACCATTACGCCTTTACTGACTGAAGCGTGGATAAAGTTATTAGAACCTGAGTAGATTCCTACGTGTGATACACCGCGACCTGATGTATTGAAGAATACCAAATCTCCAACTTCTAGGTTGCTTTTGGAAACGGAAGTTCCAATAGCTATTTGTTGACCAGTCGTTCTTGGAATAGAAAGACCTTCTTTATTGAAAACGTATTGTGTGAATCCTGAACAATCAAAAGCGGTTGGGGTTGTCCCACCTAATCGATAAGGTGTTCCCATATATTTTTTCGAGGTATTAATTAATGACGTTGGTGAGTTTGCGGAAGCAAATTCTGGCACGAATGAAAAGAATAATAGACTTGCCATAACCAGAGTTAATAGACGTTTCATGCTGATCTCAAATTCCCCTTTCGCACAATCACTGTTGCGCTTTGTAATCTAGGAATATATTAGCACTTATAAACGTCTTAATTATTACAGTTACATTACAAGAGAATTACACGTCGACATATGAATGAAATGTTAGTACAAACGCCTAGTAAGGTAACTTATTGATCAGAATAAATAAAATAGTCAGTTTATGAACGTTGCGACAATATACTCGTGTGGTATGTGGTATAATCATCAACGTATAAAAAAACTAACTTGTATATGACAGTAAGTAATAAAGGATGAGTTATGAGTGACTAAAGTAGCAGTATTCAGCAATATGTATCCTTCCGCAGAGCATCCTACCTATGGAATATTTGTTAAAAACCAAGTGGAACAATTAAAAAGTAATGGAGTAGATGTTAAAGTCATCGCCATTCATGATCCGGGTAAAGGAAAGATCGGGAAAGTAATCAACTATCTATCATGGGGAATGCGATCCCTTCTATATGTAATGCAACATAAACGCACGATTAATATCACGCATGCACATTACGCGTTTCCGACTGGAATGGTTTCATTAATCGCAAAGAAATTATGTAAAATACCTTATGTTGTCACAGTTCATGGTGGAGATCTAGATAAAATGGCTAAGAAGAGTACGAGAATCGCGAGTTTTACTAAACGTATTTTACAAGAATCCTCAGCCGTTATTACAGTAGGGGAGAAGTTGCGAAGTGACGTGATCAATGACTATGGCATTTCACCGGATAAAGTGGAAGTCATGAGCATGGGTGTCGATACGAGTATTTTTAAACCGATGGGTCAGGAAGAAGTTCGTCTTCTATTAGATGTACCATTGAATGAACGTGTAATACTGTTTGTTGGGAACGTCATCGAAGCGAAGGGTGTCGTGGAATTAATAGATGCATTTGAGAAATTACAAGAAACAAAGAATGATCTCCTTCTATATATAGTAGGTTCACAAAAGGATCAGCGCTTCGCGACGGAAGTGAAGAATAAAGTTATTAATAATGCGGATATCCGTTTTAAAGAACCAGTGAGTCAAACCGAGCTGGCGAAATGGATGTCAGCTGCAGATATACTTGTTCTACCGTCCTATCATGAAGGTTTTGGATTGGTAGCACTCGAAGCTCTTGCGTCAGGAGCCAAAGTCGTCGCAACAAATGTTGGCGGTCTTCCTTATTTATTGAAAGATGATGTGGGAACTCTCGTTGAACCGCATAATGCACAAGCTTTAGCTGCTGGACTCGAAGAAGCACTTGCGAATGAAGTGACAAGAGAGCAGCATGAAGTTACGCAACAAGTGATTCAGCAACATTCTTCAAAAGTAATCGTCAAAAGGTTGAACGATATCTATGAACAGAATGGAAAGGGTCCTTCCAAATGAGTAAATTATTCAAGATCATCGGTGGGGTTGCCATTATCAATATTGTGGCAAGACTATTCGGTTTCGGTCGAGAAGTCGTCATCGGCAGACAGTATGGTACGTCTACAGTGGCGGACGCCATTGCGACAGCCTATACTATTCCGAACTTTATTTATCTAGTGCTAGGTGGAGCATTGACGACTGCATTTATATCAGTTTATCATTCCTCTAAGATGGACAAGCCGTTATTTGTCCGCAAGGCGTTTACGACGGTTGTGTTAAGCGCAACGCTCGTCACGGTAGTTATTATCGCATTAACGAATCCGATTTTGCATCTGTTCTTCAAAGAATTAAGTGAAGAAGACTATACATTGGTACGGAATCTTTTCCTCTGGATGATGCCATCTTCCATCGTACTGGTCATGTCTACTTGGATGAGCGGATTATTGAACATCAATGATCGCTTTCAGTTGTCGAGTTTAGCGATCTTATTGTATAACGCGACATTCGTCGGTATAGGTTTTGCCTTGACGAAATGGCTTGGGCCTGAATCGTACGGTGTGGGAGCGATGGTGAGTGCCGTTTTGATGGGTTTATTCCTTTACTGGGGAATCAAACGTGCAGACCTGTCTTCACTGAAGCCTTCATTCGGCATGCCAACGGATATTAAGAGAATGTGGTGGCTGGCATTACCGATTTTATTTGGTGGCGCGTCACTGCAGTTCTATTTCGTCATTCATCGGATCGCGGCAGGTGGACTGGGCGAAGGTGCGATTTCGTCCATTAACTATGCATCCAAATTAACAGGCTTCCCACAAGCAATCCTTATGACGGCTGTTACAACAGTCATCTATCCCATGCTCGCAAAGAAAGAAGGCGAAGGGGATACGGGTATGATTAAGAAGCTCTACAAAAAAGGTATGCTGTACATGGTCGTGCTGTTAGTACCTACTACCGTGTTCTGCTACATCTTTGCTGAGCCGTTGATCAAGTTGGTATTCGGCTTCGATGAAAAATCCATCATGCTAACGGTGCCGGTGTTTAAAGTATTTGCTTTGTCGATGTTCTTCTTGGCGGCCAATACGTACATCACTCGTTTCTACTATGCAAAGGGTAACTCCATTATGCCGATTATCTTTAGTTTGATTAGTGTGTTTGGTATTAATATCGGGATCATCTATGCATTCGTCGATCAGATCGGCGCACAGGCGATTGCCTACGGTACGGTAATTAGTGCCGCAGTCAACTTCCTATTGCTTGCAAGCTATGCTCGATTTAAATGGAAATTGTAATGACAGAAAAAAGCTTCCGCTCAGTAAGTTGAGTGGAAGCTTTTTTGTGGTTTTTGGCTTGTGTTTCCGTAAAAATCGGCATAGAATTATGGTTCTTGCACATGCTTATGCGGGTCCAGAAAGCAGATACGCACTATTTTCGATGCCAAAACTGACTCGAGCGACGAACCCAATGAAATGATTTACAGCATAAAGAAGTTATCTTCACCGATCTTTTCATACAAGCCACTTCGTTTGAACAGGCTGACTTTCTCTGGAGGCACTCTTTTGAAGATTAGTCGCTTTTTCTGTCGTTTCGCTTCGTCGAGCATGGCAGAAAGGGCTGCTTCGCCTGTTGCGTCAATGGCTGTTAGATTTTTCATGTCTAAAATGATCGTCTTCTGCTCAAGATTCAATAGTTCAGGATATCGATCTTCGAAATGTTTCGCTGTACCGAAGAACAGGGGACCCGAGATTTTGAATTTGATCAGCTCGGATTCATTTTCTGTAGACAACTTGAACTTTTCGACGTCGGTCAGTTTACTCTTTTTAATATCCAACGAACCACTCATCTTGCGTAAGAACGACAAGGCGGCGAGTAAGATTCCGACTTCGACTGCGATTGTTAGATTCACGAATATCGTCAACAAGAAAGTTGTCAGTAACACAATTGAATCTCCTGAGCGTAACGAAGCGATCTGGACGAATGCTTTACGTGAACTCATATTCCATGCGACAAACATCAAAATCGGTGCCATGGCGGCTAGCGGTATATAAGATGCGTAAGGTGCAAATAGTAATAAGAACGCTAATACAAATAAACTTTGTACGACGCCTGATATCGGACTGACTGCTCCTGAACCGATATTTGTGGCGGTACGAGCGATAGCACCTGTAGCTGGGATTCCACCGAATAACGGCGTAATAATATTCGCGATCCCTTGGCCGAATAATTCTTTCTTGGAATCATGCTTAGGAACTTTGCTTTTCATTCCATCTGCAACGACTGCGGAGAGCAAGGACTCAATCGCACCGAGTGCAGCAATGATTAAAGCGGGTTGCCATAGATTGACCAGTTTAGTAAATGTAATCTCGGGAAAATGAAAACTAGGCAAATGTTGCGGAATGCCGCCGTATGCTGTACCGATTGTTTCCACCTTACCTGGGAAGAACCATATCGAGCAGATCGTAGGAACCAGCAACGCAATGAGTAACAATGGAACCTTAGGAGCAATCCTCGGTAAAGTGAAGATGACGACCAAACCAATTACGGCAGTCAAGATGCTAAATGTGTTGATGGTATGAAAATTATGAGCGATTTCCATCATGCTTTCATGGAAGAACTCTTTTTTCTCAACACCTGTTAATCCAAAGAAGTTTTGGAATTGGCCAGTGAATATAATGACTGCTATCCCAGCGGTGAATCCTATCGTCACTGATCGCGGAACGAAATGAATGAGATTACTGACACCGAGAAAGCTCATGATGACGAGGAGAATACCAGCGAGAAATCCAGCAATCAAAAGATCTTCATAACCATATTGCAGTACGATAGCTAGTAATATAGGAATGAATGCACCTGTAGGACCTGCAATTTGGTAACGTGAACCACCTAACAAGGCGACTAGAAGACCTGCGATGATCGTAGTATACAGTCCGTATTCAGGTTTTACACCGGAAGCAATAGCAAAAGCCATCCCAAGCGGAATGGCTACAATTCCAACAGTAATCCCTGCAATTAGATCCTGCCGGAAGCCCGCTGCATTATAATTAAGATAACGTTGATCTTTGAACATAATTGTTCACTTCTTCCATTTGTAGAGTATATATACATCTTCTATTATACGGTATGCATAGGGCCTATACAAGGTGTGCATAAAGTGAAAGCGTTAGAAACAACCAACGTCAGATGAAGATATTGGCAATCCGAATAATTGAACAGAATATAGTTTAATGTTAAACTATATAATAGTAACAACAATAAAGGAGAGATATAGTATGGGCAGATTACAAGACAAAGTAGCATTCATTACAGGTGGAGCATCCGGTATGGGTGAAATGATGGTAAAGCAATTCACGACAGAAGGTGCCAAAGTAATTGCAGCTGACATCAATACAGCAGCGCTCGAAGAAAAGTGGGGCGGTCAGGACAATATTTTCACTATCAAATTGAATGTAACTGAAGATGCAGAGTGGGAAGACGCAATGAAAAAAGCAGTCGATCACTTCGGCAAAATTGATATTCTTGTGAATAATGCTGGTATCTCAACTGAAAAAACTGTGGATCAGATCACGATTGAAGATTGGCGCAGACTTTCAGATATCAACAGCTTCGGTACATTCTTAGGTATGAAGCATGCGTCGAAATATATGACAGAAGCGAAAAAAGGTTCAATCGTTAATATTTCTTCATATACAGCTTTAATCGGTATGGGCTTGAATCCATACTCTGCTTCTAAAGGTGCAGTACGTGCGATCTCTAAAGCGGCGGCAGCGGAATATGGACATGCAGGTATCCGTGTGAACACAGTATTCCCAGGAGTTATCCAAACACCAATGGTTGCGAATCTTGAAGATTCTAAAGCACAGTTGGACATGTTGATTAAAATGACTCCATTGCAACGTTTGGGTCAACCGGAAGATGTGGGGAATGCAGTACTATTCTTGGCATCAGATGAAGCGTCTTATATTACGGGCGCAGAACTAGTAATTGATGGCGGATATTCTGCACGATAATTAAACAACAAAAACGGGTTGTCCTACAAGTCATTATGACTTACAGGACAACCCGTTTTTCATTGATTATTTCACATCTATAAAGCGTTTAAAGCCCATGAAGTGTGAGCTCCAATAAGAAGAATCTAGTGAAGCGATTTCAATTTCTTTCGTACCCGCATGAATGAACTTATTGTCTCCAAGATAAATACCGATATGTGAGATACCTGGTCGATATGTATTTTCAAAGAATAATAAATCGCCAACAACCGGATCTTTGATGAATACTGAACGGTTAAAGAAACCGATTGTATCTTGTCTTGGTACTTTCACGCCTGCTTGGTTGAATGCATAATAGATGAACCCGCTGCAATCGAATCCTGCTGGAGTAACGCCTGCCCATACATAAGGAGTTCCTAGTAACGGTTGCGTAAGATCTACTAATTTTTTGCCGAGTGCCTGGTTAGTAGCAGGTAAGCTAGGCTTAACTACAGGTAAGTTTGGCTTAACCACAGGGGCGCTTGGTTGAATTACAGGTTTGATTGATGATAGGGAACCATGTAATGAATTAGTAGAAGAAACAGCTTTTGATGAATTTACTTTATTTTCTACTATTAGTTTCTGTTTAACTTTGATATCATTAGAAGTGAGAGAATTCAGACGTTTTAGTTCAGTTACCGTAATCTTGTACTGATTGGAAATCTTGTAAAGAGTTTCTCCTGATTGCACGATATGCGTTTTTGATGCAGCAGCAACGCTACCGACCGATATGCTTGTTGCAAGCATAAGAGAGGCGATCGCGGCTAGGGCAATTTTCTTCATTTCGGCGTATCTCCTTTTAGTATAATAGATTTGGTACTTTGTACTGCTGAGTATCATTTCGTTATTAATCCTATAAACCTATCATACAATACTCTTCTGGATATTAAACGTATCTTTAGACTTATTTTTACGATAAATGTTCAATAGATTGATAGATTTATTATATATGTAAGTACTACAAAAAATGGTTTCATTATACATTTATAGTATAATAGAACTGTTACTGTCTAATTGAAGTTCTAAGCAGTTTATAAAAAAAGCCCATGAAAAATCCGCGACTATCCGGATTTTTCAGGGCTTTTCTGTTGTTTAAGAACGTCCGATTGGCCAGTCAAATGGAATGGATCCAGGAGGAGAGTGCTTAATGATATCGATCATCGGTATCGTATACGCGAATAGAATCAATGCGATCGTAATACCAATCCACAAATACCAGTTTTCCAAAATCTTTGGTGTCTTTTCTGCATCTATTTCTTCTTCAGCGATAGGGTATTCTTCATAACCACGTGGCGCGAAGAATGCTAACTGAATGAAGATGTAGAACATTAACAGGATACCGATGAATAGAATCGTTCCACCGACAGCTTGCCACATTTGATAACTAATCCATGTTGCAACTTGATCTCCACCTGCGTACTCAGAGAACGCTGAACGACGTGGTCCGCCGATTAAGCCTTGAATATGCATAGATCCTGACATGATCGTCATACCGATTACCCAAATGAATGTCTGGATAATTCCTAGTTTATTCAAGCTAGGAGTCAAGCGGCGACCTGTCAAGTGAGGAATCAACCAATAAGCAATACCAAAGAACGTCAGGATAACTGTTGTTGCCACTGTTAAATGGAAGTGACCTGTAATCCAAATCGTGTTGTGTACAAGAGAGTTTACTTGGTGAGAAGCGTTAATGATACCGCCTGCTCCACCTGGGATGAATGCTACCATACCAACGAATGGTGCTAAGAAACGAACATCTTTCCAAGGAAGCTTTTTGAACCAGCCGAATAAGGATTTATGACCTTTTCTTCTGCCTGTGATTTCAAAAGTAGCGAATAAAGAGAATGCAGTCATCAATGAAGGGATGACAACCATGAATGTTAAGACTACTTGAATGAACTTCCAAGTTGGATCAATACCTGGTTCAGTCAATTGGTGGTGGAATCCGACCGGAATCGAAAACATCAACAATAGAATGAAGGCAAGTCTTGCAAGTGAATCACTAAATAGCTTTCCGCCGATGATTTTCGGGATAATTGCGTACCAAGCCATATAAGCAGGCAATAACCAGAAATAAACTAGCGGATGACCGAAATACCAGAATAATGTACGTGTCAATAATACGTTGACTGTTGCTACATAACCTAGAGACCAAGGTAAAATCAATACAATAACTGAGTACGCTACACCAAGCGTCGCAACGAACCACATAATCATGTTAATAACGACCATGAATGCAAGTAAAGGAGACTTTTCACCTTTATGCGCTTTCTTCCATACATATAATTGACGGAAGTTCGTGAACGCAGCAATCCAGCTTCCTACTATAACTAAAGTCAGACCAATGTAGAAAATAGGGTGTGCACGAAGTGGTGTATAGAATGTATACAACACAGAAGCTTGACCAGTTAAGATCATCCAAGCAGATAATACAGTACCAACTAACATGACCCAGAATGAAATCCAGCCCCACATTAATTGTTTGTCAGAGATCCCGACTGTTTTTCCCATAAGAGAAAACTGGAAACCGACGATGAAGAATGTTGTTAAAACTAACCCTAGAATGACGCCGTGCGTTGTTAAAATTGTGTAATAATCGATATTGAACGGTAATGTGTATTTACCTGAGCGAACTAATGTCTGAAGTAGTCCCATTAATCCACCGACTAAAAGGGATATGAACGTGACGTGCATGAAAGCCATATACAATCTGGACTCTTTTTTCGAGAAATTAAATATCTGCATGGTTTAGTACACCTCCACTGTGCCGAACATCAGATGGTGTCCGATGCCGCAATATTCGTTACAGACGACCGTGAATTCGCCGCCATTTTTCATAACCGATTCGTAGCGACTGATATGTCCTGGCTCGACCATCATATTAACGTTTGTGCCCGCCACTTGGAATCCGTGGACAACGTCTTTACTTGTTACTTGGAATAGCACAGTGGAACCTTTTGGTACGCGGATCGTCTTAGTAGCTGTTCCGTCTTCTTCTTTACCGAAGTCGTAGTTAAATGCGGAAGCGACGATATTCACAACATATTTACCGTCAGCAACTTCTGTCAAACCAAGATTCTCGGGTTGGAATGATTCGTTAGCTTCGACATTTTGTGGATCGATCGTTTCAATGTGACTTTGTGGATGGGTTCCTTTCCAGAACGCTGCAAAGCCGATAATGAGTAAGAATAATAACAATGATGCGAGACCGAATACAAGCCATACTTTTTCATACTTATGCAAGTGCATAGTGTTTCCTCCTTAAGTGCTAGTTATTATCTGGATATGAATAAACCGTAAGCGCCAAACCACATGACAAGAATAATGATACCTAAGATTAAAACCATGATTAAGGTACCCTTTAAATTTGCCTCTTCTTTTGGTGGATTTGTAGAAGATACTTTTTTCTTGCTCAATATAGCCACCTCCTTGTCTTAAATTAATTCGTACTTTAATAATAATCCTAGAGAAGGAATAAAGAATTAGGGAAATCCCTATGAATAGGAAAAAAGATTTAAAGTTCACAATGTGTTCAATCACTTAACATGTATTTGACATACACATTTCACTGTTTTTGTGATTCGAATTGTCATGAAGCAACTAACGGAATAGTTCGTCAGTTGCATAGGGATGTAAAGGTGTAACATTGAGCCCAACAGGGAATGCTACGTAAGTAAAAAGGTATTTATTGTTGACCATATGTTAAATTGTAATTACAATATAATAAGGTAAAACCTAGGAAGCCGGTGTGAGAAATGGAAAACATTAATTGGATTAAAGTTGAAAGTCCTGAAGAAGGCGCGAAGAAAGTATTTACATTGATTTCTGAAGAACTTCAAAATAATAGATTGCATGTGCTTGGATTAGCTACAGGCAGCACCATGATCCCGGTCTATAATGAATGGACAAATTCAACGCTAGACTTTTCAAACGTAACAGCGTTTAACTTAGATGAATACGTTGGCATCGCAGCTGACAACCCAAATAGCTATGCATACTTTATGAACGAGCATTTATTCAGCAAAAAGCCGTTCAAGGAGACGCATATTCCAAACGGTATGGCAGAAGATTTGGATGAAGAGTGTAAAGAGTATGAAAATCAATTAAACGCCCACCCATTAGATATTCAGCTTCTCGGAGTAGGGGAGAACGGTCATATCGCATTCAATGAACCAGGAACTCCGTTTGATTCTGTGACGCATGTTGCGACATTGACGGATTCGACGCTTGGTGTAAACAGTCAGTATTTCGAAAATGACGACAAAATCCCGAATATCGCATTAACGATGGGTATTTCATCCATTACGAATTCGAAGAAGCTGATCATGATCGCGTTTGGTGAGAAAAAACGTGCGGCTATGGAGAAGTTGAAAGCAGGCGAAGTAACAGCGGAGTGGCCGATTACGAAGTTGTTGCGCCATGACGATGTGGTAGTGATCACGGATTTACAGATTGATTGAGTAGTAAAGTTTCCTATTAAGGCTATCTCGAAGTTGCAAGACGACTTCTGAGATGGCCTTTTTTGTTTGGGCAGGGTTAGTAGGAAGTGGCGGTAGGTAGTGGTTTGACTGGCAATGTGAGTGGGGCGGGGATTGGCGCCACTTCGGCGGTGGTGGATGGCTTCCGCAATGAGCCAGACAGGAAGTGCGCCTGGCTGTCTCATTACTACGCCTACCACTGGTAGCCGCCTGCGTTGGATAAGGTGTAGGGCAGTTCTGGTACTGGTTTTGCAAGAATAGGAACTAGTACTACCCAGTCACTGGTTTTAACTACTATAAACCACAATCTAAATTGGTAAGTACTCAGTAGCGTAGGCACAACTGCGGGGTAGGCCGTGGCCATGAGACAACTGGCAAAAGCTCCACCGCCAGCTGGCTCATGGCTGTAGGCAATCCCCCACGTGCCTGCGCGAGTCCAAAGCATGACCTTCACTACTTTCAATGAACAAGCCAATGTCGAGCCACGATCCATTCTATCTCCTAATGACTTTACTAAGACCGAAGAATTGCCCCACCCAGTCACTGGTTTGATCTCCTATAAACCACAAACAAACTTGATAAGCACTTAGTAGCGCAGGCACAACTGCGGGGTAGGCCGTGGCCATGAGACAACTAGCAAAGCTCCACCGCTAGTTGGCTCATGGCTGGAGGCAATCCCCCACGTGCCTGCGCGGGTCCAAAGCATGACCCTCACTAATTTCAATGGACAAGTCAATGTCGAGCCACGACCCAACAACACCTACAAGCTGTCAGAATCAGTCATAAATATTTCAAACGTAACAAATTATCTGAATTTGAAACAATCCTGTTACATGACTGTAACAAAACAATAGATTATTAAATGCTAAAGTAAATATAACAGAAACAACCAAGCTAGCAAAAATACATACTGTCATCGGAGGAACATATGAATCTATTGCAAAAAGTACTATCAGTCCTAGCACTTTCTACACTACTGTTTGTCTCACCATTTACAGGACAGGCAGAAGCGGCTGGGAAAACGACAAGCATCACTAAAACAGCAACTAGTTTAACAGGCATCAAATATCGCTACGGCGGAACAACAAGAGCTGGATTCGACTGCTCGGGTTATGTTGGCTACGTATTCAAACAAAATGGCTTGAAAGTAGCGCGTACTTCTCGAGATATGTATGCATCAGGACGCACAGTAAAGAAAGCGAGCCTACGTAATGGCGATTTAGTATTCTTTAACACGACGGGCCGTGGAGTTTCTCACGTAGGAATCTACGTAGGTAACGGCAAGTTCGCACATGCTTCTACATCTAAAGGTGTGCGCGTAGATCGAGTAAATGATTCTTATTGGGGTAAACGCTATATGGGTGCAAAGCGGGTTGCGGGTATTTAATAGAAGAGACATCGATTTTCCTTCATTGGGAAATCGATTTTTTTGCGCAAAAAAAGCCGTATAGGAGAGGGGAAGACCCACTTCTATACGGCGAGTGTTAATTAGTTGCGTCTTGCGGAACGCGGATTGTCCATCGAGAGAAATCCGGTTCGTCTTTCTTTATCAATTCCTTTGGATAGATGAATGTCCAAGGAGTCGTGCTGTTCGCCTTCACAGATAGTGGAGGATTAAGGTCGAATGTTCCACGAGCAACCAAATCTCCTGTTGCATCGATCAACTCAAGTGGCAGCTTTTCGATATTGATTTGCTTGGAGTGACCGTTACGTACGAATACAGATGCAGCGATCGTATCGTCGTCTTGTGATTGGATTTGGAAACCAGCGATATTCACTTCGCGAGGCTTTAACTTCGGAAGACCGTTGACTACTTCAGCCAAAGCTTCTTTCTGTTCAGTTGGCAATTGCTCTTCCCATGATGGTGCAAGTTCCAATTGGTGTGGCATCATGGAGTGAACGTTGAATGCTAGCTTCCAGTTTGTTGCCGGAATTTCTTCTGTCAATTGATCTTTCTTTTCGAAAACGAATACCCATGGACGTGCACTGCGCGCTGGAATTTCGCCTAATTCATTCAAATCAAATTCTGCAGAAGCTGCTGTGTTGCCTTCTTCATCGAGTAATAATAACTCGATTTCTCCTACAGTGATCGCTTGATCAAGTGAAGAGCGGAAGAATGCTTTGACTAACCAGCTGTCGTTTGCAGGTTCTAAATCGATATCAATACCTGATAAGGAAATCTGGTTTGGTTTTAATGGTTCTAGTTCATTTGCTAGGAAGCGGAAAACATATTCCTGCTCCTGCGTTAAAGTCCATTGTGAATGAAGGGATAATTCTGTTTCGATATCCTCATTACCTGATCCAGCCTGGCCGTTCTCAAGAATTTCTTCGGATGCTACTGTACTATCTAATCCAGTTTTCTCTGTCTTTTTAAACCGATTGAAGAGTTTCATTGGGAAACCTCCTGTTGTTGTGTATTAAGTTGCTTCATGAATGCGATAATTTCGGACGCAATATCCCGGCGCAGGCGTTGATAGTGCTTGGCAAATAACTGCAAGCCTTCACGCTGGTAAATACGCATAGGATCTTCCTGTCCGTACGAACGCAATCCAATTCCTTCTTTTAGGCGTGTCATGACTTCTAAATGCTTGACCCACATCGTGTCGAGATAGCTCAACATGACTTGTGGTAATAGTTGACTCACTTGTTCATTATCAGTGAAAGTGTCGATAAATGCAAACAACTCTGCCATTCCTTCATCGTATTCTTTCATGATATCTGCTGTTCTATCTAATGAAGATGGAAGCTCGACAGGTGTTAGTAATAATGCATTCATTGTACGTTCGATCCGTTCGAAATCCCAATTATCGGCGATTTCATTATCTGGACAGCTGTCGAGAACGGCGAATTCAACAGTTTCTGACAACATCGATTTCAGTTTGCCGAAAATATCGTTACCTTCAAGTATGCGATTGCGTAATGAATAGATGACTTCGCGCTGATCGTTGATAACGTCATCTAGCTTTAGATTGTATTCTCGCATGGAGAAATGTGCGCCTTCAACAATCCGTTGAGTTCGTTCCGTCAGTTCGTGGACTTCAGGGTTCAGTACTTTTCCATCTTCATCGACACGAACTTTCGTCAAGAACTTCTCGAGCTCTTCCGGAGAGAAGCGCATATACATTTCGTCTTCCAATGAAAGATAGAATTGGCTTTCGCCGTGGTCACCTTGACGACCTGAACGACCCCGCAACTGATTATCGACACGACGACTTTCATGCTTTTCTGTTCCTAATACAAACAGTCCGCCATTTTCTTCTACGCCTTCACCGAGTACGATATCCGTACCACGTCCTGCCATATTAGTAGCGACCGTAATATTACCTGCTTGTCCAGATTCGGAAATCAATGAAACTTCCTGCTCAACACTCTTCGCATTCAATAGGTGGAACTTCAACCCTTCGTCACGTAAATATTTTGCGACAGCTTCGGATTGGAGAATAGATGTAGTACCAACTAGTACGGGTTGTCTCTTCGCGTGACGAGCTGCTACTTCTTTTGCGACAGCTTTATACTTTTCTTCTGTAGTTTTGAAGACGAAATCCGGTGCGTCGATTCGAGCACGTGGACGATTCGTTGGAATTTGAATAACTTCCATATTATAAACTTCGCGGAATTCCTTATCTTGCGTTTTCGCGGTACCTGTCATGCCGCAAAGCTTTGGATACATGCGGAAATAGTTTTGGATCGTAATTTGTGCTTGCGCTTTATTTTCATCCGTAATTTCGACGCCTTCTTTAGCTTCGATCGCTTGATGAAGACCGTCTGATAATGTTCTACCTTCCATGATTCGGCCGGTGAACATATCGACTAATTCAATTTTGCCATCGCGTACTATATAGTCTACATCTCGCTTGAAGATGACGAAAGCCCGGACAGCTTGGATGACATAGTGATAAAGTGTTTGATGATCCAAGTCATACAAGTTGCCGATACCGAAGGCTTTCTCGACTTTTTCGATACCTTGTTCTGTAAGGGAAGTAGCTTTGGTTGCATCATCGAAATCGAAATCTTCTTCGACTTTAAAACGTTTCGCTAGACGAGCTGCGATTTGGTGAAGGTCCGCATCCGCTTGCATTTTACCTGCTACAATTAAAGGTGTTTTCGCTTCATCAATGAGTACGCTGTCTACTTCATCAATAATAGCGAAGTGATAAGGACGTTGAACTTTCTGAGAAGGGTGTTGCACCATATTGTCTCGTAGGTAGTCAAATCCAAATTCCGTTCCGACGCCATATGTGATATCTGATTGGTAAGCGGCTTGTTTGGCTGGCCCTTGCATCATGGGAACATTCAAGCCAACAGTTAATCCAAGGAAACGGTGGATCTGACCGATTTGGTCATAGTCGCGCTTAGCTAAATAATCGTTGACCGTAATGACGTGGACACCTTTTCCTTCGAGTGCGCGTACATATGAAGGTAAGGAAGCCACAAGTGTTTTACCTTCGCCCGTCGGCATTTCAGCGATATTCCCTTCCGTCAAGACAGCACCACCGATTAGTTGCACATCAAAATGACGCATACCGAGAACCCGTTTAGATGCTTCACGTACGACTGCGAATGCATCTGGCATGATAGTCTCGACGGTTGCGCCGTCTTCCAACTGTTGTTTGAATTGATCTGTCATTCCTGTTAGATCCTCATCAGACATAGCAATATATTTAGGTTCAAGTGAATTAATTTGCTCCACAATTTTGCGGTATTTACGCAGCTGACGCTCACTCGTTCCAGTTTTACGTTTAAAGATTTTTAACATGAATTGAACGCTCCTTTATAAATCTCTATCTGAATGAGAGATTCCTATCTATTTTACCAAATAGACCGCCAAAAGACTATCTATATATAGAAAGAGAAGAACAATAGACTTATATCTTTTTATTGGACATATAATGGACAATTCCTCATGGTGACAGTGTTCAGTAGTGTTTGTATATAAGCAAGTAAGGGAATAGATATGTAATGCGTACTAAATAATGAAATCTAGCAACAATTATGTTATACTAAAAGGTGATATGTACTTAATGCTAATTGGGGAGGAAAGACATGTTATTCATTGCAATGTCTGTAGCTTTTATCGCTGCTATCATACTAACACCGCTAGTCATCAAATTCGCGTATCGGATCGGTGCGGTTGACCGTCCCAATTATCGTAAAGTTCACGCGAGAATCATGCCTAGAATCGGCGGGCTCGCGATTTTCGGAGCGTTTATTATTGGATATGCTATATTATTGCCGAAAGACGAGCACGCTGTAAGCATCTTAATCGGTGCGGTACTGATCGTCATGATTGGCTTTTTGGATGATATGCTGGAAATAACAGCAAAAGCAAAAATGTTAGGTCAGCTAGTAGCTGCGTTAGTCGTTGTACTATGGGGCGGATTACAAATTGAGTTCATCAACTTGCCGTTTCTTGGACAGCTTGACTTTGGTTATTTAAGTATTCCCATCACGATTATTTGGATTATCGGTATCACAAATGCCGTTAACTTAATCGATGGATTGGATGGTTTGGCAGCAGGTGTCTCCACTATTGCGCTAATTGCCATTACGGTAATGGCTCTATTAATGGGTGACGTTTTCGTTGCAGCGACAGCTTCCATCTTGGCAGCAAGTTCGATAGGGTTCTTACTATATAACTTCCATCCAGCGAAAATCTTCATGGGTGATACCGGATCACTTTTCCTTGGGTTTATGATTTCGGTTCTGGCGTTACTCGGCTTTAAGAACGTTGCCGTCGTATCACTAGTAATTCCAATTATCATGCTAGGTGTTCCAATCTCAGACACATTCTTTGCGATCGTTAGACGAGTTCGCATGAAGCAGTCTATTACAGCAGCAGATAAATCGCATTTACATCATTGTTTATTGCGTGTAGGTTTCTCGCATAGACAAGCTGTACTGACGATTTATGGTATTGCGATTCTATTTGGGGCAGCGGCTGTATTGTTCTCACAAGCGACAGTGTGGGGCGCGTTGCTTCTAATTTTCGTTATGCTGATTGTGATTGAGTTGTTTGTAGAGTTGATTGGTCTGGCAGGGGCGAATTATCGTCCGTTATTGAATTTAGTACGCATGATTGGTAAGTAAATACTGCAAGTCCTTGTCTGCTGCGAAGCGGGTGAGGGCTTTTTTTGTGGTTAAACTGATAAGGAAAGACCTGGATGGGGGAGGGAGCCGTTGATCGACGCTCCAGGCGGACGCTTTCCCATGGGCCCGCGGTGAGCCAACCAGTTCGCGTTGCTCTCTTTGGTTGTCTCACCTGATCGGGCTGATCCTCCGGCAGTCGCCGCCTTGCACTTACGATCAACTAAGTGTCGTATTCGAGATTTAAAGAGTCAAAATCAAAGTCGACTTCAAAGTTATTTCTACCTGTAATTTGAACTTAGTACTTAAATAAATATAATGAATAAAATTAAGTCAGTTAGTAACTTTAATGTACTTTCAAACTATTTACAGTTACCAGGTAGGATTGTAGTGGAAGGCTGCGACTCCAGCGGGAATAGCGCGAGCTGAAAGCCCCGCAGGGAACGAAGTGGACGAGGAGATTGAAGCCGTGCCCGCGGAACGCGTCCGCCTGAAACGTAAATCCCAAACCACTCTCCAATTACCACTCTTCTTTCCTTACTTACTTAAAAAGCGATGAAACCCGTTAAGGTCTCATCGCTTGCGAATGATTTATTGATAATTGGTTTGGGCGGATGCGGATGTTTGGTCTGTGTCTAGCTCGGTTAGGGAAGAGGAGTCTGGGATCAGTCCGAGGTGGGACTTTAAGATTTGCTTCACTTCTTCTAACTTTTGCTCATCCAACCTGTAGTAGTAAATTCCCGTCGACATGTCATCGTAGCCGGTCAATGTGATCGTATCGACTTCGGGAAGTCCGCTTTTTATATACTGAATGAACGACAACATCTGCTTTGATGTCATATCGGTCTTCATGTTATCGCCAAGCGCATTGATGACGTCTCCGTATTTTGTGATCGATGTAATCGACGTGGCTTCTTTGATCATCGCTTGAAGAATCATTTGCTGGCGTTTGCCACGCTCGATATCACTATCGAGTTTACGTGTACGTGCTAAAGCTAATGTGTGGCGGCCATCGAGACGTTGAAAACCGGGCATTAGATGAATCGCATTTTTATCATTTTCATCTTTCTCGATTCGTTCGTACGGCACCTCGACTTCTACACCACCGAGTGCATCTACGACATCAATGAACGCATTGAAGTTCATTTTTACATAATAGTTAACGGGAATGTCAAATAGTTGTTCTACTGTATCAATAGAAGCTTTAGTTCCGCCATAGGCATGTGCATGTGTGATCTTGTCTTTATAATTAACGTGTGGAATGTAGACATACGAATCACGGGGGATGCTGACGAGTTTGATGCTCTTTGTTTTAGGATTCAAAGTAGCTAACACTAACGCATCTGATCTTCCGTGTTGTTCTCTTTCCTGACGTGCTTCACTTTCATCTACACCAATTAATAGAATCGATACTTTATCCGTTGCGGGTTCTACATATATTTCTTTTGGTTCCTGTTTCGCAATCGGTTCATAAGAACGGTCCAATACGGTCATCGCTTGGTTATGCAACTTGAAAGCATAGCCAGCAACGGCTAGAGCCGCGATGAAGAACGTGAATAATGCTATTTTCAAGAAGCGTTTCGTTTTAGAAACCTTCTTTTTCTTATATTCTTCTCTTTTCATTTTATACCTCCAGGTGTACGGCAGAAAGAACCGTAGATAGCGAATCTATGGGAAGTCACTTTTAACTAATAGAGGCAAATCTTCGCATAACGTTTCATCGTCATAGAATGAATTCAGACCTATTATTCATACGATTCATCTTCTACCATTATACCTGTTTTTCGAATGGACGTATAGTCAGATGTCGAACTCCAAGAATTCATGTCCAGTTGTGGCGAGGACTGCCTGACCGTTCGTCAATTCCATCATCCATTCCTGAAAAATCTCTTGTTCTTCTTCAGGAACATATAAAAAGAGTTCAACGTCCTCTTCATAGACGATCTCTTTTAAAGGGTAGTCGGATTGCCGTACTTCGTTTTCTACTTTGCCAAGCCAAGTATAATCAATAGAAATTTTCACTAAGGCGTGCAATTTTCTTTCCACTACACCCGTTGCGGCAATGCCTTCAGAAGCTGCTTTGCCGTAAGCACGAATTAATCCGCCGCCGCCGAGTTTGATACCACCGAAATAACGGGTCACGACGATGACGGTGTCTTTTAAGTGTTGTTTTTTCAAAACTTCCAAAATAGGGAAGCCGGCTGTACCTGAAGGCTCACCGTCATCATTCGCTTTTTGGATCTGGTCATGTTCTCCTATAATATATGCGGAACAATTATGTGTGGCTGTATGATGGTTCTTTTTGATGTCCTGTATGAAGTCCAATGCCTCGTGTTCCGTCTCGACTCTTTTGACAAATGACAGAAAACGGGATTTTTGGATGACGAATTCACTCTCTCCGTATAACTTTACGGTTTTATAATTGGCTCGCATTTGTCGTTCCCCCTACATTTGTAATATACTTATAATACTTTTACATCATTAAAATGATATACTGTATATGAAGTGTATAAGTATTTAGGCTAAACTGCAATAATGCTCACTTTGCGTAATTTCACATAGACGGGTGCGGGAGGGAGATATTTGAACGATAAGGCAATTGACATTCAACAGATGGAGAAAATCTTTGGCAACATGGTTAATGTAATGGATCGTTCGAAAAGCGACATTTTCTTAATTAGTGAACAAAGCCGCCGAAGTTTTGAAGAAATGCAAAAAGAGTTAGCAGAAGTGAAAGAAAGTATTTCTCATGTGATAACAGAAGGCGATTCTCTTGAGAGTTTGTCACGCCACTCACGGAAACGTTTGGCTACTGTATCTAAAGACTTTATAACGTATAGCGAAGAAGAAGTGAAACAAGCATATAGTGTGGCAAATGACTTGCTTGTACGTGCCTCCATCAATAAAATGGAGGAGAAGCAACTTCGTGAAAAACGGGATGAACTCGAACGACGACTAACGCTGCTGCTTTCTACAATTGAAAGAGCGGATCAACTTGTTAATCAAGTAACCACTGTAATCACATATTTGACATCTGATTTAAAAAATGTAAGTACAGCACTAGAAACGGCCCGACAGAAACAAGATTTTGCGGTCCAAATTATTCAAGCGCAAGAAGAAGAACGGAAACGATTATCACGTGACATTCATGACGGACCAGCTCAAATGCTGGCGAATGTCTTGATGCGTTCAGGTTTAATCGAAAAAACATTTGTCCAGCATGGTCCAGAACAAGCGATGCAAGAACTTTCTTACCTTAAAGAAATGGTAAGGGGAGCGCTATCTGAAGTGCGCCGCATCATTTACGATTTACGGCCTATGGCTTTGGATGACCTGGGACTTGTTCCGACATTACGAAAATATTTGTCGACCATTAGTGAATACGAGGCTCCGCTAATCATTAACTTTCAAAGTAACGGAGCAGAAAAACGATTTGCTTCCAATTTTGAAGTAGGCATTTTTCGTCTCATACAGGAATCAGTAAATAATAGTATCAAGCATGCGAAAACTGATGAAATATGGGTGAAAATTGAGTGGTTGCGTGAAACCGTCAATATATTGATCAAAGACCAAGGTCTTGGTTTTGATACAAAAGAAGTAAAAGAGAAATCTTTTGGTTTGATTGGAATGCAGGAGCGTGTGGAGTTGTTGAAAGGGAAAATGAAGGTCACCTCGAAAGTCGGGGAAGGCACTTCAATACTTTTCCAAATTCCGCTGGACAAAGAACTGTAAGTAAGGTAATTATTGGGAGGAATAGAATATGGAAGCGACGAAAATTTTGATAGTAGATGATCACCAATTGTTCCGTGAAGGAGTTAAACGAATTTTAGATTTTGAAGAATCGTTTACCGTAGTAGCAGAAGGCGACGATGGAGTAGAAGTAGTGGAGTTGTACAGAGAATATGAGCCAGACGTAGTGCTGATGGATATTAATATGCCAC
This sequence comes from Sporosarcina sp. P26b, assembly GCF_002743245.1. NCBI lineage: Bacteria > Bacillati > Bacillota > Bacilli > Caryophanales > Caryophanaceae > Sporosarcina > Sporosarcina sp. P26b. The sequence goes on from NZ_PDYW01000006.1 coordinate 178,414, forward strand.
GCATGAATGGTGTAGACGCAACTGAGCAATTAGTTAAAGAGTTCCCTGATGCGCGCGTTATCATGCTATCGATCCACGATGATGAATCATACGTTACACATGCTTTGAAAACAGGTGCACTAGGCTATATGCTGAAAGAAATGGATGCAGACGCAATTGTACAAGCAATCAAAGTAGTAGCGAATGGTGGTTCGTACTTGCACCCGAAAATCACGCATAACTTGGTATCTGAATTCCGTCGTTTAAGCGAAAGAGAACATAAAGGATCCTTCCAACAGAACGATATTCGTCGTCCACTTCATTTATTGACGAAGCGCGAATGTGAAGTTCTGCAATTGCTGACAGATGGCCAAAGTAACCGAACAATTGGTGAAACGCTATTCATCTCAGAAAAAACAGTGAAAAACCACGTTTCAAGCATTCTACAAAAAATGAGTGTAAATGACCGGACACAAGCTGTTGTAACAGCAATCAAAAATGGTTGGGTAGAAGTAAAATAATTAAAAATGAAAAAAGGTCTTTGCACGCTGAAGGCCTTTTTCTCTACGTAGGAGGGGCATATGAAGAAAAAAATAGCAGTCGCGTCCATGGCGTTGGTACTCGTATTAGGTGCATGTGGTAACCAAGATGAAACAAAACAGAATGATCCAGAAACTGGCGAAGCTGCACCGGGTAATGGAGCAATCGATCATGGAATAGATGATAATAAAGTCGGGTTCAGCATGGCTGGCGACGAAGTTGAAGAAGCAGTAGATGTACCCGAAGAAGAAAAAACAAAAATTCTAGCTGCTTTTGACAACTATATCGAGACGCTGAACAATCAGGATGTCGAAGGGTATCTGGCTACACTTTCACCTAAAGGCTATGACTTAGATGAAGAGCGTCAAGCTACAGAAGAAATGCTTGAGAATACTACAATGAAACGCGAAGTAGACAATGAAACGATTGTAAAATATAAAGAAGACAGTGCACAGTTATTTTCTACGTTAAAAACTACATTTACGGATATTGAGACAGGAGTAGAAAATACACCTGAAGGCCGTCAAGTGACTGTGTTCAATAAAGAAGACGGTGAATGGAAAGTGTTCTCCATCCACTTTATCGGTGATGAGCCAGGGAACCAATAAACGAGTACACATATCGATTTTGTGACAAAACTTCCAGTACTGACAACTGGAAGTTTTTTTATGCAAAAAAAAGCCATACTATGAGTACTTGCTTTTCTGCGCTAAAGGAATTATAATCGATGTAGGAACATACGTTCTGTAAGGAGGCGATTTCTGTGCCTTTGATCCCCGCGGAGGCAATGCCCTATTTAGAGAACTATATTTACCTGCCCATGCTATTGACGATTATGGAACGGGATCGCCAGTTACTGGAGAAGGTGCCGTTCAAACTGAAAAGTCCCTATCTTAATTTGCTAGACGAAACGATGCATACCGTATCCACTGATTTACAAATGACAGCTATGTATTTGCATAAGCACAAAATGAAAGTAGTACGCCGTTCAACAGATGAACTGTTTACGGAATATGTATTTTTACATGATGGCTATCAAGATATACGTCGCTATTTGAATGTACGCTTACGTAATCGATCGGAAGAACTGTTAAATTTGTATCTCAGGAAATTGGTGAATCGGAGCTCTTCGGGTCCATGATCATATAATATGAACTGCGTAACTGCTCCTGAGCATTTTCAAATCGTTGCGATAAAATATGTGACAAGGCCATCTGCCGATAAACGGTAGCCAGTGATGTATCAAGTTGCATTTGCGTATCGTTTTTCAGAACGACGGAGACGCCATCTTTGTTCTGAACAGCATCTTTTACTGCGTGATAAGCTACCCATGTGTTTTTATGTAAGGTAGGGGACAGTAAAGGGAAAAATAATAGCGGCTGATCATTTGAATGCGTCAGCATGATCGGAGGCTTTGGACGATTTCTTAAATCCACCTTGGAGCTGTTGATGATGGACTCGAAGTTGGAACGGTAATGCGCACAAGAATCTCTCATGATTTCTAATGGTGTTTTCTCAACAATGAACGTCCGGTCGCTTTCCACTACTTTTGTATAGTATGGGTTGGCATGTTGTCCATGAAGTAATGCAAAAGTATGGAATGTTACGATGTAAGACGACAGATGATGTGGATTAGCCATATTCTTCCCTCCTGTTTTATAGGACCATATACGTATTAATTATAGTATAGAAAAAACTAAAATCAACTGTAATGTTGGAAGATAGCGAGTATTCTATTAATATGTTAGGTTTTATCGAATTATTGGCAGGTAGCTGGTAAAGGTGAAGGCAACGTTGATCGACGTTGCAGGCGGACGCTTTCCCGAGGGCGTGGCTTGAGCTGCTTCCCTCACTTCGTTCAGTCCAGGGTCTCAAGGCGCACGCTGATCCTCCAGGAGTCGCCTTACACTTACGATCAACTGGTTTGTTGTTCTATCTATTATGTTGCTAATTACTGTTATTGGTGATGGGAATAGATGGGGTCGTGGCTCGACATTGGCTTGTGCATGGAAAGTAGTGAGGGCTCTTGCTTTGGACTCGCGCAGGCACGTGGGGGATTGCCTCCAGCCATGAGCCAGCTGGCGGTGGAGCTGCCAGTTGTCTCACGGTCACGGCCTACCCCGCAGTTGTGCCTGCGCTACTGAGTGGTTGACAAGTTAGATTGTGTTTTATAGAAAATGAAAACCAGTGACTGGGTGGTACGATTCTTCTGTCTTAGCAAAGTCATTAGGAGATAGATTAGGTCGTTGCTCGATATTGGCTTGTTCATTGAAAGTGGTGAGGGTAATGCTTTAGACTCGCGCAGGCACGTGGGGGATTGCCTCCAGCCATAAGCCAACTAGCGGTGGAGCTGCTAGCTGTCTCATGGCCACGGCCGACCCCGCAGTTGTGCCTGCGCTACTGGGTACAAACCAAGTTGGGTTGTGGTTTATAGTAGATAAAACCAGTGACCTGGTAGTATTCGTTCCTTGTTTTTGCAAAAGAAGAATCAGAACTGCTCTACACATTATCTAACGAAGGCGGAAGCCATCCACCACCGCCGAAGTGGGGCCAATGATCGCCCCACTTACACTGCCAGTCAACCCGCTACCTTAGCATAAAAAAGGAAGGGTAGGGGTTGCAAAAACTACTACCTAACTTCGTATCCTACTTACTATGCACTACCGCCACATTATCAAACCCCAACACAAAAAAACTGAAGACATCCCCACATTCTTAGGGCATGTCTTCAGTCAATTGCATTTATTTAGTTCTGATAATCAATAGCCGCCGCGCCCAATGTCTTAGCCGCTGCCATCATAGCCTTTTCATCGAAATCAAAACGTGGGTGATGATGTGGATAAGCATCTGCTGGTTGTGCACCTGTGAAGAAGAACGTACCTGGAATCTTCTCGAGGTAGTAGGCGAAATCTTCGCCGCCCATTTGAGGTTGCATTTCTTCTACGCCTTTTAAACCAGGAATAGACTCAGCCACTGCTTTTAGGTAGTCCGTTTCTTTTTCGTGATTAACTACTGCTGGATAGCCGCGGAAGTATTCTACGGTGATTTCACAATCGTTTGCAAGTGCTGTACCTTCAGCTACGCGCTTGATTTCTTTTTCCATCTGGTCGCGTACGTCGTTTGTGAATGTACGAACCGTTCCACCTAGAACTGCCTGATCCGCAATGACGTTAAAGGCATTTTCTGAAACGAATGAACCGACGGATAGAACAGCTGATTCGATTGGATCAACGCGTCTTGAGACGATTTGTTGAAGATTCGTTACTAACTGTGAACCAATTACGATCGCGTCTTTTGTTTGATGCGGAGCAGCGCCATGTCCGCCAGCCCCTTGAACGGTAATGTTAAATCGATCCGCCGCAGCCATCACTGGACCTGCACAGTAATGGATCACGCCTGATTCGAGTAGTGACCAGAGATGCGTACCGAAAATCACATCGACGCCTTCTAGACAACCGTCTTCGATCATCGCAATAGCGCCACCTGGAGCTAGTTCTTCTGCGTGTTGATGGATAAATACATATTCTCCTGAAAGCTCATCGCGCATTTCATTCATCGCTTTTGCAAGTTGAAGGAGAGTGGCAGTATGGCCATCATGCCCGCAAGCGTGCATAACGCCTGGTACAGTGGAAGCATAAGGTGTATCTTTTTGGTCTTGAATAGGTAGTGCATCAAAGTCTGCTCGCAAAGCAACTGTTTTCCCAGGTTTCGCACCTTTGACTCGTGCCACGACACCGTTGCCGCCAACACCCGTACGTACGTCTACGCCAAGTTGTTTATAAAAGTCAGCGATATAGGCAGCAGTCTTCGTTTCTTTATATGAAACCTCTGGATTCATATGCAAATATCGACGAATCTCTACCATATCGTCGTAAGATTGTTCTAATTTCTGAAATAATTGTTCTCTCATTATAAGTCCCCTCTCAAATATACAAATAAATCAATCATCTCGTTTAGTATAACAAGCGAATAGACGCATCGCAAACTTCGGGTACCGAAACATATTGTAGTAGAAGTGAACGAAATGATAGATCTAGAGGGCTGGCCATAAAAAAAGATTTGACGTAAAAACGTCAAACCTCTTCAGTAGGTGTTTTATAATGCGTTGTGTATGGAGCGCTTGTGAAAATGTGTTGCGCAGCACCGCCAGCATCTTTGAAGTCCGTTTTATCGGATAGCTGATTACCAGGGGAGTTGTTCCAAATTTCATACAGACGTCGATCCGTCCATTCTGTTAGCAATGTATACGTATCATTGCCGATAGGACGCAATAAACGGAATGCGATGAAACCCGGCATGTTTTGAAGTTTTTCTCCCATATGCTTGTACTGATGTTCGAAAATCGGTTTACCTTCATCTGTTACCGCAACATTATCCATTGCGAAGAACCCTGGTTCTGTCAGTTGTCCGAAAGATCCTACCACTTCAAACTTCCTCGGTGTTTGAAATACGCTCTTGCCATTTGTTTCATGCAGCAACAGTGTAGTGCCGGCACCATTCATTAAGTGAATTGTTTCATCTACGTACTGATCTTTCACCTTTTCCATAAAGTCCATTGTTCCGGTTGTCATATAAATATTCATGTTAATTTCCTCCTTTGGCTAGTAACAATCGTCAGAGTGTAATGAGAACACTCTTATCCAGTGTATGATTCTACACTTAGTAATTCCCTAAAATCTCTTGTATCAAACACATAAAAAGCAAGCAAGTTAGGAATGATTGTCGGAAAAATGACAGAAGTCGCCCTAGTCTAAGCACAAAATTATGACAAAGGCGCAATTCACTATACATTGACTTGTCAACGGTTTATCATGAGAACGTATATGAGTTTCGCGAACGAAATTATAAAAATGGAAAGAGGTATCTCTGAATATGTCAACTTTTAATGATACGTTATTACGCGCTGCGAGAGGCGAGCAAATAGATCACACGCCCGTTTGGTTCATGCGTCAAGCAGGACGTTCACAGCCGGAATATCTTAAAATCAAAGAAAAATACTCCTTGGAAGAAATTACGCATCAGCCTGAATTATGTGCGTATGTAACAAAGCTTCCAGTAGATCAATATGATGTAGATGCAGCTATTTTATATAAAGATATTGTAACACCACTTGTAGGAATCGGAGTAGACGTAAAAATCAAATCAGGCGTAGGCCCTGTTATTTCAAATCCAATCCGTTCTGCACAAGACATCGCAAACTTAGGGGAGTTTTCAGCAGAAGAGCAAGTTCCTTACGTTTTGGATACGATAAAAATGCTGACACAAGAGCAATTGAATGTCCCACTGATTGGTTTCGCGGGCGCACCGTTTACACTAGCTAGTTATATGATCGAAGGCGGCCCTTCAAAGAGCTATAACCTGACAAAGTCGTTCATGGTTTCTGAGCCACAAGCTTGGTTTGCATTGATGGATAAACTAGCTGATATGACGATTAGTTATATTACAGCACAAGTTAACGCAGGTGTGAAAGCCGTGCAAATATTCGATTCATGGGTTGGTGCATTGAATGTATCCGATTACCGTATCTTCATTAAACCTACAATGACTCGTATCTTCACGGAATTACGTAAATTAAACGTTCCGTTGATTACATTTGGAGTCGGCGCAAGCCACTTGGCGAATGAATGGCATGACCTACCAGTCGATGTAGTTGGACTGGATTGGCGCTTGTCTATTAAAGAAGCGGGCGAACGCGGTATGACAAAACCATTGCAAGGAAACTTGGATCCATCCATGTTACTAGCAGACTGGTCTGTCATTGAAGAACGTGCGAAGGTTATTGTAGAACAAGGTGTAGAGCACGGAAGCCATATCTTCAACTTGGGCCATGGCGTATTCCCTGACGTAAAACCTGCGACATTGAAACGCTTAACAGCTTTCGTACATGAATATAGTAAAGAATTACGTTCGAAATAACAATCCAACCATGAGGTGAAAATGATGACGAAAAAGAAAATGGGCTTACTCGTTATGGCGTACGGAACACCCAACTCCTATGACGATCTATTACCGTATTACACGCACATCCGTAGAGGCCGTCCGCCAGCTCCGGAACAAGTAGAAGATCTACGTAATCGCTATGAAGCAATCGGAGGCATTTCACCGCTTGCGAAGATTACGGACGATCAAGCAAACGCATTAGGCGCTCGCATGAATGAAGTACAAGATGAAATTGAATTTAAAGTATATATTGGCTTAAAGCATATTGCGCCATTCGTTGAGGATGCTGTGCAAGAAATGCATAAAGACGGCATTACAGAAGCTGTATCGATTGTCTTGGCGCCACATTTCTCTACGTTCTCCGTTAAATCATACAACGGTCGCGCGAAAGAGGAAGCGGACAAGCACGGTATCCACCTGACATCAGTTGAAAGCTGGTACAAGCAGCCGAAATTCATTGAATACTGGACGAATCAATTGCGTCAAACATACGATGCAATGGATGAAGCAGAACGTGAGAATACATGCTTGATCGTTTCAGCACACTCGTTACCAGAAAAGATTTTAGCTAACGGTGACCCATATGCTGATCAATTAAAAGAGACAGCGGAAATGATTACAGATGCAGCGGGTATTAAAACATACGCAATCGGTTGGCAAAGTGAAGGGCAAACGCCTGATCCTTGGCTAGGTCCTGACGTTCAGGATTTAACACGTGAATTGCATGAAACAAAAGGATATACGTCATTCGTTTACACACCAGTAGGTTTTGTATGCGATCACTTGGAAGTCTTATTTGATAACGACTACGAGTGTAAAGTCGTATGTGACGATATCGGCGCAGCGTACCATAGACCTGCTATGCCGAACACCGATCCTTTATTCATTGATGCAATGGCGGATGCTGTAATGGATCAATTACACGCAACGAAATGAATTCAAATGGATCGGAGTGAAAAAAGGACATGAGTGAACGAAAAAAAGTAGTCATTATCGGTGGCGGAATCACAGGTCTCGCTGCAGCGTACTATATGCAAAAAGATGCTCGTGAACAAGGACTTCCTATAGACATCACGATGATTGAAGCTTCAACAGAACTAGGTGGAAAAATCCAAACAGTCCGTCGAGATGGCTACGTAATCGAACGCGGTCCCGACTCCTTCTTGATCCGTAAACAAAGTGTAGACCAATTAGCGGCTGATTTAGGTATAGCGGATCAACTCGTCCGTAATGCGACAGGGCAAGCGTATATTTTCCTCCATAATCAAATGCATAAAATTCCAGCGGGTGCTGTCATGGGAATCCCGACAGAAGTCAAACCGTTTATCGCATCAGGCTTGTTTAGCTTAAGCGGTAAATTACGGGCGGCAGGCGATTTGGTCTTGCCGCGCTCTGGAATAACAGGCGATCAACCACTCGGAAAGTTTTTCCGACGTCGCTTCGGCACTGAAGTAGTGGAGAACTTGATCGAGCCTTTATTATCTGGAGTCTTTGCAGGAGATATCGATCATATGAGCTTGGAATCTACATTCCCACAGTTTTATGAAGTGGAGAAAAAACACCGTAGCCTGATTCTCGGGATGAAGAAAAGCCAACCGAAGCAACTGCCACAAAAGAACAGTCACAGTTCGAAAAAGGTAGGCGTGTTCCATACGTTCAAGTATGGTCTGGAATCTTTGGTTGAAGCGCTTGAACAACAACTGACCGATGTGACGATTATGAAAGGCACGCGCGTTACCAAGATAAAAAAACATGGTGAACAAGCGGTCCTTACATTAAATGATCAGCAACAAATCGAAGCTGACGCGGTCATTATGGCGACAAGTCACACCGTAGCGAGTCGATTGTTTGAGCCGCATGGTTTGTTGAAAGAATTGGCAACGATTTTAACAACTTCAGTTGCGACGGTAGCTCTAGGTTATCCGAAAGACGCTATGAAGAAAGATATAGACGGAACAGGGTTCTTAGTTCCGCGCAGTAGCGATCATTCGATTACGGCTTGTACACTTCTCAATCGCAAGTGGCCGACGACGACGCCAGACGATAAAGTGATGGTGCGAGCATTCGTCGGACGGGTTGGGGAAGAAGCGATTGTGGACTTACCCGATGCTGAGATAGAGAAGATTGTCCGTAAAGACTTAGGAGACATTCTGCAACTTGAAGGCGAACCAGAATTCTGTATCATCACACGCTGGAAAGACGATCGACCGCAATACCGCGTAGGCCATAAAGAGAAGGTTTTACGTGCGAGGGAAGAATTGCACAATGAATTCCCAATGGTCCAACTTGCGGGAGCTTCTTATAAAGGAGTCGGCTTGCCGGATTGTATCGATCAAGGAGTCGTAGCGAAAGATCAAGTGATAGCGAGTTTGTTTAACTAACATAATAGAAGCCGTACAACCAGTTTTATTGGTTGTACGGCTTTTTTAGTTGTATGTAGAAGTATTGATGGAAAACGCAGTTCGATTAGCATGCGGTTTAGTTCATCTATGTATTTTGACATAAAAAAAAGCGAATATAGGAATATCCGCCGAATAGAAGTTTTGTTTTATTTTAGGTTGCAGTGATCACAGTGATTAGAGTAACACTCATGCTGTTCTTCAATTTCAGTTCCACAAGTCGCACAAACCTTCGCCGGCAAGTTCTTGAAAAATTCTACAATGCTTTCTACCATATTCAATCAATTCCCTTCTGTTTGTTGTATAACTCTTTGGTATATACACAGTGTATTATAACAGGTGCTGAAAGTCAACATTTCATTTATAGTTCTGTTAAAATGGATTCAAGCCTTTTGTGGCGTGCTTTCAAGAGGTTTTAAACGTTCAGAATTGAAAGAATATACTAAAAATAAATGTGACAATTTTGTGAGGAGAGAAGAAAATATGAAGTTTATCGATAATCAAGGCGTTACAGACCCACGTATTAACCTAGCCATTGAAGAATATGTGCTCAATACGATGGATGTAGACAAAGATTCGTATTTACTGTTCTATATCAATGAACCTTCAATCATTATCGGGAAAAATCAAAATACTGTAGAAGAAATTAATACGGAGTTCGTAGATCGTGAAGGCATTCATGTAGTGCGTAGACTTTCTGGCGGTGGGGCTGTGTACCATGACAAAGGAAACTTGAACTTCAGCTTTATTACGAAAGACAATGGAGAATCATTCCGTAACTTTAAAAAGTTTACGGAGCCTGTAACGGATGCACTGGCAAAGATGGGGGTTAAAGCGGAATTGCTTGGGCGCAATGATATTTTGATTGATGGCCGTAAAATTTCGGGAAATGCACAATTCGCAACAGGAGATCGCATGTTCAGCCACGGCACGTTGCTGTTTGATACAGATATGGAAGGTGTCGTGAATTCACTTAAAGTGAAAAAGGACAAGATCGAGTCGAAAGGCATTAAATCTATTCGCAGTCGTGTCGCGAATATTTCCGAGTTTCTTGAAGAACCTATTTCAATTGAACAGTTTAGACAAGAAATCTTAAATTCTATGTTCGATGGGGAAGAAAATATTGAATATCGCGTGTTGACTGATGAAGACTGGACGAAGATCCGTGAATTATCTGCTGAGCGCTATGGTAACTGGGAGTGGAACTATGGTCGTTCACCGAAGTTCAACTTGCAGCAATCAAAACGTTTCCCAGTTGGCGGCATTGATGTTCGCTTGCAAGTGGAAAAAGGGTTGATCGAAAACGTCAGTATTTATGGAGACTTTTTCGGCGTTGGGGAAGTAAAGGAAATTGAAAATCGTTTAATTGGCTTGAAATATGAGCGCCAGGCGATTACGGAAGCGCTTGAATCAATGGACGTCGAGAAGATTCTAGGTGGAATTCAGCTAGAAGAATTCGTCAATGTTATTTATTAAGGAACAGCGCATGTCTTACGGGGCATGCGTTTTTTGAATACAAGAGATTCATTTATGTGCGTTCGGAAATACGGTATACTAGGCATAACGAGAAAGTGAGGGGTTACGGTGAAACATCGAATATTCATTGTGGAAGATGATTTGAAAATTGCACAATTATTGGCGGGAACGCTTGAGAAATATCAGTATGAAGTCGCGATTATTCAGGACTTTGATCGAGTAGTCGAAGAATGCGTGGCGTATAATCCACATCTAGTGCTTCTTGATATCAATTTGCCGATCTATGACGGGTATTATTGGTGCCGGCAATTACGGCAGCATACGATGTGTCCGATTATTTTCATCTCGGCACGTTCAGGGGATATGGATCAAGTATTTGCGCTGGAAAATGGTGGGGATGATTTCATTACGAAGCCGTTCCATTATGAAATTGTACTGGCGAAAATTAAAAGCCATTTGCGTCGGTCATTCGGGGAGTATTCGCCCAGTCAGTCGGAGCGTATTATTGTATCCGGTGATTTGACGTTGTACATAGAACGGATGGCGTTGCAAAAGGGGGACGAAGAGATTCCGCTTCAAAAGAAAGAGTGCGTTATTTTGGAAATGCTGATGAGTGAGTCGCCAAAAGTCGTGTCGCGCGAGAAATTGCTTGAAGAACTATGGGATGATCAATCATTCGTTGATGAAAATACGCTCAACGTCAATATGGCGAGAGTACGCAAGAAATTAACCGATTATAACGTGCAATCCTGGATTGAAACGGTGCGTGGCGCTGGCTATCGCTTCATGCCGGAGTCGGAAGCTTAATGAAAGCATTCACGCTGTTCATTAGAGAACATATCCCGTTCATAGTGTTCCAAACTGCACTCGTGTCGTTCATTTTACTGTTGTTTTGGCTCGACGGCTTCCGAAATCCGAATACAGCGATCTATTCGGTTGCGATGAGTATTTTATTTACGACGGGCTATTTAGTGGCAAAATTCATCATGCGACGAACATTTTATACGAAGATCGTGGAAAAGCCGAAGCAGATGGAAGACGCTTTGATCCGGCACGTCTTGACACCTGAGCATAAAATGACGACGGAATTTACACGTGAACTGTACCGCCTATATCAGCGTGAAGTACAGACGTTGTATGACGGGCAAAATCGTCATATGCACTTCATGAATCAATGGGTGCATCAAATGAAAACACCGATCTCGGTCATTAAATTATTGTTGCAAGAAGATGAAATGGACAAGAAGAGTATCGAACAGGAAGTCGAACGCATCCAAAATGGATTGGAAAACGTCCTGGTCAATGCACGACTTGAAACATTTGAAGAGGATATGCAAATTGAACGTCTTTTACTTCGACAAGTGTTGCAAGAAGTACTCAATGATAACAAACGTCTCTTTATTACGAACGGCTTGTTCCCTGTGTTGAATGTCGATGAACATTTAACGGTTGCGACCGATCGCAAGTGGATCAAGTTCATGCTCAATCAATTCATTACGAATGCAGTGAAATATACATTTGAAAAAGGGAAGAAAATTCATGTCAATGCAGTCCAGCAACCAGAAGGACTGTGTCTGGAGATTGCCGATGAAGGAATCGGGATACCGGCATCCGACTTACACCGTGTGACGAAAGCTTTCTTCACAGGGGAAAACGGCAGATTGTCCGGTGAATCAACAGGGATGGGGCTGTATATCGCATCAGAAGTATGTGAGAAACTCGGTCATCAATTGACGATTACCTCGAAACAAGGGGAAGGCACGACGATCGCCTTATTATTTAAAGACGGAGAGGCGGGTGAACAGTGAAATGACGCAACCAGTCGTTAAGATGGAAGATGTAACGAAGATTTATGAAGGTAAAGTGATCCATCGTGCATTGAATCAACTAGATTTCGATGTGCAAGAAGGAGAGTTCGTCGCCATCATGGGACCGTCCGGGAGTGGTAAGACAACCTTGCTGAATTTATTAATGGCGACGGATATTCCGACGACCGGCAAAATTGTGATTGGCGGTGTGGAGCCCGAAAAGCTCAGTCAAAATGATATTGCGCTATTTCGCAGACGGCAGATCGGCTTCGTCTTCCAAGAGATCAATTTACTGCAAATGCTGACGGTGGAAGAAAATCTTGTATTGCCACTTACTCTGGACGGATTACCGATTGATGTAATGAAAAATCGTGTGGACGATATGGCGAACAAGCTAAATTTGCAAGACATTCTCGAGCGTCGACCTGACGAATTATCGGGTGGGCAAGCGCAGCGTACTGCAATTGGAAGAGCGCTCATTCATCAGCCGAGCATCGTACTGGCCGATGAGCCGACAGGAAATCTCGATTCGAAGTCTGCGAAAGATGTGCTCGAATTACTCGAACATATTAACCAACACGAAAAGACGACGATCATCATGGTGACGCATGACCCGATTGCTGCAAGTTACTGTGACCGCGTGTTGTTTATTAAAGACGGTGAGTTTTTCAATGAAATTTACAAAGATGAACGCCGGCAGACCTTTTTCCAGCGTATCTTGAATGTGTTGTCATTACTTGGAGGTAATGTGAATGACTTTTCGACAGTTCGCTTACCGTAATGTTCTACGTAATCGCCGAGTGTATGCGGCATTTTTCATGGCGAGTGTATTTTCCGTCATGGTCTTTTTCCTTTATTCGATGTTATTATTCCATCCATCGATTGAAAACTCCTTTCTAAAAGAGATTTCCGTACTTGGTATGGGAATAGCGGAACTCATTCTATTCATTTTCACATTGTTTTTCCTATTCTATTCGATGCGTGCATTTTTGCAGGCACGATCTAAAGAGTTCGGGGTATTACTACTTCTCGGAATGGCAAAGCGCCAACTGCACCGACTGATTTTCATCGAGACGATGCTACTTGGATTTGCCTCTATCATAAGTGGGATATTCCTCGGCTTTATGTTCTCCAAGTTCTTCTTTATGATTGTCAAAGCGATCGTACAGATTCCGATATTACCGCTTTATCTGTCATGGAAACCATTCGTGCTGACGATGGGTGCATTTCTTAGTTTATTCGCTATCATTTCATATATCGCACCCGTATTCATTCAGCAAGGACAAGTATCGGACTTATTAAATGGAGACATGGCGGTTCAGTCTGTTTATTCGTACTCGAAAAGCCGTGGAGTCTTTGGAGTCGTACTATTGCTGATGGCTTACGCGATGGCGGCACTCGTATCGCGCTCGAGTATTATCAGCCTGTTTTTCTTGCTACCGCCACTCATTACGATCGGAACCTATTTCTTTTTCACAGACACCTTACCGCTCGTATTGCATGCACTGCGACGGCAAAAGAAATTCTTCTGGCGTGATTACTGGATGATCTCGATCTCGGAAAGCATCGTACGGTTAAAAGAAAACGCGCGGATGTTCTTTATCGTCACCATTGTGTCGACGGTCGCATTCATGTCTGTCGGTATTCTCGCGTCCCTGACGTCATTCGCCTCGCAATACCGCGAAGTGAATCCACTCGGTCTAGTGTATAAAAGTTTGCCGCATAATGAATTCGAGTACCCACATATCGCTCAACTGACGAATGAACTCGAGCAACAAGGTTTGGATTACTGGGCTGTACGTTTCCGCGTACTTGAGCAACAGTCTTCCTACACAAAGAACAAAGTCAATATCGTCAAGTTGTCCGATCTGAATGAACTGGCCGCAACCTTTGGTGAGAAACCTCTTTCATTACGGAGAGGACATGCGCTATTCCTACCGGCAACTGCCGCCGCAGCGAATCAATTGTCGACGGAATCAGTCAATACTGAACTGGCCGACAGTAAAGTATCCCTCGAAATCGAAGGGGTCTATCCGTATAAATTATTTCCACCGAACGCACTCGGACTCAATACGATCGTCGTGAATCATTTGGATTTTGATCGCATTGAAGAACAAGCAGGGCGTGGTTCGTTGGCGTTTAATTATTACGCGTTTAACGTCTGGGACTGGCAGGAAACACGAGAAATCGGACTGTCGATCAATGCGCAAGTGCTCGCAGGGCTAGTGCTTGAAGATCGCGATCCGGTGCGGTATGAGTTCGAGAATCCGGGATTGAATTACTCGCATATCCGTATGACGTTCTCGTTGCTGTTGTTTATCGGTTTATTGCTGGCGGGGGTATTTTTCCTCGCGTCGGGCAGTTTTATCTATTTCCGATTGTATACGTCGCTTACGCACGATCGACGGCAGTATGCGGTGTTGCAGCGGATTGGGATGACGGATCGGGAGTTTAAGAGGATTGTGAATCGACAGTTGATCCCGCAGTTTTTCTTCCCGTGGGGCGTGTCGTTTATTCATAGTGTGTTTGCATTTTTGTCGTTGCAGGTGATTTGGGATGCGCTGGCTGAGATTTCGATTGTCAAGGAGCTGGCGCTTGTGCTCTGCGGCTTTGCGCTGATGCAGATTTTCTATTTCTATTTGATCCGCTGGCGTTATATTGCACATATTAAGGCACCTACTTCTTAAGGGAGTGGGTGTTTTTGTATTGACATAGTTAAGTTCGAGTTCGAGTTCAAGTTCAAGTGTGAGTGAATTTGTGAGTGGTTCGGGATGGAAGCTCCAGTTGGGGGACGCTTTCCCATGGGCTCTCGGTGAGCCAACCAGTTCGCTGCGCTCTCTCTTGGTTGTCTCTCCTTTCGAGCTGATCCATCGGGAGCATTCCTGTTTGGTTAGTGGAACCCTATTGAAATAGAAAAGTCCCCTTGGTATGATTCGGGGTGTCAAGGCGTCGACGGCTTGACCCCTAATTATAAC
>NZ_PDYW01000051.1:0-4759 GCF_002743245.1 Sporosarcina sp. P26b
TACTTACAGTATCTACAAAAGTATGTACTTTCAGGTAGACGATTCTCTTTACTAGTCATATAAATTCTTTTTGGGTCAATAGAATAATGCGACAAGCCTTGTCATCATCACCTTTTCAAGAGGGAGTCGCCGCCTTCCACGCCTATCAACTAGTTTGTGGTTCTGATTGGTGTGACGGCTTACTTTCAAAAGCTTTAGTGATTAAGGAGTTGTCTGGGTCGTGGCTCGACTGGTTATCGGGGACTGAAGATAGTGAGGGTCTGCTTTTTGGACTCGCGCAGGCACGTGGGGTTAGCAAGTTAGGTTGTGGTTTATAGAAGATGAAAACCAGTGACTGGGTGGTACGATTCTTCTGTCTTAGCTAAGTCATTAGGAGATAGATTAGGTCGTTGCTCGAGATTGGCTTGTTCATTGAAAGTAGCGAGGGGCATGCTTTGGACCCGCGCAGGCACGTGGGGGATTGCCTACAGCCATGAGCCAACTAGCGGTGGGGCTGCTAGCTGTCTCATGGCCACGGCCTACCTCGCAGTTGTGCCTGCGCTACTGAGTGGTTGACAAGTTAGATTGTGGTTTAGAGAAGATGAAAACCAGTGACTGGGTGGTACGATTCTTCTGTCTTAGCTAAGTCGTTAGGAGATAGATTAGGTCGTTGCTCGAGATTGGCTTGTTCATTGAAAGTAGTGAGGGTCATGCTTTGGACCCGCACAGGCACGTGGGGGATTGCCTACAGCCATGAGCCAACTAGCGGTAAGGCTGCTAGCTGTCTCATGGCCACGGCCTACCCCGCAGTTGTGCCTGCGCTACTGAGTGATTGACAAGTTAGATTGTGGTTTATAGTAGATAAAACCAGTGACCTGGTAGTATTCATTCCTTATTCTTGCAAAAGAAGAATCAGAACTGCCTTACACACTATCTAACGTAGGCGGCTGCCAGTGGTAGGCGTAGTAATGAGACAGCCAGGCGCACTTTCCTGTCTGGCTCATTACGGAAGCCATCCACCACCGCCGAAGTGGGGTCAATGACCGCCCCACTTACTTTGCCAGTCAAACTACTACCTTTGCATAAAACAAGGAAGAGTAAAGGGAAAAACAACTACCCAACATCGTATCCTACTTACCTATACAAACAAATAATCCGTGTTCTGGAAAATAAAAAAAGCTACCAGATTACTGGTAGCTTTTCAGTGTATTATGAGAAATACTTGTTTACTTGTTCAAATACATCAGATTCCATGACAACTTTGCCATATTCCTCTATACGATGAATAGACATCTTAGACACCGCGCCGTATTCTGTAATCATACTGGAAATGTCCTTCGAACGCTTCTTCTCGATTAGAGAATAATCGAAGCGTAAGTTGAGATAATAACGATCCTCGAATGCATATAGTTGCGATTCAAATTCGTCTTCGAGTGAAATCATCTTGCTTGCCAATGGTATGATCTGGTCAAACTCGTTAAAGACAAATACTCTATTTGTAATCTGCGACTCTTCTTCACTTTCTTCTTCATCAGAGTCGTTAATCGCATCAAAAATCGGATCGAATAATTCTTCTGGGTCTTCAATTCCAAATGGGAACTGTGAAGATTCAGCGTTCTTCGGAAGATGTGCACGAGTTACAATTACTTCAATGCCTTCATTCATCGCATTGACTTGGATCCAAAGCGGTCCCTCTACTTCGAATTCTGTATCGTCACCAAGTTCATCCATCATATCCCAAAAAAGTTCTTCACTCTTGTCGCGATTATACCAGACGTCTTCTTTACTAAAACCACGGGCTTCGATATCTCCATAGGATAAATAAAACTTTACCGTGTTTTCATTAATGCGCTCTATTTCCATCCCTTATCTCTCCCTTCTGTAGAACAGGCCCTCCCCTGTCATATACTAATACACACTTGCAATGCTTATTACTACTATATGTCGGCTCCGACGTATTCGTAAGGGTTTCTTGTATTTCATTAAAACTTTGTCAGCATTGAAGTGGTTAACTTAGAGGAATACAAGGGAATATCAATTCAAAAAAGCTGATAGGCACAATTGTATCCCGTGTCATCCCTATCAGCTTTTGTTATTAAGATTAGTTTACCATACGCCGCGCTTCGAGCAGCTGATAGGCTCTAACTTTTCTCGGTAGGAAACGACGAATCTCATCTTCATTGTACCCTACTTGGAGTCTTTTTTCATCTAGAATGATTGGTCTTCTCAAAAGACCAGGATGTTCTTGGATCAACTCATATAATCTTTGAAGTGGAAGACTTTCCACGTCAACATTTAATTTTTGGAATATCTTGGATCGTGTTGAAATAATTTCGTCAGTACCATCTTCCGTCATGCGAAGAATTTGTTTGATCTCTTGAATATTCAATGGTTCAGAGAAAATGTTACGCTCTGTATAAGGAATCTCATGTTCCTCCAACCATGCTTTTGCTTTTCTACAAGATGTACAACTAGGCGATGTATAAAGTGTGACACCCATTTATTGACACGTCCTTTCCTACGGCTTACGCACATTAGATTTAGTGTATTTGCAATTCATGTAATTCACTTTAGAATTATTATAATTAATGTCTATACTGTTCATTATACACACATTCATTCTCAATTAATATAGTTTTTCAAAAAAACTTATTCATATTGCAGAATTTCTTATTTTTCAACAAACCAGTCAAGAATCATGATGTTTTCTGCGATAAATGAACATCTTCTACTTTTATACCCAGTGCTGAAATGTTTTAAACATTTCATTTGTAAATAATTGCATTCTCATTTAGAAATTAATTCTGCTAATTATTGGTTCTCTTTATAGTACGTACAGGTGTACTAAAAGGTTTCATGTTATTCAAATCTTTTTCGTTTTCCTCAAATGAAAGTTGCATTTTTCAAAAAGTATCGATATAATTTTAAGCAATAAGTGAACGGCACTGAAGGAAAAAGTATTTTTGTAACGGTTTTTGTAGAGAGCTTGTATAGGGTGAGAGCAAGTAAAACCGCACAAAAAGAATGGGCTCCTGAGCTTGA
The DNA here is from genome assembly GCF_002743245.1 of Sporosarcina sp. P26b. Lineage (NCBI taxonomy): Bacteria > Bacillati > Bacillota > Bacilli > Caryophanales > Caryophanaceae > Sporosarcina > Sporosarcina sp. P26b. Next base: position 3,022 of record NZ_PDYW01000051.1, read on the forward strand.
TGGATGAATACAGTACTCCATCACGTCTTCCCGCGTTATGGGAATTGAGCGGCTTTTATTAGCAATTCGGGTGGTACCACGGTTACCTTTCATCAATCGTCCCTATTTATAGGGGATGACTGATGTTTTTTTATGCCGTTTTTCACGCACGATACAGGCTAATCTGTTATAGCCTGCAATTAAAGGAGGAAATACAATCATGAAAACAATTTTTTCAGGTGTACAACCAACAGGTGTCATCACATTAGGAAACTATATTGGCGCATTCCGTCAATTCGTTGAGCTTCAAAATGACGAAGACTGCATTTTTTGTATCGTTGATCAACACGCAATTACAGTGCAGCAAGATCCGGATGATCTAAAACAAGCAATTCGTTCATTAGCCGCTACCTATATTGCAAGCGGAATTGATCCTCAGAAATCCACTTTATTCATCCAATCAGAAGTTCCAGCACATGCACAAGCTGGATGGATCATGCAATGTATTTCATATATCGGTGAACTTGAGCGCATGACACAGTTTAAAGACAAATCAGATGGAGCAGAAGGTGTATCTGCCGCACTTCTTACCTACCCTCCATTAATGGCTGCGGACATTTTATTGTATAACACGGATATCGTTCCCGTCGGAGAAGATCAGAAGCAACACTTGGAATTAACAAGGGATTTAGCAGAGCGCTTCAATAGCCGATACGGGAAAGTATTGACCATTCCGGCCGTTCGTATTCCTAAAAACGGAGCTCGCGTAAAATCTTTACAAGATCCATTAAAGAAAATGAGCAAATCCGATCCAAATAAAAAAGCAACGATCACGATTTTGGATACACCAAAAGAAATCGAAAAGAAAATCAAGAGCGCTGTAACAGACTCAGAAGGTATCGTGAAATTCGACGTAGAAAACAAACCAGGTGTCTCCAATTTATTAATCATCGAATCTTCATTAAGTGGAATGTCCATCGAAGAATTAGAAGCAAAATACGAAGGCCAGGGCTACGGAGCATTTAAAATGGGCGTCGCGGACGCTATCAACCAACATCTAGCAGGAATCCAACAACGTTACCATGAACTAATCGACTCCCCTGAACTCGACGAAATCCTCGACCAAGGAGCCAAAAAAGCAAACACCATCGCCTCCGCCACCCTTAAAAAGATGGAGGCCGCGATGGGCTTGGGACGTACACGGTAAGCAATAAAAACACAACCGCAATCACTAGCATCAAAAAATCAGTCGACTGCAAAATGAAAACTAAAATCTGTCGATAATCATAACCAAGCGCTGAATAATTCAAGTAAAACAACAAATTAGCCAGCGTCACCACAATCACACAATAACTACAAACAAATATAAAAAAACGCGTCACCGACATCTCGTCCTTTACACCTTTTCTCCATCCTATGTTCAGAACAGATGTAATAAGACAAGTCTTAACCCCAATAACCAAAAACGACTGAAAACATCTCCAGAAACATTTCAAAGGAGCTTGTCTTCAGTCTTTTTGGTTTGGATTTTGGTTTTGGGTTTGGGTTTGGTTTGGGTTTCATTTTGACTTTGATTTTAATTTTGAGTTTAAGTTTTAATCCATCATTATTCTATTGATAGAACAATACACTAGTTTACCGTAAGTGGAAGGCGGCGACTCCCTCTTGAAAAGGTGATGATGACAAGGCTTGTCGCATTATTCTATTGACCCAAAAAGAATTTATATGACTAGTAAAGAGAATCGTCTACCTGAAAGTA
>NZ_PDYW01000052.1:0-3292 GCF_002743245.1 Sporosarcina sp. P26b
TTGACTACAGCCATGCGATTGTTCCACTCTTGCCATGTTTTTGGTCCACTTCTGACATCAAATTGTTCCATCCTTGCCATAGGGAAGTCCACGCAAATTATTCTTAAAACAGCCACCGAACCGAATCTTCGATGGCTGCCTTGAGTTATTTAATACTTTTTCCATCCAATCGACCACGAAGGATTAACACTGCTTCAGTGACTAGTCGATCTTGGTCTAAATCATTTTCATCCTCTACGTTCAAACACTGCGGGATAAGTAGGTCTACAAGTTCATACATGATTTCGTCTGGTAGATAATTATGAAAGAAATACTTCGCAATACGATTCTCTACTTCTTCAGGAATCATAAAGAACCCTCCAATCCATGGCGTTCACGCATGGAAACGTCCCCATCAAGCATCATATGATAAGAGCCGTGTACAATACGATCAAGTATGGCATCAGCCAATGTACCTTCACCAATCTTCTCATGCCAGCCACGTGGATCAAACTGGGAACAGAATATTGTGGAGGCAACTTGATATCTTGATTCAACGATTTCTAAAAGATCTCTGGATTCGGTTTCTTTTAGTGGCGTTAAAAGCCATTCATCAAGGATCAGTAAATCTACCTTCGTGTATTTTTTAATTACCTTACGGTAAATGCCTTCACCCCTGGCTACTGCGAGTTCATCCAATAAATCCGGAAGGCGGATATATCGCACTTTATAAAACTGACGACAAGCAGCGACACCAAAAGCACATGCTAGGTAGGTTTTTCCGTTACCTGATGCACCTTTAATTATGATATTATGTTTCTCTTGAATATACCTTCCAGTTGCTAATCTTAAAATTTGGGTTTTATCGAGCTTTCGGTCAGCGTGATACTCTATATCTTCTATGCATGCTTGGCTATCCCTGAACTCTGCACCCTTGATGAGGCGATCGAGCTTGGCGTTCTTTCTGCGTCCCCATTCAATGTCTACAAGCATTGAGAAACGATCCTCAAACGATAGGTCCTGATATTCCGGATTTTTCAATTGATCCATATATCCCTCAGCCATTGCAGTCATTCTCATATCATTTAGTTTGGATAAAGTGTTTTCAGTGGTCATTGGTTCTTACCCCCATAATAGTCTGCCCCTCGTGTAAAACCGTAAGGGTTGGATTTAACTTCTTTTCGATCACTTTCTTCTTCATTTATGACAGGGAGTTTATCCTGTCCATTTTTAAGCATCGTTTGGATGCTTTTAAGTGTAGGTCTACTTGTGTATCTCAGTGCACGCTCACATGCTTTTTCTAACCGTCCTACCGAGTACGTATCTGACAACTTAATTAGCCCCAAGCAGGACTTCACTGCTTGTTTTTCAACTCGATAAGAGGCTAGAATACTATTAATGGTGATCAAGATATTAGATCCGGCGGTCTTTCCCCATTGGCGTACATATGAAGCATCAAAATCAATGTATTGCTTATGTTCTTTAGGCATGTGATCAGACAATGTACTGAATTGTCCTGATTTCCCTTTCAGTTTTTTGTGCGAAGCGATTCGCAAGCCTTTATAAAACACTTCCACAATAGTTCTTGTGACTCGTATATCAACCTGGTACTTTACATAATCATATGGAACAGAGTAAGACATTTTATCCACAACTATGTGATAATCATATTGTACGGTCGCAATTCGCCAAGTTGCGATTTCGTATGTTGAAGCAGGCAACGGTGTTAATGCGAAGTGTTCTTCTTCTTTAAATGCCGTGTGTCTGCTTCCTTGCTTCTTTTGAAAAGGTTTGTGGTTAAATTCCTCTAACTTCTCATGAACCGCGTCATTTAACTCTTTTAAACTGAAAAACTCTTGGTTACGAAGAGAAGCAATAATCCATGTTGAAATATGACCTACTGTACTTTCAGCGCTTGCCTTATCTTTTGGGTGACGAACGCGTGCAGGCACAATCGTTGTATGATAGTGCTCGGCCATCTCCTGATAGCCTGCGTGTATGATTGGTTCATACTTTGAAGCTTTCACTACACCTGTTTTCAGATTGTCAGGGACAATGATTCTTGGAACGCCTTCATAAAACTTAAATGCGTGAATATGAGCCGTGATCCATGACTCTGCATTCATTGAAAGAAAACCTTCTACATAAGCATATTGGCTGCACGGAAGGGCAGAAACAAAAATATACACTGGGATATCTTCGCCAGTAAGATGATCCTTGATTGCCATTGTTTGACCCGCCCAATCCACCTCCAGAAGCTCTCCGGGTTTACGTTTAATACGCATAGTCGCTTTCGTTTTGCGGGCAAAGTCATGATAGAACCTGCAGAACTGACGATAGCTATATGGAATTTCCTCGTTTGACCGACAGCTAAGGGAATATTCCTCCCATAAAAGAGTCAAGTTAACACCTGGCTTCGCTAATTCTCTATGAATGTAGTCACAGTCCGGCTTTCGTCTAAAATTATTAGAAGCATGTTTCTCGGGAAACAGAAGCTCTTGTAAGTCTCGATCCGTTATTTCTTCCTCTAAAGGCCAGCCAATATTACGTTCTTCGGCCCTTTTCACCACCTCCCGTATCGTCGTCCTAGAGTTCGAGGTACTTGAGGCAATGCCCCTTTGACTAATTCCCTGAGTATGCAACCTCAGGATTTCTCGATATTTAATCACAAAAAAACCCCCTAAATAATTGTTTTACACCGTTAGGTGCATCTCAATTATAAAGGAGGGTGGTCCGATTTATGGCAGAGGTGGAACAAAAGCTTGTCATTGTTGGACCAAAAACATGGCAAGGGTGGTACAATCCAGTGGCTATATTCACTTATCACAAAAGTTTTTATAACATCACTGCAATTACTTTCCGTGATATAAAGATTCTTGATTGTTAATATAATCCCAGAAAGAGTGGACCGTTAAGCATTCCATTGCTTCTATATTTGCGTGCATCTATACATTTCGCTTAAGTTTAATAGTGTCACTAATCAGCGGTACACAATAAAGATCATCTTGGTTATTTGAGGTCAAGCCTGGAAGTATAGTATATCCTAACCCTGCACTCGCTAATTCTTTACAAGCCTCGGCATTATCTACTTCGATAGTTAATTGGGGGGGAGTAGTGAAATGATCTCTCCACCAATTGTCTATTAGATTCTTCAATGAATAATTCGTTTTATAATTTATAAGTAAGCGTCAAATAGTGAACACATATTAATAGAAGAAGATTCGTGAGATACTCCTCCCATAGAACACATTTTGGGAGGTATTTATTTGAAAAGAAAAGAGAAAGAAGCATACTGGTCTGCGAAGATCGATGA
>NZ_PDYW01000053.1:0-3257 GCF_002743245.1 Sporosarcina sp. P26b
GGCGTAGTTCAAGTAACTACTTTTTAAAATAGGTTAAGTCCTCGATCGATTAGTATCTGTCAGCTACATACGTCGCCGTACTTACACCCCAGACCTATCCACCTCATCATCTTTGAGGGATCTTACTTACTTGCGTAATGGGAAATCTCATCTTGAAGGGGGCTTCATGCTTAGATGCTTTCAGCATTTATCCCGTCCATACATAGCTACCCAGCGATGCCTTTGGCAAGACAACTGGTACACCAGCGGTATGTCCATCCCGGTCCTCTCGTACTAAGGACAGCTCTCCTCAAATTTCCTGCGCCCGCGACGGATAGGGACCGAACTGTCTCACGACGTTCTGAACCCAGCTCGCGTGCCGCTTTAATGGGCGAACAGCCCAACCCTTGGGACCGACTACAGCCCCAGGATGCGACGAGCCGACATCGAGGTGCCAAACCTCCCCGTCGATGTGGACTCTTGGGGGAGATAAGCCTGTTATCCCCGGGGTAGCTTTTATCCGTTGAGCGATGGCCCTTCCATGCGGAACCACCGGATCACTAAGTCCGTCTTTCGACCCTGCTCGACTTGTAGGTCTCGCAGTCAAGCTCCCTTATGCCTTTGCACTCTACGAATGATGTCCAACCATTCTGAGGGAACCTTTGAGCGCCTCCGTTACTCTTTAGGAGGCGACCGCCCCAGTCAAACTGCCCACCTGACACTGTCTCCTGCCCGGATCACGGGCAAGGGTTAGAAGTCCAATACAGCCAGGGTAGTATCCCACCAATGCCTCCTCCGAAGCTAGCGCTCCGGAATCCTAGGCTCCTACCTATCCTGTACAGGCTGCACCGGAATTCAATATCAGGCTACAGTAAAGCTCCACGGGGTCTTTCCGTCCTGTCGCGGGTAATGCGCATCTTCACGCATATTATAATTTCACCGAGTCTCTCGTTGAGACAGTGCCCAGATCGTTACGCCTTTCGTGCGGGTCGGAACTTACCCGACAAGGAATTTCGCTACCTTAGGACCGTTATAGTTACGGCCGCCGTTTACTGGGGCTTCAATTCAGAGCTTCGCTTGCGCTAACCCCTCCTCTTAACCTTCCAGCACCGGGCAGGCGTCAGCCCCTATACGTCATCTTACGATTTTGCAGAGACCTGTGTTTTTGCTAAACAGTCGCCTGGGCCTATTCACTGCGGCTCTCTCGGGCTATTCACCCTACCAGAGCACCCCTTCTCCCGAAGTTACGGGGTCATTTTGCCGAGTTCCTTAACGAGAGTTCTCTCGATCACCTTAGGATTCTCTCCTCGCCTACCTGTGTCGGTTTGCGGTACAGGCACCTCCCGCCTCGCTAGAGGCTTTTCTTGGCAGTGTGAAATCAGGGACTCTGGAGATAAATCTCCTCGCCATCACAGCCTAGTGTTATATGAGAACGGGATTTGCCTCGTTCTCCACCTCACTGCTTAGACACACAACCAACTGTGTGCTCACCCTATCCTACTGCGTCCCCCCATTACTCAAACGGCGGGGAGGTGGTACAGGAATATCAACCTGTTGTCCATCGTCTACGCCTATCGGCCTCGACTTAGGTCCTGACTAACCCTGAGCGGACGAGCCTTCCTCAGGAAACCTTGGGCATTCGGTGGAAGGGATTCTCACCCTTCTTTCGCTACTCATACCGGCATTCTCACTTCCAAGCGCTCCACCAGTCCTTCCGGTCTAGCTTCAACGCCCTTGGAACGCTCTCCTACCATTGACCCTAAGGTCAATCCACAGCTTCGGTGATCTGTTTAGCCCCGGTACATTTTCGGCGCAGCGCCACTCGACCAGTGAGCTATTACGCACTCTTTAAATGATGGCTGCTTCTAAGCCAACATCCTGGTTGTCTGGGCAACGCCACATCCTTTTCCACTTAACAGATACTTGGGGACCTTAGCTGGTGGTCTGGGCTGTTTCCCTCTCGACAATGGATCTTATCACCCACTGTCTGACTCCCAAACATAAATCATCGGCATTCGGAGTTTGTCTGAATTCGGTAACCCGGGATGGGCCCCTCGTCCAAACAGTGCTCTACCTCCGAGATTCTTTCGTTTGAGGCTAGCCCTAAAGCTATTTCGGAGAGAACCAGCTATCTCCAGGTTCGATTGGAATTTCACCGCTACCCACACCTCATCCCCGCATTTTTCAACATACGTGGGTTCGGGCCTCCAGTCAGTGTTACCTGACCTTCACCCTGGACATGGGTAGATCACCTGGTTTCGGGTCTACGACCCCATACTTATTCGCCCTATTCAGACTCGCTTTCGCTGCGGCTCCGCCTTCTCAGCTTAACCTTGCATGGAATCGTAACTCGCCGGTTCATTCTACAAAAGGCACGCCATCACCCATTAACGGGCTCTGACAATTTGTAAGCGCACGGTTTCAGGATCTATTTCACTCCCCTTCCGGGGTGCTTTTCACCTTTCCCTCACGGTACTGGTTCACTATCGGTCACTAGGGAGTATTTAGCCTTGGGAGATGGTCCTCCCGGATTCCGACGGAATTTCACGTGTTCCGCCGTACTCAGGATCCACTCTGGAGAGAATGTGCTTTCGACTACGGGGCTTTTACCCTGTTTTGCGGACCTTTCCAGGTCGCTTCATCTAACACATTCCTTTGTAACTCCGTATAGAGTGTCCTACAACCCCAAGAAGCAAGCTTCTTGGTTTGGGCTCTTCCCGTTTCGCTCGCCGCTACTAAGGGAATCGATGTTTCTTTCTCTTCCTCCGGGTACTTAGATGTTTCAGTTCTCCGGGTGTGCCACGAGTATGCTATGTATTCACATACACGTACTGTCCCATTATGGACAGTGGGTTTCCCCATTCGGAAATCTTCGGATCAAAGCTCACTTACAGCTCCCCGAAGCATATCGGTGTTAGTGCCGTCCTTCATCGGCTCCTAGTGCCAAGGCATCCGCCGTGCGCCCTTTCTAACTTAACCTATAAAAGGTCCAATTTCATCCTAGCGATAGGAATCCAAAGGTTAAAAAGATTGCTTGAATCGTATAAATACAATTCGGTTGATTACTTGATTACTTTCAATGTCGTTTTATCCAGTTTTCAATGAACAAGAAAAAAGTTTTGAACACTCAACTACATGAGCCTTCAAAACTGAACGCAAAACGTTAACGTGATAGATCGAAGATCTATCTTCCGAATGTTTCTTCCATATTTCAGGCAAGAAAACATAATCCTTAGAAAGGAGGTGATCCAGCCGCACCTTCCGATACGGCTACCTTG
>NZ_PDYW01000054.1:0-2458 GCF_002743245.1 Sporosarcina sp. P26b
GATCGTAAGCGTCAAATAGTGAACACATATTAATAGAAGAAGATTCGTGAGATACTCCTCCCATAGAACACATTTTGGGAGGTATTTATTTGAAAAGAAAAGAGAAAGAAGCATACTGGTCTGCGAAGATCGATGAATATCAAAACAGTGGACTAGCGCTTTCTGAATGGTGTGAAACTGCAGAGGTTGCCGTGCACAATATGAAGTATTGGCTAAGGAAGCAGTCACCAGTTAATCATACCGCACGTCAGGAGACCAGTTGGGTCTCCTGTGTAGTGGAAGAATCGATAGAGAACTCGATTTCCTTGAAAGTAAATCATGTGGATATCGAGGTGACAAGTGGCTATGATGAAACTCTGTTACTTCAAGTGATCCGGACGCTACGTCAGATATGATGAATGATCGCGCCGTTGGGCGCGTCTATCTGGCTGCTGGTCCGACAGATCTTCGGAAGTCGATTGACGGACTAGCTGTCATTGTCCAAGAGCTGTTCCAACTTGATCCTTTCTCCAAAGCACTTTTTGTCTTCTGTAATCGGAAGAGAGATAAACTCAAGATTCTATTCTGGGATCACAATGGATTCTGGCTCTATTACCGAAGACTCGAGAAAGGGCTGTTCGATTGGCCGGATCTTGAGTCTGTTCAACCACTTTCCATTTCGAGCCGACAGTTGAACTGGCTCCTGGATGGGTTACCGTTGAACCAACGTGACGCACACCCTTCAGTCTCGGCGAAAAAAGTAATTTGAGTCTACTCCTTGGAATAATTTTATGCTATTATTGTTCCTATGAGAAAATCAGACAAGAAAACCCAACTTACAATTGAAGAGCTCGAGAAGAAGAACGAACAACTCGAGCAAGAGAAGAAAAAGCTTGAGGCTCAGATGGAATGGTACAAGCAACAGTTCACTCTACTCCAACAGAAACGCTTCGGAACTTCTAGTGAGAAGACGAACAAGGACCAGTTTGAATTACCGTTGTTCAATGAGGTAGAAGTTTCTTCAGCGATCCTTCTTGTAGAGCCTACGCTTGAGACGATAAACTATAAACGCAAGAAGAGAATCGGACGTGCAGATAAGTTGAAAGACCTGCCGGTCGAGACGATTCACTATGACCTCTCTGATTCGGAGAAGGTCTGTTTAGAATGCGATCATTCCATGCACGAGATGAGCACACAGATACGCAAAGAACTGAAGATCATCCCGGCGCAAGTAACAGTTGTCGAACATGTGCAGCATATCTACAGTTGCCGTCATTGTGAAGAACATGCGATCAAAACGCCTATTAAGAAAGCTGAGATGCCGAACCCGGTGATCCCGAAGGGATTAGCGTCTCCATCTGCCATTGCATACGTGATGACGCAGAAGTTTGCTGATGGGCTTCCTCTTTATCGACAAGAGAAACAACTCGAACGGATGGGCATTCCATTGAATCGACAGACGCTATCGAACTGGATGCTTTCGAGTACGACGCGATGGCTCAAGCCGTTCTATGATGAACTCTATCGTCGTCTTCGTGAGGAAAAGGTTCTCCATGCGGACGAAACTGTCCTGCAAGTTCTCGACGAACCAGGGAAAAGGGCGGAATCAAAATCCTATATGTGGCTTTATCGGACAGGTAGAGACTCTAAGACACCGATCGTACTCTTTGATTATCAAGCAAGTCGTGTCAAAGAGAATCCGCAAAAGTTTTTAAAAGGCTACCAGGGTTATCTCCATGTGGATGGCTATGCAGCCTACGAGTCTATTCAAAATGTGGAGCTCGCTGGCTGCTGGGCCCATGCTCGCCGTAAATTCGATGAGGCACTCAAGGCATTAAAAGGTGCGCCAGCTGGTGCAGGTCGAACGACGGTCGCTAAAAAGGGACTCGATTTCTGCAACCGATTGTTCGCAATTGAACGCAAGACGAAAGATAAAATGCCTGAAGAACGACTTGAAATAAGGAAAAACGACAGTCAGCCTGTGCTGGATGATTTTTTGGTATGGCTAAAAGAACAAAAAGAAATTGTCGCTCCGAAGACTGCAACTGGGACTGCCATCTCCTATACGCTTAAACAATGGCCTAAACTGATAACATTTATGAAAGATGGTCGTATCGAGATCGACAATAATCGAGCAGAGCGATCAATAAAACCTTTCGTAATCGGTAGAAAAAACTGGCTTTTTGCAGTTTCCACAAGAGGTGCTACTTCAAGTGCAATCGCCTATAGTCTCGTAGAGACCGCAAAAGAGAATGGCATAAACCCCTTCTTCTACCTGCAGTTCCTTTTCGAAGAACTTCCTCAACGTAATCTTGAAAAAATCGAGGAGTTTGAAGACTTGATGCCTTGGTCGAAGACCTTACCAAAGAATTGTTATATCCAGTCAAAGAAATAGAAAATGCCCCGAAGAATCTTTAATCGATTCTTTGGGGCATTTTCTTTTATATGAAACAACGTGTTCATTTTTTGACGCTTACAA
>NZ_PDYW01000055.1:0-2391 GCF_002743245.1 Sporosarcina sp. P26b
TATTTCATCCGAATGCTATCCTGCTCTTCACTAAATGTAAGAATTTCGCTGCGATGAAGAAGACGATCTAGGATTGCAGTAGTCAGAGTTGGGTCACCCAAGAACTTTCCCCATTCACCTGGCCCCTTATTTGAGGTCAAAATAAAGGCTGCCGTGTCATATAGTTCGTAAATGAATTGGAAGAATAAATGGGCCTCCTGTGGCTCATAAGCCATATACATGACATCATCGATGATAATTAAGTCAGATTTCTCAATTCGCTTGTACCTAGTTTTGGATTTAGCCACATATTCTTTTGTCTTCAATACGTAAATCAAACGATCCATCGAGATGAAGGATACTTGATATCCTTGTTCAATCGCATGAATACCTAAGGCGGTTGAAAGATGGGTCTTGCCGACGCCTGTCGGCCCCATCATGATTAACGTAAAGCACTCCTCAAGCCAAGATAATTCCTTCAATACCTGGAGTTGTTTTAGACCAATTGCGGTCTGTTCTTCTAAACGAAAATTTTCAAGTGTCAGAAGTTCAGGAAACTCTGCCCACTTCATCAGTTTCTCGGTATTCTTTTGTTCTCGGCAGCCCACTTCATAGCTTAGAAATTCATGAATAAACTCATGATAAGTCCAGCCTTTTGCTTCTGCCTCTCTTAATAGGGTAGGCAGCTCTTTAGCCGACTCTGCGAGTCGAAGGGCCCTGCATTTATCCTGTAAGGATTCGTAAGGGGGTTTCATCATGAATCACCTCCTTGAAGAACGTGAAGATAAATATCTTCCTTCCGTTCAGGAGCGACCAGGTTCATGTACTTTTCATTTAATTGAGTTTCCTTGATTGGATTCATTTTGCTTTGAAGCTCTAGTGAAAATGCGATATCCCGCAAATCATTGGCGCTAGTGAGCTTCAAACGTTTCATTTCTTGAACTGCCTCGTCTATAAAGTCTGGATATTTGAGGCCTACAGAAAGGACAATCTGCAGTTGATCAAGTAAGTGACGCGGATAGCGCTCAGTCAACTCTTCGATCAACCACTTGGTAGAACTAGAATCTGCGAGTAGTTGCTCCACTTCATGAATAAGCTTATTCCGTTTTGTGTGGCTGCTTTTTTTGTGGGAAGGATCTGAAATAACTTGCCCCTTCCCTTGAGAAATCTTATGCTTTGCAAGCACTTGACCACCTTGCTGAAGACGGATTAGGAGCTGTCCATCTAATGTATCGACATAAGCGATATTAGGAGCGTCTTTACGGTACGTACCGGCAGGTACGCTGTATCGATTACCGTCAAAGCGTATGACATTGTCTTTGTGTATTTGTCTTGTTATACTGGAAGTATAGATATCTTCAAAAATATAAGTCCCTGAGACCTTCGTGAGGTGTTCCTTTTCCAGAGTGTACACATCCACGGGTCTCTTTTTTGTATTGTGATGCACTTTATAATTTCCAGTCCGCTTAAGCCATTTTAAGCATGCTTGTTGCCAATCAACCAGATTGTCAAAAGTACGGTTCTTTGCGAAATTATATTTTACGTATTTCACTACTTGCTCAATTTTCCCTTTAGATTCTGGGTCTGCTTTTCGACAGAGGTAGATTTTGAATTTCCTTTTTTGATGATACTTTGTAAATTCAGCTGTAAGAATAAGATCTCCTGCATTTTCACTGATGGCCAATAAATGATCCTGATCATAGACAATTTCCTTAGTCATCCCCTTAAAATAATCAAAAGCGTTCTCATGCATCCTGATCAAATCGGTTGTTTTGAAAGGTCGGTCTAACCACTCCACATATTTATAGCGTGAATGGGCCAGGACAAATGCAATAAAGTACAGTTTTTTATATTTCCCATCCGTAGTTAGCTGTCTGGTCTCTCCAAAATCCACTTGGATTTGCTTTCCTTTGGGCATTTCAGGAACTGCCATGTAACTTCTTTCCACATTGAACTTCGGCAGACAATGCAACTCTCGAAGTTCATTAACAAAATTACGAACGGTTCCTTCTGTCACGGAGTCCACTTCTAACTTCTCCTGCAACCAATCAAATATCTGTGCCCCAGAAAGATCGGGATGCTCCTTTAACCATTCAAGTATTTGATCTCGATAGGGATCCAACTTCTTACTTCTAGTCTGTAAAGACAAAGTGAATTTAAAGAATTCATCTGGTTTCATTTTTCCGTAATCAATCACCCTATTTCTAGAAATCTTAAGCTTTCTGGAGATTGCACTATTAGAGAATCCTTCTTTACGCAATCTATGTATTTCATTGTAAACCATCCACTTTTCCACTTCCTATTCCTCTCTTTCTATAGACTAGCTTCAGTATATAGAAAGTAGATTTATATTGGAAAACTGTTGATTCTTATTTGTTGGAAGCTGTTGAATCTAGTTTAACGTTTACAATT
>NZ_PDYW01000056.1:0-2213 GCF_002743245.1 Sporosarcina sp. P26b
TTACGACACGAGAGCGTCGTTTATTTAGCGTGCTTACAAAGATCTTACCCTTTTAATCAAGCTAGTAAACCATGGATAGTGCATGGGATGCGGGTTATAAATTTACTATCAATTCTTAAGTTGACAGCTATGGGTTGGGGCGAAGCCTGTTGCCCACCTACTTGTACGTGATCTTGTGCGGTCGTTAGTTTTTTCTTATGTGAAAAGAAATTCAATAAATCTTTCGCCTGATTATGTGAACGCCATAATCTTTGCCAAGTAGTTGATGCCATTTCCTTCATTGTTATCCCTCCGAAAACGCTTTCTTCATAGAAAACTATAAGTGAGATAATTCAGGAAATATACGTTGCGTAACTAAGTAAATACTTTTGTAACTAAAAAAAGCAACACGAGCAACAGCGAACTTCTCGCTACATTGCTCGGATGCTTAGTCATGAAACAGAAATATTATTCACGTAGGAGTGATTGAAGGATATACACTTTTTCAAGTCGCAGTCGGTAGTTCGTTAGCGGACGACCTGTTTCCTGATACACTACATCGGTATCGATTAGTTTATGTGCCACTAGATAATGTAAATACTTTCGTGTCGATACGCTCGAAACCCCAATATCGTCTGCGAGCTCCGCTGTAGAAAATGTACTTCCTTGCCATGCGATAATTTTCTTGGCGATACGAGTGAATGTCGTTTTCGTCAGACCTTTCGGCAATTCAAATAGGTCACTGTTTATTCGATCTGAAGCATGAAGCAAATTATCAATTTCATCCTGGCTAATTTCGTCATGCTGATTCATCAAATAAAATTGCTTTTTAAACTGCAGCAAGGCATTCTGAAACCGTTCAAAAGTAAATGGCTTGATCAAGTAGTCAACGGCTCCATAGCGAAGCGCCTGTTGTACAGAGTCTTTATCATTAGCTGCTGTGATCAAAATCACATCTACCGAGTCGCCTTCTTTCCGAAGTTCCGTTAATAAATCGAGTCCAGTCGGTCCTTTCATATAGACATCCAGTAAAATGAGATCCACTGGCGAAGACTCCAAGAACGTCCGACCTTCGGCTACATTTTTCGCAAAGCCTGCTATTGTAAAGCCTGGAATGCTTTCTAAATAAATCCCATTAAATTTCGCTACCATAGGATCATCTTCAATTATTAACACTCGAATCATCATTCTTCACCTGTATATGGCACACGAACCGTAAATTCTGTCCCATTCCCTTTCGTAGAAGATACCGTCCACTCGCCGTTTAATTCATCCAATGCGATTTTAGCTAAATACAATCCATATCCATGCCCTTCTCCTTTGGACGAGATTCCCTGTTCAAATACTTCTTCTATATTTTCTAAAAGGATCCCCGGCCCATTATCTCGTACGCTGAATTGTAATTGTGACGCTACGTAATCCAGAGTCAATTGAACCTCACCGTCGACTTGTTCACTTACCGCGTCGCAAGCGTTGTCGAGTAAATTCCCTAGTATAGTGATGATCTTGTCCATATGCTCCATCTTTTGTAACGGAGGCAGCGGATGATTTCCATCTAACTTGATAAGTATGCCTGACTCGCGTGATTCACTTAATTTGCTCATTAAATAGCCCGCGATGACAGGATCTTTAACAAGTCTTGATACGACACCTGTTTCCTTTTGGTACGCATCTGAAATATAAGACGTATACTCTTTTAACTCATCATAGGATTTCGTATGAACCATCGCCATAATGACATGAAGTTTATTCATGAATTCATGTGTTTGATGTCTTAATGTTTCCGCATATACTCTAGCGCCCGTTAGTTGTTCCACTAGAGAAGTGAGTTCGGATTTATCACGGAATATAGCAAGTGCACCGACTAACTGATCATTGGAAATGACAGGTACTTGCGTCACTACGACATCTAATCCATTTAATTTCAGTTCTTGATCATACTGGGGCTTTTTATCTTCAAGCATCTGCTGCAGAGGAAGTGACGGAACAAATGATTGAATCGACTTTCCAAGAGGATTGCCTTCTACACCCGCCGAACGGAAAAGTGTAATAGCCGCTTGATTCACTAACACAATTTCTGCTTGATCATTAATCGCAATAATCGTAAGCGTCAAATAGTGAACACATATTAATAGAAGAAGATTCGTGAGATACTCCTCCCATAGAACACATTTTGGGAGGTATTTATTTGAAAAGAAAAGAGAAAGAAGCATACTGGTCTGCGAAGATCGATG
>NZ_PDYW01000057.1:0-1903 GCF_002743245.1 Sporosarcina sp. P26b
CGTTTTGTTTGAACAAGAGTTAGCTAGGTTAGCTTAGTATTTTCAAAAAGAGATTATCGATAGAGGGATAACAGCCCCCTTCATACATACACTGGATTTTATCTAAGTGGCTAACTTAATATTGCAATTTAGGAAGAAGAAACAATTTCAATCTTTGAGAACATGATTTTGTAATTCTTGTGTAAAATTTGTGTAAAAAGTTTTCAAAACCTAACGTTTTCTATCGTATTCGCCAAAAAGAAAAAGCATCTACAAACGCTGTGTTATCAACGTTTGTAGATGCTTTAGGCCTTCTCAACTTAACTGGAAAAGACCAGGATATACCCGAGGCCGGACTTGAACCGGCACGCCTCGCGGCATCGCATTTTGAGTGCGACGTGTCTGCCATTCCACCACTCGGGCACGTGTAAAGTAATTAATTATATGAAATTAAAAGGCGGCAACCGGAATCGAACCGGTGGTAAGGGTGTTGCAGACCCGTGCCTTACCGCTTGGCTATGCCGCCAACATAGTGGAGCGGAAGACGGGATTCGAACCCGCGACCCCGACCTTGGCAAGGTCGTATTCTACCACTGAACTACTTCCGCAAAACTGACTGGGGTAGCTGGATTCGAACCAACGAGTGACGGAGTCAAAGTCCGTTGCCTTACCGCTTGGCTATACCCCACTAATGGGGCGGACGAGGGGAATTGAACCCCCGAATGTCGGAATCACAATCCGATGCGTTAACCACTTCGCCACGACCGCCATGTTATGATCACTTACAGTATAGTAATAGGTGTTAATTATTTTAAAAGTAATGGGGCGGACGAGGGGTATCGAACCCCCGAATGTCGGAATCACAATCCGATGCGTTAACCACTTCGCCACGACCGCCAGAATAATTATTATTTTAAAAAATACAGGGGCAGTAGGAATCGAACCCACATCAAAGGTTTTGGAGACCTCTATTCTACCGTTGAACTATGCCCCTAAATGGTGGTGGGGGACGGATTCGAACCGCCGAACCCGGAGGGAGCGGATTTACAGTCCGCCGCGTTTAGCCACTTCGCTACCCCACCAGTAAGGATGCCGGCGAAAGGACTTGAACCCTCAACCTACTGATTACAAGTCAGTTGCTCTACCAATTGAGCTACACCGGCATATAAATGGTGGCTCAGGACGGAATCGAACCGCCGACACAAGGATTTTCAGTCCTTTGCTCTACCGACTGAGCTACTGAGCCACTATTGTTAGTTTTTTTAGAAAGACGCTAATTAGAAGCGTATGTAAAAAATGGCGGTCCCGACCGGGATCGAACCGGCGATCTCCTGCGTGACAGGCAGGCATGTTAACCGCTACACCACGGGACCATTGGTTGCGGGGACAGGATTTGAACCTGTGACCTTTGGGTTATGAGCCCAACGAGCTACCACTGCTCCACCCCGCGATAATACAAATGTTACTGTGTTGCTTACTTGACGCCTTTATTATCTTAACATAACAACTTAAGAAAGTAAAGCTAAAGTTGAAGTTGAAGTTGAAGTTGAAGAAAATATGGCGGAGGAAGAGGGATTCGAACCCCCGCGGGCTTTAACACCCCTGTCGGTTTTCAAGACCGATCCCTTCAGCCGGGCTTGGGTATTCCTCCGTGTGTTCAATAAACTGGTGGACCTTGCAGGACTCGAACCTGCGACCGGACGGTTATGAGCCGTCTGCTCTAACCAACTGAGCTAAAGGTCCTTAGATAGCGGCGGAGGGATTTGAACCCCCGACCCTACGGGTATGAACCGTATGCTCTAGCCAACTGAGCTACGCCGCTGCAATTAGTCAGTCTAAAATTTATTGGTGGAGCCTAACGGGATCGAACCGTTGACCTCCTGCGTGCAAGGCAGGCGCTCTCCCAGCTGAGCTAAGGCCCCAA
>NZ_PDYW01000058.1:0-1897 GCF_002743245.1 Sporosarcina sp. P26b
CCATCGAAGATTCGGTTCGGTGGCTGTTTTAAGAATAATTTGCGTGGACTTCCCTATGGCAAGGATGGAACAATTTGATGTCAGAAGTGGACCAAAAACATGGCAAGAGTGGAACAATCGCATGGCTGTAGTCAATAAGTACCTCCTGCTTAATATACTGCTCAATATTTAATATCTCTTCTACTTCCATTAAACAATAATCAACATATGCTTCTATAGTTTTCTCAAATGGTGGTGCCAAATAGCGTGGAAGTTGTTCTATGTCTATATAAGGTTGAAGCATTTTATTAGATGAATAGTAATAGGGAAACGTACTAAATGGATAATCAGACAAGCACTTCACCATGGGTATTTTTGTTTCGATTGGATTTCGGTGTATCTATCGGCTAACGGCCAGCACGGCTTGAGGAGAATCAACTTCTTTAGAAAAATAACGACCTTGACAGATTTATCCGACATGACTGTAACGCTTTGCACAATAATCACTATATTTACGACTAATGTGCCGCATAATTTTAGATAAGTCGTCTTCTGAACGGATTAATAAACGATAATAAGTAGTCATGATAAAGGCTTGCGAATATCTTCAGAACGTTCAGATGTATTTTTCTCTTTCAATCCGCTGCTCTGTAAAGACAAAACAAAATCCAGCCTGTCTAAAATCGGACCAGACACTTTCAGTTGGTAGTTTGTCACCTGTTTCGAAGAACATGTACAGTATCGCTCATGGGAACCATAATAACCACATGGACAAGGATTCGTTGCAGCAATCAAAGTAAACGAAGCCGGATAGCTCACAGTCTGCTTGACCCGACTAATCGTCACTTCACCAGACTCCATCGGCTGCCGCAACATATCCAGCGTCTTCCGAGAAAATTCACCCAGCTCATCAAGAAACAGTATTCCACGGTGCGCCAAAGAAATCTCTCCAGGCCTCGGATAAGTACCCCCACCAATCAGTGATATGGCAGAAGCGGAATGATGCGGTTGACGATACGGCGGACGCAACGTCATCCCCTGCTTTTCCCGCGCGAGATGATACAAGCTATACACTTCAAGTGCCTCTTCCTGTGCCAAGTCAGACATAATGGAAGAAAATGCACATGCCAGCATACTCTTGCCGCACCCCGGCGGACCAATCAATAACGTATGATGTCCCCCTGCCGCCGCAATTTCCAGTGCGCGCTTCGCCTGTTGCTGGCCACGGATTGAGGCAAAATCCGTCTCCGGCAGCTCGTGAGTAGATGCCTGTTCTGTAATAACAGGAGATAGAAAGCCCTCAAACATGAACGTAGACTGTCCTCGAAGATGCTCAAGCAACGCTTCCACTGTCGGAAGCGGAATCAACTCCACGTCTTGCGCAAAGTCAAGAAACGATACATCCACAGGTGGCAAATAGATCCGTTTGAATCCTAAAGTCAACGCTTGCTGGATTGCAGGCAACAAGCCATGGAATGGAACCAATTCACCATGCAGTGATAGAGACGTAATCACACAGATGGAATCATCTAGCGGCAAAGGCTGATCCGTCAGTTCCTGAATAGCCGCAAGCAACATTGCACCATCAAAACCCGTCCCGCTCTTCCGTATATCGCAGACGACAAATGAATCGTAATCTTCTTCATTGTCAAATCAAAATCCAAATGATGCAAACAACTTAAAATACGCTCTTTCGATTCCTGTAACCGTCAAGTAGAATTCAACAGTTTTCGATAAATAACTTTCAACAGTTTTCATCAATTAAGACTCAACACTTCATTCTGTAAAAAGGGTTTTTCTGTATTTCATCCGAATGCTATCCTGCTCTTCACTAAATGTAAGAATTTCGCTGCGATGAAGAAGACGATCTAGGATTGCAGTAGTCAGAGTTGGGTCACCCAAGAACTTTCCCCATTCA
>NZ_PDYW01000059.1:0-1629 GCF_002743245.1 Sporosarcina sp. P26b
AAAGAGGCTGGGACATAATTAGCCAGAAGTGAGCCAAAAAAGGGTTCGATCATCGGTTTTTGATGATCGAACCCTTTTTGTATAGAAATCCTTGTATGATTTCTATACGTTTACCTCCCTGGCAGTGTACTTTCTCAAGTTCACTGCCAATAAACCGAAGGCTAATTCATTTTTCACCTTTTCCTTTCCCCTTACGGAGAAACGAGTGAACCCTAAATTAGCCTTCAAGAATCCAAAAACTGGCTCTACGTCAATCTTGCGCTTGCCGTAAATTTCACCTGTTTTCTTATCTGAAAGCTTTTCACGAATATATTCTTTTTGCTGTTCCCACTTTTCATTCACATACAACTTCCTATTGTTCTCTTCTTTTGCTTTGGTACAGAAAGAGCGCAATGGGCAGCTTGAACAATCCTCACATTCGTATATTTTCATCGTCCGTGTGAATTGATAACGATCCGTCCGATTGGAAAGGTAGCGGAACACGAGTTTTCTGTCATTTGGACAAGTAAAGGTATCCGTAGTTTCATCATATGCCCAATTCGCCGTATTGAAAGGATCGGTTTTGTACTTCTTTTTCTTTTCTTTGCGATATTGGTTATAGGTAATAAGCGGAACACGCTTTCGATTTTCAATGACATCTCCGTAATTCTGTTCACTTCCATAACCGGCATCCGCGACAATATACTGTGGCAGCTCAAAAAAGTCTTGTTCAATAGTATCTAAGAATGGAATGAGCGTACGCGTATCGGTCGGATTTGGATACACGTCAAAAGCGAGGGTATATTGCCCTTCGGTCGCAATTTGCACATTATATCCGGGTTTTAGTTGCCCGTTTTTCATATAATCATCTTTCATCCGCATAAAGGTCGCATCGCGGTCCGTCTTCGAGTAGCTGTTACGATGGCCAAAGATCTTCATATCGTGCTGATACTTCTGCTTTCGATCCAAGAAGTCTTGAAATTGTTTACGGTATTGTTTAGGTTCCTTTCGTAGCGAGCGAATTTGTTTACGTTCCTCGACATCTTCGCTAGCGTTAATCTTTTCTGTATAGGTTTGGATAGTATCATCTAGCTTCTCTACTACTTTAGACAGTTCCGCAGTAGATAGTTCATCCAGACTTTCCCGTTCGATTTCAGGGATGATCTCTTTTTCTAACAGCTCTTCGTACATCTGACTGGACCTTTCTACAAGACCTGAACTATACCGTTCCACTGACTTGCGCCAGACAAATGTAAATTTGTTCGCATTCGCCTCAATCTTTGTTCCATCAATAAAAATGGCTTCTTCATCAATTAGCTGTTTTTGTACCAGCTGACAACGAAATTGTACAAAGCACTGGCGTAATAATTCTTTCACTTCAGGATGAACACGAAAACGATTAATGGTGCGATAGCTTGGATTATAGCCTTGAGCTAGCCACATCATGCGAAGGCTATCTTTTAAAAGACCTTCAATTTTTCTGCCTGAAAAAACAGACTGTGTGTAGGCACACAAAATGATCTTTAACATCATACGTGGATGATAAGATGGGCAACCTGTCTCACGCAAAAAACCGTCAAAAGCTTCATTAGGTATGCTTTCAATTAGATCATGCACAGCGTAAGCAATATCATGTTCTTGTAAGCTAAT
>NZ_PDYW01000007.1:0-165581 GCF_002743245.1 Sporosarcina sp. P26b
CGTCGTTTATTTAGCGTGCTTACAAAGATCTTACCCTTTTAATCAAGCTAGTAAACCATGGATAGTGCATGGGATGCGGGTTATAAATTTACTATCAATTCTTAAGTTGACAGCTATGGGCTCAAGCCACGCCCTCCGGAAAGCGTTCCCATCTGGAGTACCAATCCCGAACCGTTACAAAGTTTATTAACTAAATTAGCACCATTACCTAAAAACCGTTTCATGCAATCGTGCATGAAACGGTTTTCTATTTCATAAGCTACAATGCGGAGAAAAAGGAGGGCTAATGATGAAAGAAGAACTATACGAAAACTTAGCTAGAAGAACAGACGGCGACATTTATATAGGTGTGGTAGGCCCTGTTCGAGTAGGGAAATCCACTTTTGTCAAACGAGTCATGGAGGAAGTCGTAATTCCTAACATGACGGATGCCAATGATCGAATACGAGCACAAGACGAACTTCCCCAAAGTTCACCAGGTCCCGTAATTATGACTGCAGAACCTAAATTCGTACCTGCCCAAGGAACAAGCGTTTCAATCGGGGATGGCGAACTAGAATTCCAAATTCGCCTAGCAGACTGTGTAGGTTACGTCATTGATGGCGTGAAAGGATATGAAGACGAGGACGGACCGAAATATGTCCATACACCTTGGCATAACGAACCCATCCCGTTCCAAGAAGCAGCACGGATCGGAACGGACAAGGTCATTCGTGATCATTCAACAATTGGTATCTTGCTGACAACAGACGGTACGGTGAATAATATTTCACGGGCTGCTGCTGAAGTGGCGGAGAAAGAAATTGTTGCAAAACTACAAGAGATCGGTAAACCATTTGTCATTGTGTTGAACTCTAAAATGCCTGCTCATGAAAAAGCATTGGAACTAAAACATCAATTGCATGAAAAGTATGGAGTTCCAGTCATTGCAATCAGTGCGGATCAGCTCAATGCAGCAGAGATCCAGTTAATTCTTAAAGAGGCGTTGTATGAATTCCCGATTACGGATATCGAACTACAACGCCCGGATTGGATGGAAGAGCTAGGAGATAGTCATAAACTGAATTCACGTATCGATCAGTTGATCACAGACGGGTTCCTCGGCGTCTCGAAGATTCGTAAAGTCCAGGAGATTGCAGAGTTATTGCAAGAAGAGGAGTTTATTAGGCAAGCAGAAGTAATAGAAGTGGATGCGGGTAAAGGCCGAGCGATCGTGAAGATTGATATGGATGAGCAAGCCTTCGTTAATGTCTGTGAAGAATTTATGGGGACAGAAATGCGTTCTAAGAAAGATTGGCTCGTATTTATTCAAGAAGCCGTGAAAGCGAAAAAATCTTATGATATGTATGCTGAAGCGATCGATACAGCGAAAAAGTCGGGGTATGGTGTTGCGTTGCCATCGATCGAAGATTTCCAGCCGACTGCTCCTGAATTAATTAAACAAGATACGTTTTATGGTGTAAAGATGAAAGCAAAAGCACCGTCGCTTCATATTATTCGAATCGATATGGAAGCAGAATTTGCTCCATTGATCGGTTCTGAATTCCACAGTCATCACTTGTTAAAAGAATTGAAAAATGCCTTTTTACATGATCGAGAAGCGCTGTGGGAAACGCAGTTATTCGGTACACCACTTCATGAAGTTATGAAAGAAAGTATCCGATATAAGACTGCGGCGGTTCCAGATCGAGCGAGAAAAAGATTGCGTGAAACAATTGAACAAATGGTTAATGATGGAAATAAAGGTATGATTACTTTTATTGTTTAAGCTAAAATAGCTGAAAAAAAGCATAAATAGTATAGTGTGAAGTGAAGAAAGATCCGTCAAAAACGGGTCTTTTTTCTATGCTTTTCCATGAAAATCGCTTGAAATGCCGAGAATAAAGGAAAAGCGCGATAATATTGTTGCACCTCAGTTTTTCTTATGTTACTCTTTTTACAGTGTTAACAGCAATAGCATCCCCTTTGAGAGGAGGTGAACGGTGTGAATAAAACAGAATTAATTAACTCTGTAGCAGAAGCGGCAGGTCTAACAAAAAAAGACGCAACTAAAGCTGTTGAAGCTGTATTCGATACAATTCAATCAACTCTTGCTAACGGTGATAAAGTTCAATTGATTGGTTTCGGAAACTTTGAAGTGCGCGAACGTGCTGCACGTAAAGGACGTAACCCACAATCAGGTGAAGAAATCGAAATCGCTGCAAGTAAAGTTCCAGCTTTCAAAGCAGGTAAAGCACTAAAAGACGCAGTAAAATAATTCGAGATTTTACATAGGAGTCCGTCCAGCAAATCTGTCAATCAGATGGCTATGGATGGACTCCTTTCCATTTTTTTAATGGAATACATAAGGAAGTACAAGTCACTATACGGAATGATTGGAATGTGCTAGTATTTTGGTGAAATAGGTTTTGTTCCTACAAGGAGGACATGCTGTTATGAAAGAGCAAGATGTAAATAAATTAGAGCAGGCAGTTACGATGATCTTGGAAGCGATCGGTGAAGATCCGGCTCGTGAAGGATTAGTTGAAACGCCGAAACGTGTAGCGAAAATGTACCAAGAAGTTTTTGAAGGTCTAAATAAAGATCCAAGAGATTATTTTGATACGGTATTTCATGAAAATCATGATGAAGTCGTATTAGTGAAAGATATACCATTTTATTCTATGTGCGAGCATCACTTAGTGCCATTTTTCGGTGTAGCCCATGTAGCATATATTCCACGTAATGGAGTGGTCGCTGGCTTAAGTAAATTAGCTAGAGCGGTTGAAACGGCAGCACGTCGTCCGCAATTGCAAGAACGCATTACATCGAGCGTGGCAGATGCTATGATGGAAAAACTGAATCCGCATGGTGTCTATATCATTATTGAAGCGGAACATATGTGCATGACAATGAGAGGAATCAAGAAGCCTGGAGCGAAAACTATCACGACAGTCGCTAGAGGAATCTATGAACACGATGACGTCAAACGGGCTGAAATTTTATCTCTTATTAGAACAAACTAAGGTCTTTGCCGAGCACTTGCTGTATATGCTATCATTAGAATTATATATAGACTGGAGATGCGAACATGACACAACCGGATTATCTAATTATTAAAGCGAAAAAAGATGGAGTGAATGTCATTGGACTCACTAGAGGCAATGACACAAAGTTTCACCATACCGAAAAATTAGATAGAGGAGAAGTCATGATCGCGCAGTTTACCGAGCATACATCCGCTATAAAGATTCGGGGAGAAGCTGAAATTCATACAGCTCATGGCGTAGTTTCAAGCGAAGAAAAAGAATGACCGTATAGTTTACGGGAATGGAGCTTACTGATGGAGACAAAAGGATTCACTGACCAAGTCGACAATTATATATATGATTTGCGACGCGCTATTTACCAGCCAGTGGTCGAACGAGATGCAGGGCGTGCATCGATTGACAGGCGAAAAGCAGCGTTGCTCCTATTGCCTTTGCTCAACGGAGAGCAGTGGACGGACGAGATGCAGACCGCAGCTTTGGCGATTGGTGCCATCCATACGGCATTTGACGTTCATGACCAAATTGATATCGCAGATGCATCATCCAAAGAACAGCAATTGATGGTTCTCGCCGGTGATCACTTCAGTGGTATCCATTACAAGCTATTGGCATCGATTCCGAATTTCCATCTCATTCGTTCCTTGTCTGCAGCAATCGGTAGAGTCAATGAATGCAAGACGACATTGTTACAAACTCCGCCAACAACACTCGAAGAGCGATTACAGTTGATTACTGAAGTGGAAAGCGCGTGTATTGTAGAATTCTTCGACACATTTGGCTTTACGCGGTACACACACATCATCGAGACGCTTGTTCCATTCCTATGGTTGCTTGACAGTAAACAGCATGATTTAAATCGGATGAAATTTCCGCATTTAGTGCCAAATACGAGTGACACGCAAGACTGGATCGATCAATTGCAGCAACAGCTGAAGGATAGATTAGAAAACAGTTTTTATTTACATACTGAATTAGTGGAAGAGTTGCAAAAAATGACGAACGAACAAGAAAGTAAACTGAAGTGAAGAAAGAAGGGACGAACTGTGGCGGTCTCAAAAGAAGAAAAAGTTCATAACGTCTTTGAAAAAATTTCGACAGACTATGATAAAATGAATTCCGTGATCAGTTTCAATCAACATATTAAGTGGCGAAATGATATCATGGTGCGCATGAATGTACAGCCTGGAGCGAAAGCACTTGACGTTTGTTGTGGTACAGCAGACTGGACCGTGGCATTAGCCGAGGCGGCTGGACCTACTGGCGAAATTGTTGGATTGGACTTCAGTGCGAACATGCTGGATTCCGGCAGAGATAAAGTAGCACCTTATCCGAATCTAACATTGATTCAAGGTAATGCCATGTCTCTTCCTTTCCCGGATCATTCATTCGATTATGTGACTATAGGTTTTGGTCTACGAAACGTTCCGGATTACTTAACTGTATTAAAAGAAATGCGACGTGTTTTAAAACCGGGTGGTATGGCAGTATGTTTGGAAACATCTCAACCCAAAATACCTGTCTATCGTCAAGGTTTCCGTTTCTATTTCAAATATATTATGCCGTTATTCGGTAAACTCTTCGCGAAGAGCTATAAAGAATATTCTTGGCTACAAGAATCTGCAAATGATTTCCCAGGCATGAAAGAGTTGGCGCAACTTTTTGTCGATGCAGGATATCAAGAGGTTTCTTATAAGTCTTACAGTGGCGGTGCGGCGGCGGGCCATATCGGTTACAAATAATGAGTACACGGGAGAAGGTAATGGGTTTGGAAAAAATTAAGTTGATGTCGCTTTATACGGATTTCCGCAAAGACATGTCCTATATTGAAAAAGAACTTGAGCGTTCCGTGCAATCTTCTTCTCCCATTGTTCGTCAAGCTTCTTTGCATTTATTGAAAGCGGGTGGAAAGAGGATTCGGCCGATTTTTGTGATTTTGGCTGCACAATCTGGAAACTATTCGATGGAAAATGCTGCAAAGGTCGCTGTATCACTAGAATTAATTCACATGGCGTCTCTTGTCCATGATGACGTAATCGATGATTCTGATATGCGGCGCGGATTAGAAACTGTTAAAGCGAAGTGGAACAACAGGGTAGCGATGTATGCAGGCGATTTCATCTTTTCACGTGCGCTGACATCCATAGGCAATATTGAAAAAGCTTCTGTCCATCAAATTTTGGCAGAGACAATGCTTGAGATATGCAAAGGGGAAATCATTCAAATTGATTTCCAGCAACAAACCGATCAAGGATTACGTGATTATTTAAAGCGTATTAAGCGTAAGACGGCTTTATTGCTTTCTTCAAGCTGTGAACTTGGCGCATTAAGTTCGGATGCAGATGCAGAAACTGTTCGGAAATTGAAGCGTTATGGCTATTTCACAGGGATGGCATTTCAAATTATTGATGATATCCTGGACATTACTTCAACAGATGCGGAGCTTGGAAAACCAGCCGGAAGCGATTTATTGAATGGTCATATTACTTTGCCGGTTTTATACATAAAAGATGATGAACAATTCAAACCCTTTATGGAACGTGCGTTTACCGGTGAGATGGAAGAGTCAGATAGACAAGCGATGCTTCGTTATATTCGACAAAGTGGTGCGATCGACAAAGCACAGCATGTGAGTGATTTGTATTTGATCAAAGCGTTGAAGGAATTGGAAAGTCTACCGAATAGCAAATCGAAGAAAGCATTGATTCAAATCGCTGATTTCATCGGACAACGAAAATATTGACGATGTTTGTTAATAGTTGAAAGAAAAAGGCGTCAATGTTACGATTTAAAAGGGATATTCCCTATACATGATTGAAGGAGTGTTTTAGAGATGGAAAGAACATTTTTAATGGTAAAGCCTGACGGCGTACAACGTAACCTAATTGGTGAAATCGTTGGTCGTTTCGAAAGTAAAGGATTCCAATTAGTTGGCGGGAAATTAATGAACATTTCTCAAGAACTTGCTGAACAGCATTACGGAGAGCACAAAGAACGTCCATTCTTCGGAGAGCTTGTAGAATTCATCACTTCTGGACCAGTTTTCGCAATGGTATGGGAAGGCGAGAACGTAATCTCTACTTCACGCTTAATGACGGGTGCTACAAATCCGAAAGAATCAGCTCCAGGAACGATCCGCGGAGATTTCGCTGTAACAGTAGGCAAGAATATCATTCATGGTTCAGACTCAACTGAGTCAGCAAGCCGCGAGATCAACTTGTTCTTTAAAGAAGAAGAGCTTGTGACTTATGACAAAACAGTGAACAACTGGATTAACTAATTGCCAAAAACAGCCGAGCGAATTTCGCGTGGCTGTTTTTCTTATACATACGATATACTTTTTCCGCTATAATGAGAACGTACATAGAAAGAAAAGGCAACAGGGGGTCATGAGATGTCTGATTATTCGATATTAATTCAAGGCGTAAAGAAGAAGACCGGGATCGATTTATCTTTATATAAAGAAGCTCAAATGAAGAGAAGACTCACTTCTTTGTATGAAAAAAAAGGATTCCGTAATTTTAAAGATTACTCTCAAGCTATTCAAACAGACAAAGACTTAT
Source organism: Sporosarcina sp. P26b (assembly GCF_002743245.1). NCBI lineage: Bacteria > Bacillati > Bacillota > Bacilli > Caryophanales > Caryophanaceae > Sporosarcina > Sporosarcina sp. P26b. Next base: position 6,590 of record NZ_PDYW01000007.1, read on the forward strand.
TGGAAGAATTCCTTGACCGAATGACGATTAATGTGTCAGAATTTTACCGCAATGCCGTTCGTTGGAATGTCTTAGAGAAGAAGATTTTCCCGCAATTATTAGAGAAAAATAAGCGCTTGAAAATTTGGAGTGCCGCTTGTTCTACGGGAGAAGAGCCTTATTCACTTGCGATGGTTCTGTCCTCACATGTTCCATTGCGTGATATCTCCATCCACGCGACGGATCTTGATATGGGCGTGTTGAATCGTGCGAAAGTTGGCCTATACAATGAACGTGCATTAAAAGAAGTCCCCAAGCCAATCATTGATAAATATTTCATAAAAGAAGGCGCATCTTATCAAGTTGTAGATGATATTAAGAAAACAGTTACGTTCAAACAACAAAACTTGCTTGAAGATCGCTATGATACAAACTATGACTTGATCGTATGCCGTAATGTGATGATCTATTTCACGGAAGAGGCGAAAGACCAAATCTATTCCAACTTCTCCAAAGCATTAAAGCCAGGGGGGATTCTGTTCGTCGGAAGTACAGAACAGATCTTCAATCCTGAAAAATACAATTTTGAATCAGTAGATACATTCTTTTATAGAAAAAAATAATAATCCACGTTACGGAGGAATCGAATATGCGCTTTATAACAGCTGGAGAATCACACGGCCCAAAACTTACAGCCATCATTGAAGGATTACCTGCACAGATGGAACTAACGGCTGAAATGATCAATAAAGAATTAAAGAGAAGACAAGGTGGACACGGTAGAGGTCGTAGAATGCAAATAGAGAAGGACCTTGTGGAAATCTCTTCTGGTGTACGCCATGGTAAAACAATAGGCTCACCGGTCACGCTGACGGTTGTCAACGATGATTGGAAGCATTGGACTGGTATTATGGGCGTAGAACCACTTCCCGAAGATATGAATCCTGAAGATGTGAAGCGTCAGATCACTCGTCCACGTCCTGGGCACGCAGATCTTGTAGGTGGCATGAAATATGGTCACCGTGATTTGCGAAATGTCCTTGAACGTTCGTCGGCACGTGAGACAACGATGCGTGTAGCGATCGGAGCAGTTGCGAAGCAATTCTTGCGTCAGCTCGGTATCGAAACTGTAGCGCATGTAACAGAAATTGGTGGCGTTCAAACAAATCCTGCTGCTTATGCAGATTTATCCATAGAAGAACTTCGTGCCATCGTAGAAGAAGATGCAGTATACTGTGCGGATCAAGATGCGTCAGCCAAAATGACGGAAGCGATAGATGCGATTAAAAAACGCGGCGATACACTGGGCGGCGTAGTGGAAGTGATCATCGAAGGATGCCCTCCAGGAATCGGTAGTTATGTACAGTTTGATCGTAAAATGGACGGCAAACTTGCTGGAGCTATGATGAGCATCAACGCATTTAAAGGTGTGGAAGTAGGTCTTGGATTTGATATGGCGAAAATGCCAGGCAGTGAAGTGCATGATGAGATCGCATGGAATGCAGATCAAGGCTATTACCGTAAATCCAATCGTTTAGGTGGACTTGAAGGTGGAATGACGACAGGTATGCCAATCGTAGTTCGCGGTGTAATGAAACCAATTCCGACGCTTTATAAGCCACTCGAAAGCGTAGATATTGATACGAAAGAAGCCTTCGTTGCGACAATTGAGCGATCTGATCCTTGTGCGGTTCCTGCCGCATCCGTTGTAGCTGAGCATGTCATCGCAACTGAAATGGCAAAAGCTATCATGGAGGAATTCCGTTCGGATACAATGGACGGTCTACAGAAGGATATTGAACAATATAGACAATATGTAAAGGAGTTTTAAGATGGATAAGTTAACGGTTTCCGTCCGCGATCATCGATACGACGTCTATATAGGTTCGAAAACATATGATTTATTTTCGACTGAATATGCAGAGTTACTTAGTTCGACAGATAAAATTGGTATCATTGCCGATGCGCATGTTGCGGAGTTACATCTTCCTTTATTACAAGAAGCTCTACTACGTTCCGGTCGCGAGGTATCGGTGAAAATTGTGCCTGGCGGCGAGAAGTGTAAAATGCCAGAAGTTTACGTAGAGTGTCAGTCTTTCTTACTGACTGAAGGTTTTACACGTAATTCACTTCTCATCGCTTTCGGCGGTGGAGCGTGCGGAGATCTGACAGGATTTGTGGCAGCTACGTTTATGCGTGGAATTCGCTTCATTCAATGCCCTACAACTGTTCTTGCGCATGATAGTGCAGTCGGTGGCAAGACAGCCATCAATATGCCGGAAGGGAAGAACATGGTCGGTTCATTCCACCAGCCTTCAGCGGTATTATTTGATACGGATGTATTTAACACGTTGCCGGCTTCCGAAATGCGTTCAGGACTAGCGGAATTAGTCAAACACGCCTTTATTTCGGATGCGCATTGGACAGAGCAATTATTGGAAAAGAAGGAGTTCTCTACTCCATCCATCGAGTGGCTTGAAAAAGAATTATTACAAGGCATTCAAGTGAAAGCCGATATTGTAGGACAAGACGAGTTTGAAGGTTCTACACGTAAGTTTCTAAATTTCGGACATACATTTGGTCATGCAGTAGAAGCGGCATCAGGATTCGGCACTCTCAGTCATGGAGAATGTGTCATGATCGGTATGGGATATGCTTTCTTGCTAAGTGAAAAATATGGTGATATTCCTGAAGGGTTTACTAATCGTTATCTTCACTTTGCTAACCGTAACGGTTATACATTCGGACCAGTATTCTCTTATAGTTTCGAAGAGTTATTATCCTATATGCAAAAGGATAAAAAAGCTTCATTTGGTAAGATGAATTTTGTGCTACTGCAAAAGATTGGTGAACCGTTTGTGAAGGAAATTAGTGCCGAAGAGTGTCAGAAAGCATTTATAGAGTTCAAAGAGAAATTGGAAAGCGAGGGAATCGTATGAGTGTAAGAGGAATTAGAGGCGCCACAACTGTGGAAACTGATAACGCGCAAGAAGTGTTACAAGCGACAGAATCTCTTGTACTCGAAATGGCAGAGGTGAATCAATTTAAACCCGAAGATATTGGTTCGGTCATTGTTTCAACGACAGTGGATGTCAAAGCAGCATTCCCAGCAAAAGCAATCCGCTCGATTGAAGGCTGGACGTATGTGCCAGTTATGTGTACACATGAGATCGATGTACCAGGCTCTATGCCTATGTGTATACGCGTCATGATGAATGTAAATACATCAAAAAAACAAAATGAAATACAACATATCTATCAAAATAAGGCAGTTCAATTACGACCTGATCTACAAAAATAAATCAACGAAAGTAAAGGAGGAGCCATCCCATGAAGTGGAAACCAATTTTACGTACGATGAAACCTTATACCCCAGGCCGTTCACTAGAAGATGTAAAACATACATACGGCTTGCAAGAAGTAAATAAGCTCGCTTCAAATGAAAACCCTTATGGTTCATCACCGAAAGTCGCAGAGTATTTACGTTCAAAAGCAGCCCAATTTGAAATATACCCAGATGTATACACAGCAGGTTTACGTGGAAAGCTAGCGGAATTCCATCAAGTTGAATCGAATGAAATTCTTTTCGGAAACGGTTCAGATGAAATTGTTACTATCATTTCACGTGCCTTACTGCAACCGGGTACGAATACAGTGATGGCTTCCATAACGTTTCCTCAATATGCACATAATGCAAAAATTGAGGGAGCTGAAATTCGTGAAGTGGCCATGCTTGAAAATGGCGACCACGATCTAGAAGGCTTTTTAAAAGTTGCGGATGAAGAAACAGCAGTCATCTGGATTTGTAACCCAAACAACCCGACAGGAAATCTTTTGTCGAGTACAGCGGTGAAAAATTTCTTGGATCAAGCGCCTAAGACAGCTCTTATAGTTCTCGATGAAGCGTACTTTGAATTTGTTACGGATTCTTCACAGGAAGACGCAATGAAGTGGATTCATGACTACGATAACTTAATTATTCTTCGTACTTTCTCTAAAGCATATGGACTAGCAAGTTTCCGCATTGGGTACGGTGTGACGAACGCGGATGTAGTATCAGAACTCAATAAAGTACGAAATCCTTTCAACAACAGCTCATTGGCGCTCGCGGTAGCGGAAGTTGCGCTTGAAGATCAGGAATTTCTTCAACATTGCGTGACCCACAATGCGGAAGAACGAAAACGTTATGAGGAGTATGCAAAACAGCATTCATTAGCAATCTATCCTTCGGCTACTAATTTTGTATTAATCGCTGTACCTGGAGATGCAGATGAAGCATGCGAAGTGTTATTACAAAACGGATATATTGTCCGCAGCGGAAATCTGCTGGGCACACCAGGATTTGTTCGCGTGACAATTGGAACGCATGAGCAAAATACAGGTTTATTCAAAGCATTTGATCAATTATTAACTAACTAGTAAGGATAGATGACAATGAAAACGACTGTAAGTATTATCGGACTCGGGTTGATCGGTGGATCCCTTGGTCTAGCATTAAAGCGAAATCCAGAAGTTCATATTATAGGTTTTGACCGTTCTTACGCTACTGCTGATGAAGCATTTCGAAGAGGAATCATCGATACGGTTGCACCTTCCGCAAAATCAGCCTGTGAACAGGCTGACTTTGTTGTTTTTGCGACGCCTGTTAACACGACAGTGGCTCTTTTTGAAGAAGCAGTAGAGTGGGACTTTAAAGAACATGCTATTGTCAGTGATACAGGCAGTACGAAAAAACCTATTATGGATGCAGCTAAAGCATTGCAAAATAAAGGAATTACCTTCATTGGTGGTCATCCGATGGCGGGTTCTCATAAGAGCGGTGTATCTGCTGCGATGGAGCATCTCTTTGAGAATGCGTATTATATTCTCACCCCTAATGAAACAACAACTGAAGAACAAATCATGCATATAGAAAATTTGCTGTCTTCAACTAAAGCGAAATTGATTGTACTACAAGCAGAAGAGCATGATCGCATGACGGCAATTATTAGCCATTTTCCGCATATTGTTGCATCTTCTTTAGTCGGTCGTTTAGCTGCACAAGAAGAAGGTCAACCATTCGTAAAAAAATTGGCTGCAGGTGGTTTCAGAGATTTAACACGTATCGCTTCGGCAGATCCTGTCATGTGGCGAGATATTACCATTCAAAATAGAGAAGAATTATTGTCACAAGTGGATGGTTGGCTTCATGAGATGAACTCGATCCGCGATATGCTAGAAGAGAATAATCCAGAGCATATTTTTGATTTCTTTGCACAGGCAAAAACGTACCGCGATCAATTGCCTTCCACAAGTCAAGGTGCAACTCAAGGGGCGCTTTATATGCCATTTGATTTACACATCGACATACCCGATCATCCTGGTATCATTTCCGAAATCACTAAAATTCTAGCAGATTCTAATATTAGTTTGACTAATATACGTATCGTCGAAACACGTACAGATGTGTACGGTATTTTGGTTATTAGCTTTCAATCAGCTTCTGAACGTAAGCGAGCTCGTCAAGTGTTGACGTCAGAAACGGATTATTCCATGCACGTACTTTAAGAGGAGGAGAGCGCAATGTCAGAACAACAAACCGTTTCATTTGAAAAACCGGTCCTTCGCGGCACTTTGCAAGTACCTGGAGATAAATCTATTTCCCACCGTGCCGTGATGTTGGGGTCAATTGCAAAAGGCAAAACGACTATCAGTGGATTTTTGGATGGTGAAGATTGTCTGAGTACGATTGAAATGTTCAAACAGCTTGGTGTGAAGATTACTCGTAACGGAACAGATGTCACTGTTGAAAGTCCTGGCATCGCGAATTGGCAGACACCTGCTAAGCCATTGGATGCAGGCAACTCGGGAACGACTGCCCGTTTAATGTTAGGTATTTTATCAGGATCTTCGGTTACTTCTGAAATGTGTGGAGACCAATATTTGTCGAAGCGACCAATGAAACGCGTAACAGATCCTTTAGAACAAATGGGTGCTACTATTACGAGTGAAGGGAAGGCGGATTATTTACCTCTGACTATCACTGGAAAAACGTTGCAGGCCATCGACTATTTAATGCCTGTTGCCAGTGCGCAAGTGAAGTCTGCCATTTTACTGGCGGGTCTTCAAGCACAGGGCACGACTTCTGTTACTGAAATTGCTGTCTCTCGTGATCATACAGAGCGTATGCTAGTCCAATTTGGTGCGGAGCTTGAACAACAAGATAAAGTGATTCGTATAGAAGGTGGACAGCAACTGACAGGGACTGATGTTGTAGTGCCAGGGGATATTTCATCTGCAGCATTTTTCATGGTAGCAACAGCAGTAGTAGAAAATAGTGATGTTTCGTTTCTAAAAGTTGGATTGAACCCTACTCGGACAGGTATACTAGACGTACTGGAATCGATGGGTGTAGAGATCGAACTATCGGATGAACAAGGGTTTACAGGTGAGCGCTACGGTACTGTGCGTATCCGACATTCTAAACTGCGAGGGACGGAAATTGGTGGCGAATTGATTCCAAGACTGATCGATGAACTTCCCGTACTTGCATTGTTAGCAACACAAGCGGAAGGAAAGACCGTGATCAAAGACGCGGAAGAACTTCGTGTTAAAGAGACGGACCGTATTGAAGCAGTTGCTACAGAATTGCGGAAACTCGGAGCGAATATCGAGACCACACCGGATGGAATGATTATACAAGGACCGACACCTTTAACGGGAGCTACACTGCAATCATACGGTGACCACCGTCTTGGAATGATGGCAGCCGTTGCAGGATTGATTACGTCTAGTCCTGTTCAAATCGATAATCCATCTTGTATTGCTATTTCCTATCCACACTTTTTCGAAGATCTATCGGAGCTAGTGAATCAATAAAGTAGAATAGAAAGCTCAGGTGAAGAAATGAATGTACTGCAGGAATTGGAGCAAATTTTACTCGACGGAGATTTAGATGCTCTACAAGATAAAATACAGAAACTGCAAGCGGCGAATGAATATGATGCTCTATATGATGTCGCGAATATGTTAGTCGAATATGGATTCGTCGGACAAGCAGACGGGATATTCTCAGAACTACTAGTAGTGTTCCCGGATGAAGCGCAGCTCAAAATAGATCGGGCTGCTGCTTTGCTTGAACTGGGTGAAGAGGATGAAGCGCTATTATTGCTAACGGATATTTCACCAGACGAGGAAGAGTATGTTCAAGCATTGCTCGCGCAGGCAGATTATTATCAAATGCTTGGCCTTGCCGAAACAGCATTAGCTAAAGTACGGGAAGCTGCAGAACTGGCTCCTCACGAACCGGTAATCCAGCTAGCGCAAGCGGAGCTTCTATTGGACTCAGGAAGATACAGTGAATCGGTGAGAATTTATCAAAAGCTTCACGAGTCATCTGATGAGGTTGCGGGCGTACGTCTGTCTTCACGTCTTGCCGAAGCCTACAGCGCAGGTGCTGCGTATGAAGAAGCCATACCTTTCTATGAGGAATTACTTGAGAATGCATCAAATCCTGAAGAATTATTCGGATTGGCATTGGCTTACTACCAAACTGCACGCTATTCGGAAGCCGTAACACGTCTCGAGCAATTAATTGAAATGGATCCAGATTATTTCTCGGCCTATATGCTAGCAGGTCAAAGTTATGCCCAGCAAAATGAAGATGACAAAGCCTATGAACTGTTCCAAAAAGGTATTGAGCGTGATGAATTTGATAAAGAATTACAACTCGCTGCAGGTAAATCTGCTTTAAAACTGCAAATGCCTGAACAAGCAGAAGAGCATTTGAAAGAAGCACTCGTACTGGATCCGGAATATATCGATGCTCTCGTAACGCTTGCTGCAGTCTACGAAAATCAGGAAGAGAACGAGGCATTAATTGAATTGCTACTGTACGCAGAAGCTGATCAATTGGAGATTCCTTTACTCGATGCTTTTCTTGCATATGCCTATGAGCGTAAGGAAGATTATAAAAAAGCGAATGAAATGTATTTGAAAGCATATGATGGGATGAACGAAGATGCTGCTTTCTTAGATCAATATGCACGATTCTTGCTAGAGGAAGGCAAACGCGAAGAAGCATTGCCGATTATTCAGCAGCTAGTTAGAATTGCACCGCATGAAGAAGAATGGACAGCATATATCGCGCAATCTGAAGAGGAGGGGTAAGATGAATGCCATGGTTCCTGTAGCTGCCAAGAAAGAATTTTTAAGGTGGTTTTTAAAGCGCTATCGATTAAAGCGACGGGAATGTGTATGGATTTTAAATTATCTTCTCAGCAACGAACATTTATTGACGAATGTTCACTTCACAGATGAAGCTCATCACTGTCCGCGTGCTATGATCATTTCCACAACAGAAGTGGATAGTATTCCCTTCCGTTTCTACAAGGGGAGTTTGATGACGGCAGACGCAGAAAAATCATTTCACGACCTTAGGCTGCATCCAGATGAAGATATGTTCATCCAACTGAATTTCAAAAACAGCAATAAGTGTCCGGAGTATGCGAGTGTGGCGGAAGAGAATCCTTATTTGCCTGAAGATCTCTTGAAGAAAAAGAAGGACCAGCAAATAGCGGAAAAACTTCTCGAAGAGAGCTTCACCTTGACGACCAATGAAATGTTGCTGAAGAAAATCGACGAAGCGCTAGACAAAGGCGACCGTGAGCTATTCATCAGCTTAACGGCTATGCTGAATGAAATGAAAAAAGATAAAGACATTCACCAATGATTTCGCCCTTCGCGGTGGAATCATTGGTTTGCGTTGAGGGAACATATGCGCTAAACTTTACTAAGTAATGTAAGGAGGAATGACAATGAACTGGGTTCCGAAAGATGTAGATACCTACATAAATCAGAAAGAATATATCGATACAATCGTTGTGCCTTTGATTGCCATAGATACGCGACCTGAAACTATGAAAAACAGCGCTTCCTCTTCTGAATTCTTGATGAATCTTTCCATGTTCATCGAGAAGCAGTTCAAGGGGCGTATGATGTTCATGCCGCCTGTGTCCTATACACAGTCGACAGACTTGCAGCAAATGGCAGATACGCTGTCAGAGGACTTAAAGAAGTCTTCCTTTACGCATGTTTTCTATCTCACGACGGATCCGAAGTGGACAAGCGTCACGGTGGAGGGTAAGATTGTCTGGCTGCCGTCTATCCCACTAGAGACAATGGATAACCATCTACGTCAGACCATCATGGAAGACCAGCTACGGCAAGTTCTGACACACTTCATGGAGAGTTGGAACGTGCAGTGAGAAGCTGGTTGCGATTGGTGAATACTTTCTGAGTTTGGGGAGAATTTGTGCTTTGGAGGCGACCCTTTAATCGTTGCGATAAAAGTGGAAGGTATTTCTTGTGGTCGATTCAAGCTGAAGCAGTAATCGATTTGGAAATTGAATTTGAACTATGTTAAACTTTAATCTGTATACGTATTAAAAGTAAGTCCGAAGACAACGCTAATTAACACAAAGTAATCATTCAGAAATACCGCTACCAAGAGGATGCAAGCACTATTATGTACTTATTTAAAGAACTATGTCGGTTTGTCACCAAATCTTAATATTTGTCCACAAACTTAAGCACCTACTAAAAGCATTATTGAATTTAGTTTCATATTGATATATCATAGATATGTCCTAGTATTACAATTAGCAAAAGAATGTCCGTGGGACTGACTTTGGAGTAAGAGGAGGGAAATTACTGATGAGCAATAAAGTGTCAAGACGCACGTTCCTAAGTTATACATTAATGGGAACTGGTGGGTTCATGGCCTCTGCAATGCTGATGCCGATGATTCGTTTCGCAATTGATCCCGTTCTGGCTAGTGCCGGCGGTTCCGACATGATTCCAACACCGCAAAAAGAAGCCGATCTTTCAGAAGTACCGGTTCGTGTAGACTATACAATCAAAGATCGACAAGATGCATGGTATACTTCTGACGAATCTAACACGGCTTGGGTCTACAAAGAAGGCGACAAAGTCATAGCACTTTCTCCAGTCTGTAAACACTTAGGGTGTACTGTAAACTGGGAAGGCGACGAGCATAAAAACGAGTTTTTCTGCCCTTGTCACGCTGGACGTTACAAGAAAAATGGTGATAACATTCCAGGAACACCGCCACTTGGACCGCTTGATGAGTTTGAAGTAGAAGTCATCGACGGATTTGTCTATCTTGGTGGAGTAATACCGAACACATTAGTCTAAAGGGTAAGGGGGTACGACCGCAGTGTTAAATAAAATTTATGATTGGGTGGATGAACGGTTAGATATCACACCAATTTGGCGAGATATCGCTGACCACGAAGTACCTGAGCACGTAAACCCTGCACATCATTTTTCTGCATTCATCTATTGTTTCGGAGGTTTGACGTTTTTCGTAACGGTTATCCAAATCTTGTCTGGTATGTTCCTGACAATGTATTACACACCGGATATTGAAAACGCATGGAAATCAGTTTTCTACCTTCAAAATGATGTTGCATTCGGTGAACTTGTGCGAGGGATGCACCACTGGGGAGCTTCGTTAGTTATCGTAATGATGTTCCTACATACTTTGCGTGTATTCTTTACAGGGTCTTATAAGAAACCTCGTGAATTGAACTGGATCGTCGGAGTGTTAATCTTCGTCGTTATGCTAGGTCTTGGCTTCACAGGCTATCTATTGCCTTGGGATATGAAAGCTTTATTTGCAACAAAAGTTGGGATTGAGATTGCCGCGTCAGTACCTTTCATCGGAGAACAGATTAAAATTCTTCTCGCGGGTGATTCCACGATTTTAGGTGCACAGACGTTAACAAGATTCTTCGCGATTCATGTATTTTTCCTACCAGCTGCTTTGCTTGGGTTGCTCGCAGCACACTTTATCATGATCAGAAGACAAGGTATTTCCGGACCACTATAAGAACCAGTTTTTTGGTTAGGGTCATCTGAAATTTAAGAAGGAGGGAATAACATGCACCGCGGAAAAGGGATGAAATTTGTTGGTGATTCGCGCATCAAGGCTTCAGGCAAGATGGCGAATACACCAAAAGACTACTCAGAATATCCGGGTAAAACCGAAGCATTCTGGCCAAACTTTCTATTGAAAGAGTGGATGGTTGGAGCAGTTTTCTTAATCGGCTATCTAATCGTTACACTTGCACACCCGTCACCGCTTGAGCGTCAAGCGGACCCGACGGATACAATGTATATACCGGTTCCAGACTGGTATTTCCTTTTCATGTATCAGTTATTGAAATATGAATTTGCTTCCGGTCCTTATAACGTGATCGGCGCAATCGTAGTTCCAGGATTGGCTGTTATGGCTTTAATGCTAGTTCCTTTCATGGATACTACAAAGGAAAGACGTCCATTTAAGCGTCCGTTACCAACTGGATTCATGATTCTTTCATTCTTGGCGATCTTCTACTTGACTTGGGAATCAGTTGAAAACCACGACTGGGAAGCAGCAAAAGTTCAAGGTGCAATCGTTGATGAAGTAGAATATGATGAAACAGCAGAAGGGTATGAGATTTATCAGGGCTCTTCCTGTATTGGCTGTCACGGTGACTCTTTCCAAGGTGGATTGGGCTTGCCGTTAACTAACACAGGTATGACACCTGAAGAAATCATCGAAATCGCTCATGATGGCCGAGGTTCAATGCCTCCTGGTACATGGGAAGGTTCAGATGAAGATCTTCAAGTACTTGCTGAATTTATATCTGAGCTAGAAACGAAGTAAGAAAAAAGAGTCAGGAAACTGGCTCTTTTTTTCTATCTATTTATACGTAACCAAATTATACATAGAAGTAGTATATTCCAATGGAAGTGGTGATGTTTTTGCGAATGTTATGGGCACAAATCTGGATGATTCTTTCACATAAATCCTTCTTATGGATTCTTCTTTTCATTAATATATTAGGGTCTGTGTACGGATATGATTGGTATATGTGGCAGCTGGAAATTACCGAGCCAAAGTTTTGGATTTTCGTACCGGATAGTCCGACCGCTACATTATTCTTTTGTTTCGCTATCATCGGCTGGCTACTCAATCGAAACTTCAAACTAATGGAAGCTCTCGCACTCATTACGCTGATCAAATATGGATTATGGGCAGTGGCTATGAACTTGCTGACACTTGTCGTAACGGGTTCGATCGGCTGGGTTGGTTGGATGCTGATTGGTTCTCACTTCGCAATGGCATTGCAAGGCATTCTGTATATACCGAAATATAGATTCACTGGGTGGCATATTGCCATTGCCGCAATTTGGACACTTCATAACGATGTAATTGATTATGTGTTTGGGCAAATGCCCATTTACCGTGACTTGACGCAATTCAGTCCGCAAATCGGTTATTTCACATTTTGGTTATCGATCGCTTGTATTGTAATTGCAATATGGGATTATAGATCAAGATTGAAAGCACGGGTTTTGAAAGCGTAGCTAATAGTTGCAGTAACCAAGCAAACATTATAAAATGTAGGATAGAGAGAAAGAGAAAGGGGAGAGATCGACGTGTTCTTGATTTACTTTGCCATCATTTTATTGCTACCGATTTACGCGCAATTTAAAGTGAAAAGCACATATAAAAAGTATTCGAAGATCCGTTCTACTTCCGGAATGACCGGTGCTCAAGTAGCAAGGCTTATATTGGATCAAAATGGTTTACATGATGTGAAAGTAGTAGAAAGCCAAGGATTCTTAACTGACCATTACAATCCATTGACAAAGATTGTGGCATTGTCCACAAGTAATTATCATGAAGCATCTGTTGCTGGCACAGCAGTGGCAGCGCATGAAGTTGGTCACGCTATTCAAGACAAAGAGGCCTACTCATTCTTGCGTTTCCGTCACAGATTAGCGCCTGTTGCAAGTCTGACGTCTAATGCATCATGGGTATTTATCATGATCGGAATTATCTTCTCAAGCATGAATTCTTTGCTAGGGATCGGAATTGTGTTGATGGCAGTCGGCGTATTGTTCCAAATTGTTACATTGCCTGTAGAGTTTAATGCATCTTCACGTGCGATGGACCAGATCGTTCAACTTGGAATTATCCGCAACGACGAAGAGCCACAAGCGAAAAAGGTATTAAGCGCAGCAGCGATGACATATGTTGCCGCAACTGCAGTAGCTGTTCTAGAATTAGTACGTTTAGTACTAATCTTTACTAGCCGCGACTAATAAACAGAAAAATCCTTCTGCTGATATAGCAGAAGGATTTTTTTAATCGGCAATTGGCCGTTTTTGTTCATCCAGTGTGAAACCTTCACCCATGACATCATGTACTTCCATCATGGAGACAAACGCTTCAGGATCGACTGAGACGATCAGATTCTTCAATCGAATCATTTCATTTTTACCGACTACACAATAGAGTATTTCACGATCTTCCTTTGAAAAATGTCCGTATCCTTTGAACACGGTCACGCCACGTTCCATGGAATCGGCGATTTTACTAGCGATTTCATCGGGGAAGTTCGTTACGATGAAAGCACCTCTTGCGGAATATGCACCTTCTTGAACGAAATCAATGACCCGCGCACCGACGAATAACGCAACTAAAGTGTACATCATCGAACGGTAGTCTAAATACACAGCCCATGACAATAAGATGATTGCTGCATCAAATGTGAACATCGTTTTGCCCATTGTAATGCCGAATTTCTTATGCGCAAGCCTTGCTATGATATCCGAACCGCCTGTCGTACCACCGCTTCTAAATATAATACCGAGCCCAACACCGATGAAAACACCCGCAAATAATGAAACTAAGAATAGATCGCCTTCCATATGAATATTGACTTCATATTTCATAAACAATTTAATGAATACGGAGACGGCTACTGTACCAATGACGGTATAAATGAAGGAACGTCTACCAAGCATTTTCCATCCTATAATGAACATGGGAATATTCAGCAACAAGTTCATCAATGCGGGATCCCAATTGAAGGCGAACAGTAAGATCAACGTAATTCCCGTGAATCCGCCTTCCGCCAGTTCATGTTGGATCGTAAAGTTTACGAGTCCGAAACTAAATAATGCTGCACCCAAGATAATTAATAAGATATTGCGTACACGAATTCCAGCGAACAAATACAACACTCCTTTGTTAGATGCACTCTTGATGTCATCAAGCTTTTATTTCTAGATAGCTTGTCCATTCAACGCACGTATTTTCATGTCACAATTCGTGCATTATACATAGTATGTGCTAAATATTATATTTTGACAATAGCCAGAAGAATGCATACGATAGGAAGGGGAGTTGATTGCGATGACTAAAACGATGGAACAACTGCAACAGGAAGTTGACACATACATAACAGGCTTTAAAGAAGGATATTTTCCTCCTATGGAACTCATCGCACGATTGACAGAAGAGTTAGGGGAATTATCACGTGAAGTTCAAGATCGCTATGGTATGAAGAAGAAAAAATCTACTGAAGCTGTGCGGACTTTGGAGGAAGAAACAGGCGATCTGTTATTCGTCCTCATCTGCTTCGCCAACTCACAACAAATCGATTTATCTACAGCACTTGAGACCGTCCTGACAAAATTCAACACAAGAGATAAAGACCGCTGGACTAAAAAGGAGGAAATGGAATGACGATTAAATTAGCGATAGCAGGTGCACGTGGAAGAATGGGTGGAACTGCGGTAGTGGCAGGTACGGAAGCAGCAGACATTGAAATCGTGGCGGCACTAGATTATAAACATGATGGAGAATATTTACATAATGGTTCAGTAACAGATGCGAAAGATGGAATTCCAATATATACATCTCTTGCAGCGTTACATGCGGCGCATCATCCAGATGTATTACTTGATGTGACGGATCCTGATGCGGTATTCGCTAACGCAAGCGAAGCATTATCTCTTGGTATGGACGTAGTGATCGGAACATCAGGATTGACTGCTGAAATGCTAGAGGACTTGGAGAGCCTTTCCAATGAACAGCAAAAGAGCTGTATTATCGCACCGAACTTCTCGATAGGCGCTGTGTTGATGATGAAATTTGCCCAACAAGCTGCACGTTATTTGGGAGACGTTGAAATACTTGAAATGCACCATGATCGGAAACTCGATGCACCGTCAGGAACTGCTGTTAAAACTGCAGAAATGATTCGTGAAGTCCGTGCAGCTCATATTCAAGGTCATCCTGAAGAACAAGAAACGCTAAAAGGCGCACGCGGTGCAGATGTGGAGGGAATGAAGATTCACAGCATTCGGTTACCTGGATTGCTTGCACATCAAGAAGTGCTACTTGGCGGTGAAGGAGAGTTACTCAAAATCCGTCATGACTCATTCGATCGTAAGTCCTTTATGCCGGGGATATTACTGGCGATTCGTGAATCAGTTTCCACACCACGATTCGTATACGGGCTTGAAAAAATTATAGATTAAACTTTTGCGGTGAGGCGGTTAATGTATGCAACATAGAAAATTAAAAGTAGGTGTCATTTGTTATCCTTCGCTTGGAGGATCAGGCGTAGTGGCAACGGAATTAGGACTGAAAATGGCGAGTAAAGGTCATGAGATGCATTATATTACATCGAGTAAACCTTTTCGTTTTTTAGATGTTCATCCAAATATCCAGTTTCATGAAGTGACGATCGAAGGATATGCGGTATTCAAGTACCCTCCTTATGACATTGCCCTTGCGAACCGTATTGCGCAAGTCATCGAATCGGAACAGCTGGATTTGCTCCACGTACACTATGCGGTGCCACACGCGATCTCGGCTATTCTGGCAAAAGATATGGCGGAATCCTCTATCGGTATTATAACGACCTTACATGGTACCGATGTGACGATTCTTGGCCACGACCCTGCATTACGAAATACATTGTCTTATGGTATTAATAAATCTGATCGTGTAACAGCTGTTTCACGTTCATTACGCAATGAAACGATTGAGTTGCTACAACCGAAGACGGAAATACGAACGATTTACAACTTTATCGACGAGGGAAAGTATTATCCACGTGAAGTAGCGCATCTGCGTGAAGAACTAGGTATTGCAGAAGATGAAAAAGTACTGATCCATATATCTAATTTCCGTAAAGTGAAGCGCATTCCCGATATTATCGAAAGCTTCCGTTTAATCGATAAGCAACATAAAGCAAAATTGCTATTAGTTGGTGAAGGTCCTGAAAAGTTTGATTTGGAAGAGTATGTAGAACGTATTGGATTGCAAGACGATATTCTGTTCTTAGGGAAACGGGATGATCTACCTGAATTATTATCAATCAGTGATGTGATGTTGTTACTTTCTGAGAAAGAAGCATTCGGTCTCGTCTTACTCGAAGCTTTTGCGTGCGGTGTGCCTGCCGTAGCCAATGCAATCGGCGGTATCCCGGAGGTTGTTCAGGATGGCGTTAACGGATTCTTAGTGCAACTAGGCGATGTACAAGCTGTTGCAGATCGTGTCACACAGTTGCTGAGCGATTCGGCTTTATATCAACAAATGAAAAAGCATGCGATTCAAACAGTGCAAGAAGAATTTAGTTCTGATTCGATTGTAGAACAATATGAGGAATTATATTATGAAGTGGCGGCGATGAAATGACGTCTACATTTGGTTCCGCAGCGAGCCGGCAAGTCATTCTAGAATTAAGTACAGCAGGCTACGAAGCAGTCTTTGTCGGCGGTGCAGTACGTGATGCTGAACTCGGCAAAAAGCCGCTCGATATCGATATAGCAACGTCGGCTACACCTCACCAAGTCAAAGAAGTATTTAGGCATACTATCGATATCGGTATTGAACACGGTACGATTCTGGTGATGATGCACGGCGAGCCGATTGAAGTGACGACGTACCGTACCGAATCTACATATAGCGACCAGCGTCATCCTGATGAAATAATCTATGTGAATTCATTGAAAGAAGATTTACAACGACGTGACTTTACGATCAATGCGCTTGCGATGACAGTGGATGGTGAACTCATAGATTTATTTGATGGACTGAAGGATTTGAAGCAAAAGATCATTCGTTGCGTGGGGAACCCTGAAGAACGCTTTGGGGAAGACCCGCTACGTATTTTCCGTGCTTTGCGTTTTTCCTCTGTTTTGGATTTTGAAATTGAAGAAAAAACATTGGATTCGATGAAAAAACTAGCTCCTTCATTACGGCATGTCGCAATTGAACGGATCAAAACCGAAATGGATAAACTGTTTCTAGGAGAGAATCCTTCCCGTGCATTTCATTACGGACGTCAAATTGGTTTACCCGAACTTTTTCCGGAGTTACTTGCGGCATTTGATACACTGGATCGCTACACTCCGTTTCTTCACGCGCGTCACGGCTTCGCAGCAATGCTTGCCGTAACGGACACAGAAGCCGCAAATCTCTCAAGACAGTTCAAATTGTCGAACGAGGAAAAACGCTTTTTGAAACAATTTGAGGAAGCATTTGCTAGCCGTAGAAATCATGTATTTGGTCCATGGGAATTCTATAGCTATTCAACCGACGTTTTAGAAGTTGTAGAAAAAGTGTATCATGTGAATCATGAAGATAATGAATTAATTACACAGCAAATTGAACAATATAAAGAGCAATTACCGATTAGAACACGTACAGATCTCGCTTTTACTGGAACGGACTTGTTGAAGTGGTCAGGCAAAAGTGGTGGAAAATGGACGAGTGATTGGATCAAGAAAATCGAACGAGCAATTGTCTTCGGACGAATTGAAAATGACGCACAGGCGATAAAGGACTGGTTTATAAATGAAATCACCCGTGAAAAGTGAATTATTGAAACGATTATTTGCGGCGCAAGGTGAACCTATATCGGGTCAAGATATTGCCGATGAATTCGGTCTCTCACGCACAGCTATTTGGAAATACATTAAAGAGCTTGAAGAAGAAGGCTATGAAATTGGGTCACAACGAAAGAAAGGCTATTACTTAATTGAAGCCCCAGATTTGGTCAACCAAGGAAACATCACGGAGTATTTAACGACAGAACGCTACGGAAGGACTATTAAATATTTTACAACAGTCCCTACTACGCAGACGATTGCACATGAAGACGCACAAAATGGAGCGGAAGATGGCACGTTGATTATTTCTGAAGAACAGACAGCTGGAAAAGGACGTTTGGCTAGACCTTGGACGTCAAAAGCAAATCGAGGCATTTGGATGAGTTTGATTATTCGTCCCGAACTGGCACCGCAATATGCTCCTCAATTGACACTGGTAGCGGCAGTAGCCATTGTTCGTGCAATTGAGGAAGTGGCAGATATTCAACCTATCATTAAGTGGCCAAATGATATTTTGATCAACGGTAAAAAGGTTACAGGTATTTTGACGGAGCTTCAGTCGGATCCCGATCGTGTCAAAGCGGTTATTTTGGGAATGGGCATCAATGCTAATCAACAGCCATCCGATTTCCCTGAAGAATTACAAACGATTGCCACATCATTACGTATCGAAAAAGGCGAAATGATTGACCGAGCGCAATTAGTGGCGGCCATCCTGAAGTATCTTGAGCAATATACGGACTTATATGTCGAAAAAGGATTTCCTCCAATTAAAATTTTATGGGAAAGTTATGCCGCCATTACAGGCAAGAAAATTAAAGCGAGCATGGTCCATGAAACAGTTGAAGGAGTCGCACTTGGTATATCACATGAAGGCATGCTAGAACTACAACTTGCAGACGGAACGATTCGCGGAATTTATTCCGCAGATATCGAGATTAAGAATTAAAACTATACAGAATCTGACTGTTTTGATATAGTATACGCATAGGGCGGTATCAATTATGGAGCTGCACCTGCTTGGCAAATGAATTATATAAGAAATCTGCCTTGATCTTTATAGACAGGGACGGAGGAAGCTAAATCAAACGCTTACGCAACCCTTCTGTCCAAATTTGGATCAGTAGGGTTTTATTTTTGGTTATTTTGCCTACCAAACGCCTGCTGAAATCAGACGTAAAGGAGAAGATTAACAGTGAAATCGACAACAGATTTTTCGAAAATGAAAACAAACGGTGAGAAAATCAGTATGCTGACAGCGTATGATTATCCGACAGCACAAATTGCAGAACAAGCGGGGATTGATGTACTTCTTGTAGGCGATTCACTTGGTATGGTCGTACTCGGTTATGATTCGACATCGCATGTGACGCTTGACGAGATGTCGCATCACGGCAAAGCAGTTCGCCGAGGTGCAAAAGATACATTTGTCATCGTAGATATGCCGTTTGGTACGTATCATGGTTCAGCTGACATAACCTTACAGAATGCTTTACGGTTATTCCAGGAAACTTCTGCGAATGCGCTTAAAGTAGAAGGCAGTGGTGCAGTCATCGATAAAATCAAGTTGTTGACGACAGCGGGTATGCCAGTATGTGCACATTTAGGATTGCTTCCGCAGTCTGCTGGAGTCACCGGTGGATATAAAGTACAAGGTAAAACAGCGGCGGCAGCTAAACAGCTGATTGATGATGCTAAAGCTTGTGAAGCAGCAGGAGCATTCATGATCGTGCTCGAGTGTATTCCTTTCCAATTAGCGAAAGAAGTTTCTATGGCCGTTTCTATTCCTATCATCGGAATTGGTGCAGGCGCAGAAACAGATGGACAAGTACTTGTTTTTCATGACATGGTTCGCTACGGTAATCATAAATTACCAAAATTCGTTGAAAGTTATGCGGAAGTTGGTAAAGATATCGAAGGCGCCATGAAGTTATATAACTCGGCAGTGAAAAACGGTTCATTCCCTTCTGAGAGCCACCGCTTCACTATGAAGGAAGAAGAACTGGATGCGTTGTACGGGGGGAAGACACTATGAATGCCAGTGCTACTATGCAAATAGTTCGTTCAATCGCTGAACTGAAAAATATTCTTAATCCAAGACAACGAGAAGGACGCACAGTTGGTTTCGTACCAACAATGGGTTTCCTTCATGAAGGACATATGGCATTAGCGAAGGAAGCGCGGAGAGATCATGACATCGTAGTGATGAGTATTTTCGTTAACCCTGCACAGTTCGGACCCGGTGAAGATTATGATGCCTATCCACGGGATGAACAGCATGACGCGGAACTTGCATCCACTGCAGGAGTGGATTATCTATTCATTCCATCTGCTGAAGAGATGTATCCTCGTAAAAGCGGAATCAGTATTTTGCCAGGTGAACAGGCATCCCGACTATGTGGTGCTTCTAGACCAGGACATTTCGATGGTGTATTGAAAGTGGTATTGAAATTATTCAATATCGTTGATCCAGATGAATCCTATTTTGGTATGAAAGATGCACAGCAACTTGCGATTATTGAAACATTCGTACATGATTTCAACTTGCGTACGTCAATTACTCGTGTACCTACTGTGCGTGAAGAAGACGGTCTCGCGAAAAGCTCCCGTAATGTCCGATTACTTGAACATGAACGAAATGAAGCGAGCGCGATTTATCGTGCACTGAGCTTGGGAAGACGCAGTTATTATGAAGGCATTCCATTGCAAGAGGTAGCGAAGATCGTGCGCAGAACGATTGAAGAGGAAACGTCAGGAACGATTGATTATGTCGAAGTACTGGCTTATCCATCATTGGATGAAAATATCAACGACGCGGCAGAAGTGATAGTAGCCGCAGCGGTGCAGTTTACTTCCGCAAGATTGATAGATAATATTATTATGTCAACTATAAAGGATGAATAGAATGTTTAGAATGATGATGAATGGAAAATTACATCGCGCTACTGTCACAGAAGCTGACTTGAATTACGTCGGCAGCATTACAATTGATGGAGCTTTATTAGAAGCTGCGGGTATGTTGCCGAATGAAAAAGTGCAGATCGTCAATAATAATAACGGTGCGCGCTTCGAAACGTATATTATCGAAGGAGAGCCAGGTAGCGGCGTGATTTGTGTGAACGGTGCTGCTGCGCGTCTTGTGCAGCCAGGCGACATCGTCATCATCTTATCCTACGTGTATGTGTCGGAGGAAGAGGCACGCACGCATCGACCGACTGTGTTGATTATGGATGAGAACAATCGTGTGAAAGAAGTTATTACGGAAAAACCTGGCGTCGCTATATTCTAAAGAGTACTAAACCCCCATTTGAGAGTTATTCGAATGGGGGTTTAGTTTGTAGAATTTGAGAGTTGGGAAGGAGAAAGAAGCGTTGATCTGCGTTCCGAACTAGAGCTTTAATCCGAAACTACTACCCAATGTTCCTTTTAATTTTTTCTTGTCATTGACTCCGATGCAAGACGTGAGTCGCTGTGGTAAGTGTGATACAATTTGCTTTAGAAACCAAATAGGAAGTTGATGATGGTATGTCTACAAGCAAATATGCAGTTGTCGATTTGGAAACGACTGGTCATTCGCCTTCAAAGGGAGATCGGATTATTCAAATAGCAATTGTCTTTATTGAGAACAATCAAATAATTGATACATATATGCGCTATGTGCATCCGCAGCGCTCGATTCCGCCCTTTATTCATCAATTGACATCAATCGGAGATGAAGACGTTGCAGACGCCGCTCCTTTTGAAGAGATCGCTGAAGAGGTGGCAGATTTGCTTGCTGGGTGTATTTTTGTCGCGCATAATACAGACTTTGACGTATCATTTCTACAAAAAGAATTCATACGATGTGGCATGTCACAATGGTATGGCAAGACGATTGATACAGTAGAACTAGCGAAGATTATGTATCCTACATTGCCAAGTTATCGATTGCAGGATATAGCCGAATCTCTGGGGATCCCTTTACAGCAAGCTCACCGTGCGGATGATGATGCGGAAGCGACTGCGTTGTTCTTGTTGAAGGCACTTGAGAAAATTGAAACGTTACCTAAAGAAACATTAAGTCGTATGCATGAGCGTTCATTTGCGATGAAATCTGAAATCTCGACGTTATTCTATGAAGCACTTAAGCGCTCTCGAGGACATGAAACATCTAGTGACTACGCTTTGTTCCGAGGGATTCCGTATGTAAAATCGAAGCTCCGTACTATGGCATGGCCGCAGCCTATAGCATTTCCAGCAGACGAGATGGCGAAAGAACATGTGATGCAGAAAATTCATCCGTCTTATCATATTAGAGAAGGTCAAGCACAGTTGATGGATTTGACGTGGCAATCATTCATTGAAAAGAAACAAGTGGCTGTTGAGATTCCTACGGGTGCAGGCAAGACGATCGGTTATTTAGTACCGGCATTAATTCATGCATTTGAAACGAAACAACCGGTTGTTATTAGTACGTATACAAACCATTTGGTCGATACACTAGCCGAGGAAGTCGCAAAACTTGAAAAGGCTTTGCACATAACGATTCCAACGACTGTGATCAAAGGTATGTCAAATTATATTTCATTGGGAAAGTTTGAAGAACTTATGCATTTTAATGATGAAGTGTATGATGACTCCATCACGATCATGCAGTTATTGGTCTGGTTGACAGAAACGACTACTGGAGATTTAGATGAGGTGAATGTATCGGGAGGCGGTCAGCTGTTTGTCGACCGTATCCGTAAGCGTTCGATGCGCGTGAAGAAAGATGAACGAATAGCCGATTTCTATACACATACATTGAAAAACTGCCAGCAGTCGATGGTGTTGTTGACGAATCACTCGATGTTACTAAATGACAAACAGCGCTATGATCCGTTATTCCATTCCATTAGTGGTTTGGTGGTGGATGAAGCGCATCAAATGAATCAAGCAGCTATTCGCACGCATCAGCAAGTGTTTTCCTATACAAATTGGAAGTATGTAATGAGTCAGTTGAACGGCTTAAGTAATTGTCAGTTGCTGTTTGATATGCAAGATGTCTTGATACGATTTCATTTTAATCATAAAACTTCCACCGAACGCTTACAACACGCGTTTGACGAATTCATGTTGGCATTCGATGAATCGATGCTCGTACTGATCAACTCGAACTCAAATAACGGGGATAAACAGGTGACAAAAACGATACAGCCACTATCTAAGCGTTTGAGGACGAATGAAATTTTCACTAAAGTTTTGCGTAAGATGAATGAATATATTAGCGTGTCTGAAAAATATGCTGCACCACTAAAAAACCTCTCGAATGAATTAACTGTTCATGAGCTTGCTGTACTGAATGAATGGTCTTATTGGGTCAATGAAATGAAAGTCAAAGCAGGAGAATGGGTTGAACTATTTTTGGAAAAGCCGAAAATGAGCTCGACGGTTTGGATGGAAAAAGACAGCCGCAGTTTGCCAGGTAGTTTACAGATCAAGAAAAGCCCAGTTAACGGTTCTGAAGTCATCCGGGATTTCATTGATACACTCGAAGGTGAGGCAGGTATCGTCTGGACATCTGGAACGCTAACAGCCGGACAGCAAGATCGCTTCGTGCTGGATCAAGCGGGACTGCCGCCTTCTGTCCCATTATATACATTTAAAGCACCTGCTAACTTTTACGAAGGCGCACATACGTTAATTGTGGAAGATATGCCGGATATTCAGCAAGTATCGAATGATGAGTATATCGAAGCGGTGGCGGATGCACTAATTCAAACGGCCGTTGCGATTGAAGGACGAGTATTTGCATTGTTCTTGTCGCATGACATGTTGAAGAAGACTCATCAAGCGGTGATCGACAGTGAATCATTGCAAGAAGATTATGTATTGATTGCACAAGGTGTTAGTTCTGGAAGTCGTCACAAGCTGTTAAAGACATTTAAACAGCAGGAGAAAGCGGTGTTGTTCGGCACGACGAGCTTCTGGGAAGGCGTCGATGTACCGAGTGAACAATTATCTGCGGTAGTTGTTGTTCGTCTGCCGTTTACTTCACCGGATGAACCTCTCTTTAAAGCGCGTTCTGAAGCATTGGTCGCAGAGCGTAAAAACGCATTCATGCATCTAGGTTTACCTGAAGCTATACTGCGTTTCCGACAAGGATTCGGCAGATTGATTCGCTCATCTGATCAGCAGGGGTTCTTTATTATATTAGATCGCCGTATCGATACCAAATCCTATGGTAAATCCTTTTTAGAGGCATTACCAAAGTCATTTGTGAAAAAAGTATCCCTTGAAGGTCTAGTTAACGAGATCGAAAATTGTTATAATGATGGATGTAGCAAAAGAAAGTAGGTTGTAAAATGAATCGAAAAAAATCAACGGTTCATTCGATAGGAAGAGTCGCTTATGCTTAATTGGATTAAGTTTCTATTTCTATTTTTACTCACACTTGGAATCACGATTACACTGATCGTTTTCTACCAAGCAGAGAAACCGTTCGCTGCATCGAGTAAGGTAGCGGAAAAAGCTGTATTGGAAAATAATGTTCTTGAAAAGGTAAATAAGACGAATCATTATCATGGAAAGACATCATGGATCACGGTCTATGGAATAGATAAGAATGGACATGAAAAAATAGTTTTCGTTGAAGAACAAACGACGAAAATACTAAAAGCCGTTTCGATTAAAGATGGTATTACAGAGCAAAAAGCCATTGCTAACGTCAAAAGAGATGATGATGTGAAGAAAATACTGAACGCATCATTAGGTCTGGAAAATGACACACCATTTTGGGAAGTTGGTTATCTCGATAGCGAGGATACGTTAAACTATGCGTATCTAAACTTCACCGATGGAAAGCGGCTTAAGCATATTACAAAATTATAGAGTGAGTTGGAATTAGAACTAAAAGGGAGCGGTCAATTTGAGAAAGCAATTAGCGTCCAGAGTAAGTACTTTAACACCATCTACAACATTAGCGATTACTGCAAAAGCAAAAGAAATGAAAGCAGCCGGCATCGATATTGTTGGGCTCGGAGCAGGCGAACCGGATTTTAATACACCTGAAAACATTTTGGCAGCAGCGTATCAATCAATGAAAGATGGAAAGACAAAATATACTCCTGCGGGCGGTCTTCCAGAATTAAAAGACGCTATAATTGACAAATTGAAAAGAGATCAAGGCTTGGACTATACACGTAAGGAAGTGTTGGTCGGTATCGGAGCGAAGCACGTACTCTTTACACTATTCCAAGTCCTACTGAATAAAGGTGATGAAGTCATCATTCCTTCCCCATTCTGGGTGAGTTATCCGGAACAGGTGAAATTAGCGGAAGGCACGCCAGTATTTATTGAAGGCACGGCTGCCAATCAATTCAAAGTATCTGCGAAGCAAATCAACGAGGCAATTACTGATCAAACTAAAGCCGTGATCATTAACTCGCCAGGTAATCCGACGGGAATGATTTATTCCAAGGAAGAACTGGAAGAAATTGCTGAAGTTTGCCGTGAAAAAGACGTGTGGATCATTTCGGATGAAATATATGAAAAACTCGTTTATGATGGACAACACCATGTATCCATTGCGCAACTTTCAGAAGATGCAAAAGAGCGTACATTCGTTATAAATGGAGTATCGAAATCCCATTCGATGACAGGTTGGAGAATTGGTTATATTGCAGGTGACGCGGAAGTAGTAGGTGCGATGACGAACCTCGCTAGCCATTCGACGTCTAACCCGACAACGACTTCACAATACGCTGCGATCGAAGCATATAACGGACCGCAAGATGCTGTGGAAGTGATGCGAAAAGATTTCGAATCCCGTTTGAATCAAGCGTATCCTAAGCTTGCAGCTATCCCAGGTTTCCACGTGTTAAAGCCACAAGGAGCATTCTATTTCTTGCCCGATGTCCAAGAAGCATTGAAGAATACTGGCTTTGCAAATGTCGATGTGTTCGCACAAGCGTTATTGACAGAAGCGAAAGTAGCAGTCATTCCAGGTACTGGCTTCGGTTCTGATTCGACGATTCGACTTTCGTATGCAACGTCAATCGATCAATTGGAAAAAGGAATTGCACGTATTGATCAATTTGTAAGAGATCACTGGAAAGCGTAAAACAGAAGCAACCCATTAGTTGCTGATGAGAGGAAGTTTCAAATATGCAGCAAGATGAGCGGCTGAAAATCTGGATTGAGCAGGGGAATGTTTCTATTTCCCAGCTCTTTTTTCAACATTATAAAAAACTATTGATCTCAGATAATGATGCCATGGTATTACTCCATATGATTGCATTTCAGGAAGCGGGGAACTATTTTCCTACGCCGA
Source organism: Sporosarcina sp. P26b (assembly GCF_002743245.1). Classification (NCBI taxonomy): domain Bacteria; kingdom Bacillati; phylum Bacillota; class Bacilli; order Caryophanales; family Caryophanaceae; genus Sporosarcina; species Sporosarcina sp. P26b. Next base: position 32,601 of record NZ_PDYW01000007.1, read on the forward strand.
CCGATATCGCGAATCGTATGCAACAACAAGAGAAAGATGTTACGAATTGCTTACAGCGCATGATGCAAAAAGGATTATTTTCTATAGAACAGAGTACCGATGAAAATAAAGTATTGCATGAAAAGTTTTCATTTTATCCTTTATGGAAACGATTGATAGAAGAAGTTGAAAAACAGAAGATGCAGTCAGAAGAAGAAGTGGTCAAGCAGGATGAGGGAGAAATCTTCTCGTTATTTGAGCAAGAATTCGGTCGTTTCTTATCACCGATGGAATTTGAAACAATCGGTATGTGGATTGATAAAGATGGTCATTCCACGGAAATTATCCGTGCAGCATTACGAGAAGCCGTTTTGGCACAAAAGATGAGTTTGCGTTATATTGATCGGATTTTATTTGAGTGGAAAAAGAAAAATGTCAAGACTATGCGAGATGTTGAAAAGCAGACGAAAGCGTTCCGTCCGACAACTGTAGCAACAGCTCCGCAAGCAAAAACAGCAATTAAAGATGTACCTTTCTATAATTGGCTTGAAGAACGGGAGTAGGTGAAACGATGCTGACAAAAACACAATGGAACATATGCCTGCAAAAGTTCGAAGAGATGTTTCCAGAAGCGCATTGTGAACTCGTTCATAAGAATCCTTTTGAATTACTAATCGCAACTCTTTTATCAGCGCAATGTACAGACGTACTAGTCAATCGCGTCACAGCAGAGTTGTTTAAGAAATATCAAACACCAGAAGATTATCTTGCTGTACCTATTGAAGAATTGCAGGACGATATACGTTCAATCGGCTTGTTCCGTAATAAATCAAAGAATATACAGGCACTTAGTCTCCAACTGCTTGACGAGTTTGGTGGAGAAGTACCTCCAAACCGTGATGAGATGATGACGTTACCGGGTGTGGGTAGGAAGACAGCCAATGTCGTTGTATCAAACGCATTCGGTGTTCCAGCTCTAGCTGTTGATACACATGTGGAGCGCGTAGCGAAAAGGCTTGGCATGAATCGCTGGAAAGATCGTCCGCTTGATGTAGAAGAAAAAATCATGCGTTGGACACCAATGGGAAAATGGACTCAAACTCATCATCAAATGATTTTCTTCGGTCGTTATCACTGCAAAGCACAAAATCCCAACTGCCCAGAATGTCCACTGTTGGATTTATGCCGTGAAGGCCAGAAAAGGATGAAAGCGAAATGACACCTGAACAGTTAAAAGAACATGTCCAACAAGTACTTGCTCGGTGGGAACAGCAAAAGCCGGAATTAGAAGAAACGTATGCTGTCAACGACGAACGTAAATTGCTATTAATACAGCCAGCAATCGAGCAGTTAGAATGGTTGATCGGCCAGAGTGAACTAGCAGAGAATTCTCATACAGGCAAGATGCACCATGCACTTGAGCCGAATAATTACGAGGAACGAATCGAATTTATCAAACTGCAAAAAAATAGTCATTATGCGATGATTCAACTGACGATGCTGTATGATGAGATGAAGAAGAAGGCGGCACGTATACGTGTTCAACAGTAAATAAAAAGAGCGAATCGACATCATGTCGGTTCGCTCTTTTTTAGTTGATAGGTTAATCAGAGGGGTTGATGTTGGGTTCATTTTGATTTTGACCTTGTTCTCCTTGATTCCCTTGGTTTCCTTGTCCTTGATTGTTCTGACCTTGACCTTGACCTTGATTTTGATCTTGGTTGTTTTGGTTATTGTCGTTCTCATTATTGTTCGAGTTGTTGCCATCTGGATTATTTGGGGTATTTTGATCCGATTGGTTTTGATCTTCATTATCGGATTCATTATCTGAATTTGAGTCAGTATCTGATGGATCATCGTCCGGAATATTTTGATCATCCCCGTTATCGTCAGGCACAATGATTGGCTCGTCTTCAATTACTGGTTCATTTGCATCTTTTATCGATAGGCTAGCTGTTGCTGATCCGCTCGTATAGCCGCCCATATTGGCACTCACGTAGAATGTATAGCTCTTGCCGTATTCTACACCTGAATAGGTCGTCTGCTGATCAGAAGTAGTGGTAATACTTTGTGCTGCCCCACCATCAACAGAGACGCTTACGTTGAATGTAGGACTTCCTAGGCTATCATACTTATTCGATACATCATAATTCCAATTCAATTGAACGGTGTTGGAATTTGCATCGAATTGTGCGGTTAAACCTTCCGGACTTGGGATGGATATTTTTTCAGGTACTGCAGATCTGTCGGGCAGTGTTCCCCTGACAAATAATTCAGTACTAATCTGATTGCGATAAGTAAATGAACTCGCCAGCATGATAGGGTCACTGCCTTTGACGATATCCGCCTCTTCTACAGAGTCGGGTTGAGCGAATGTACCTGGATCTTTTGCGATTTTGCTCATGACATCACGGAAAAGATATTGTGGAACGTAACGTCCGTGCTCATATGTCGTGATAGGTAGATACTTACCATACCCGCCCCATGTTGAAATTGTATATTCGGTTGTATAACCTGTAAACCACGTATCAGGCACGTAATGACTTTTCATATTGTCTTTTTGCATTTTTTTAGCATCAAAATTTGTTGTACCAGTTTTTCCCGCAATATCCATATTACTGATATTTGCTCGAGTACCTGTTGCTTCATACTCGGTAAGGACATCACGCAATACATCTGTAATCATATAGGCAGTAGAATCTTTCATTGCAGTTACAGGATCCGGACGTAAATTCTTTTCTGTTTTCCCGTCACGCAATACTAGTTTAGTTACGGCATGGGGTTTTGTGTAAATACCGCCATTACCGAAAGCAGCATATGCGCCTGCCATTTGAACTGTAGAGAATTCAGCTCCGCCACCTAGGGCATTAGATGAATCTATATTGTCATACGTAAACCCAAGTTTATTCGCGAAGGCTTCTGCTTTCTTAGTTCCTACTTTTTCAAATGCCTTGACTGCCGGTACGTTTCTAGACCAATACAGTGCTTGTCGCATAGTTAATGTACCAAGGAATTTACCATCTGCGTTACGGATCTTATCACCCGAGCCTTTATAACTGTATGGTTCATCAACTACTTTTTGTCCTGTAGACCAGTCTAGCTCTTCAATTGCCGGACCGTAAGACAAAATTGGCTTTATACTGGAGCCCGGTGCACGTTTTACTTCGGCGAAATTCAAATTTCGACCTGAATAGTTTCGTCCGCCACCAATTGCAACGATAGCGCTAGTTTTCGTATCCAGTACCGTCATACCTGCTTCCATTTCATCCGATTCATAATAACTCGGATCATTGATGGCCGCTTCTACTGTTTCTTGTACTTTTGTATCAAGCGCTGTCTGCACTGTCACACCTTCAGATAGAAGATCAGCATAGCCAGCAGCTTCAATTTCATCAAGTACCGCATCCACGTAAGCAGGATATTTACCGAATACTTCACGGTCTTCTTCTGCTAATAAAGTAGAAGTTACCGGTACTTTCTTTGCTTCATTCATTTCAGCGGTCGTAATCTTGCCGTGACGTTCCATAAGAGTCAATACGATATTACGGCGTTTTTCTGCACGTTCAGGATGTTTAAACGGATTATAGCCGTTTGGAGACTGCGGCATACCTGCAAGCAAAGCCATTTCAGGTAATTCCAGTTCGCCTACTTTTTTTCCGTAGAAGAAGTTTGCACCTGTACCGATGCCATAACGTGTACCTGACATTAAAACTTTATTAAAATACATTTCGAAAATTTCTTCTTTTGTATATTCTTTTTCCAATTTGTGCGCAAGCCATGCTTCTTGTGCTTTACGTTTCAACGTTTTTTCGTTTTTTAAGAAAGAGTTTTTAATGACTTGTTGCGTCAAAGTAGAGGCACCTTGTGCTCCAAATCCACTGCGGAAGTTGGCAACTACGGCTCCGCCAAGACGATAGAAGTCTATACCACCGTGTTTGAAGAAACGAACATCTTCCGTTGCTAGAATTGCGTCTTTCAACTGATCCGGGATTTCATCGTATGGTACAAATTCCCGTTTTTCAGCTCCGAACTTCATGAAAATATCGCCATCTTTTGTAAGGAAGTTTGACGTCAAAGGATCTTTTAACAGTTCCTCATCTAGATCAGGCGCTGTACTTGCATAATAAGCAAATAAGGAAACGCCGCCAACTAATACTATAAGGAAAAGTGCAGCAATCCCCAGGAGAATTTTCTTCCACAACTCTTTTGGGAACTTTCTTTGGGGCTGTTTTTGTCGTTCTGTTTTAACTGTTACTTGTTTCTTTCGTCTTTCCGTTCTCGAGTTTATGTTATCACTCATAATAGTTCCTGCCTTTCGCTCTCGTTAATCTGTCTTGCTTTTGATCCAATCCGCTACAGCTTGTATATAATCCAACCGGGGTTGATAACCCGCATTGATCTCGATGGATCGTTGTTCGATTTCTACTAACGTAATAGACTTTCTTCCACCCTTTTCCATACGTTGCCAAAGAGGATAGAATTCTTGAAACGGTAGTAAGAAATATCGATCCAATAAAGTAAAGTTGACGATAAAAAAAGCCAGTCCTGATTGGTCAATCACTTGCTTCATATGTTGCACTTGATGCAAATGAATGTTTTGCAATGGCAACGAAGTTTTATTTTTCGTTTCTTTTGCTTCAAAATCCACATAATAACCGTTCCAAATGCCATTATAGTCAGTCGTAGAAGGAGTACGGAAGTAGGCTTCTGTAATGACCGCAGCACTTCTTGCGGGATACCGCACGTTCACAATTTGTATAGGAACAGGCTTTTTATGGATGACAGCCAAACCATGCGCTAAATAGTATTCATTTGTATCATTTAGTTCGTCCTCTAATGACTTACCCCGATTACTAAAAGAGTAGTCAAAATTTTTCTTTTTTGAAGAAGATACGGGAGGAGTAAACTTTTTTCCGTTTGGATAACGTATCGCCATTGTGACCACCTCGTACTCTACATCATACCATACCCACTACTGGACGAGTTACCGAAAGGAAGGTTTCAGGAGAACTAAAAGTAGTCGATTTCGTGACAGCTTGGAATGTTTGTTCGCAGAAAGTGGAGGTGTGTTCCTATATCTGATAAAATGAATAGAAGTACGTTTTTAATGATAGACACTAAAGGAGTTTTCTATAGATGAACAAGATAACAGATACAAAATTATTACTTACGATTTGTGATGAATGTGAGCAACGTTTTTACAGAATGAGAGAAACTGATCATGAACCCGATTTCTTTGGAGAAGTAAAACCATATGCGGATCGTAGCCACAAGGCCATTGCCGATTGGGCAGATGAAATGAAAGTATGGATTAAGAAAGAAAAACCTCTTTATGTACATGAGGTCCAAATCGATTCATTGAAAGATTCGATGACACAATTCGTCGTACAATCTTTTTACAAAGCGACCGGTAAAAAGCGCTTTATCTTATCGATACGTGCAGGACGCTACACATTACAGACGGTTTTATCTGCGATGAACGCAGATAAAGGAGTGGACCACGTGAATGAATAAACACAGTATACCGGATACCATTCAAGAGCTATTTGCGGATTCTCGCTTTGGTCCTAATATCGCCTATATAGAAACAGTAAAAGAGCAAGAGGCGGTCATCGCGGAGTTTCCTCCGAAGTTGCATCCTTCCATTCGGAAAGCTTTGGCGATGAAAGGTATTACACAGTTATACAGTCACCAGAGACAAGCGTTTGACTCAGTTAGCGAAGGGCACTCTATTACTGCCATTACACCGACTGCATCAGGAAAATCACTTTGTTATCATTTGCCTGTATTGCAGTCGATTTTGGATGATCCATCTTCACGTGCACTGTACTTGTTTCCAACGAAAGCCTTGGCACAAGATCAACTAGCTGATTTACATGACTTGATTGAAGCGAGTGGAGAAACGATTTTAAGTCACACGTATGACGGCGATACCGCTCCAGGTTTACGAACGAAAGTCAGAAAATCAGGTCATATTATTTTGACGAACCCCGACATGTTGCATTCAGCCATATTACCCCATCATACGAAATGGATTTCATTGTTCGAGAACTTGAAATATATTGTCGTAGATGAACTTCATACGTATAAAGGTGTATTCGGTAGTCATGTGGCGCATGTTTTAAGAAGGTTGCAGCGCATTTGTAACTTTTACGGCAGCGATCCGATTTTCATTTGTACGTCTGCGACGATTTCGAATGCAAAGGAACTGGCAGATAATTTAACGAACAAAGACATGGTATTGATCGATCAAAACGGAGCACCACGCGGCAAGAAGCATTTTGTTTTCTACAATCCACCCATCGTCCATGACGTGTTTGGTATACGTAGAAGTGCCGTGCTTGAAGTACGTGATTTAGGTGCGTTTTTATACCAGCGCCATATTCAGACGATCATTTTTGCACGAAGTCGGGTGCGTGTAGAAATGCTTGTTACGTATATGAAAGAACTGACGAAGAAAAAGTTGTTTGATAAAACGGTAATGGGTTATCGTGGCGGCTATCTTCCGTCAGAACGGAGAACGATTGAAAGTGGCTTAAAGAACGGCGATATTCGTACAGTAGTAAGTACGAATGCGCTAGAACTCGGTATTGATATTGGACAATTGCAAGCTTGTATTATGACAGGTTACCCGGGAAATATTGCGAGTGCCTTGCAACAAGCAGGTCGTGCCGGTAGACGTCAGGAAGATGCGTTAATTATTTATGTAGCGCAATCAATGCCGCTTGATCAGTATATTATTCAACACCCGCAATACTTGCTCGGACGGCAGCCTGAAGAAATCCATATTCATCCGGATAATATGTTGATTTTGATGGATCATTTAAAATGTGCTTCATTTGAATTGCCTTTTAGTTCCACTGAAACATACGGTGAGTTTGAAGTGCAGGAATTATTAGCATTTCTTCAGAGCGAAGGCGTTTTATTACAAACGTCTGATAAATGGCATTGGATGACAGATCGTTTTCCGGCAGGTGAGATTAGTTTACGTTCGGCTTCGCAAGAAAATGTTATTATCATCGATCAAACATTCCCAAAAGAGACGCGCGTAATTGGAGAAATGGATCGTTTCAGCGCGATGACTTTATTGCATGAAGAAGCCATTTATTTACATCAAGGGACGCAGTATCAAGTGGAGATGCTCGACTGGGAAGAAAAGAAGGCCTATGTAACGGTTGTTGATGTTGATTATTTCACTGATGCAAATCTCGCAGTGGAATTGAAAGTTATAAGTGAAGACAAACGCATGGAAGACGGAGATCGAACACTAGCATACGGAGATTTAGCAGTGCTAGCGATTCCGACAATCTTCAAGAAAATAAAATTCGATACACATGATAATATCGGCTCAGGTCCAATTTCGTTACCTGCAGAAGAAATGCATACGTCAGGTACTTGGCTAACATTCGATGTACCAGAGGACTGGGAGAAATCGGACTTGACGGATGCCATGACTGCTGCAGCATACGTTATTCAGTCGTTAGTACCGTTATTTATTAAATGTGATCGCAATGATATTCACGTAGTTCCACAAGTGAAAGCGATTCATATGGAACGTCCTACATTCTTTATTTATGATAGTTATCCAGGTGGAATTGGATTAAGCGAGAATATTTACAGTCGTTGGCGAGAATTATTGATGCTATCTGCAGATCACGTGGCGGAGTGTCCATGTGAGTATGGATGCCCAGTATGTATCGGGGCACAGGAAGCAGGGCAGAAGGACAACAAACATCGAGCGCATAGTTTGCTGGCGGAGTTGGCGAAATGATTGAGGAGAGTTGGAGCTTTTGGCTTCGACTCTTTTTTTATAAAACATCCATTCGAGTAAATAGAAATTTCAACTATTTTTAGTAATAATTATAAAGCCATTTACTATATCAAACTATATTCTGCTATTATGAGTATGTAGAGCTATTAAACTACTAAATAATAGGGGGTAAAGACCAATGAAGGAAAGAACATTCCGGAAGTTTGGCGCGACGTTTGTTGTCGCTAGTGCAGTAGTAGTAGTAGCAGGGGCATCAGTTGGTGCAGCGGAGCAGTGGTATAGTGATGTGTCAAAGGAAAATACACATTATGCTGCAATTAAAGCTTTGACAGATCAAAACATTATCCAGGGGTATTCTGAAAATCTGTTTAAGCCAGGTAATTCAATTGAGCGTCGGCATGCGGCATTGATTTTAGCCAAGCTAGGCGACTTTGAAGAACCAACTAATGTAGGGGAAGTATTAAAAAAGTATAAAGACGTATCCGGTACTAGTTATTATGCAAAAGAGATGGCTACACTGACGAATGCAAATGTGTTCAATGGTGATGAAAAAGGTAACTTCAATCCGACAGCAGCGCTTACGCGTCAGCAAATGGCTAACGTACTTGTGAAAGCGCTTAATTTGGAAAAATATGATACGGGTGAAAAAGTTCAAATCAACTTATCGAATGTAGGAGAATCACATAAAAAAGGTGTACAAATCATGGCGAACCTTGGTTTGACAGATCAGCTAAATAACTTTAGACCGAATGAGCCTGTCACGCGCGGCGCATTTTCATCATTCATTCACCGAGCGCAGCAACTGCAACCAGAGTCAGACGACTTTACATTGTCATTGATGCATATGAATGATACGCATGCGCGTGTAGCGGAAATGCCGAAAGCGATTACCGCTATTAAAGAAGTTCGAAACGAAAAGCCAGATGCATTGCTTCTTCACGGCGGAGATGTATTCTCAGGAACATTATATTTCTCAGAGTTTGAAGGACAAGCCGATCTAGAACTGATGAATTTAATGGGTCTAGATGCAATGGTATTTGGTAATCATGAATTTGATTTAGGGAATAGTGTAAACGGTCACGAATCATTGGCGAATTTTGTGAAAGGCGCTAATTTCCCTGTAATCAGTAGTAATATAGATTTCTCTAAAGATGCTCATTTGAAAAGCCTTGTAAGCAAAACAGACTTTACAAGCACACCGGCATTGGGAGAAATTCATAAAGGCTTGATTAAGGAAGTGAACGGAGAAAAGGTTGGAATCTTCGGATTGACGACTGAAAGCACAGCGTTCGTTGCTAGTCCAGGTGCTGTAGAGTTCTTGGATTATAAGGAGTCTGCTGAAAAAGCTGTAGCTTATTTTGAGAGCCAAGGTGTCAATAAAATTATTTCCGTAAATCATCTAGGCTTTGACAGTGATCCGTCTGTAGGGAATGATTTACTTCTAGCTCAAGCGGTTGAGGGTATCGATATTATCGTAGGTGGGCATTCACATACGAAACTATCTGAACCTGTTATTGTCGATAAAAAAGCAAATGGAGATCAGAAGGACCTTACAGTCATTGTTCAAGCAGATCAGTACTTGACTCATCTAGGAACATTGGATGTAGAATTTGATAAAAACGGTGTAATTACAGGACAAGCGGGTAAATTAATCAGCTTAAAAGATAAAGCGGATGACGCTGAAGCTGCGAAAGCACTTCTGAAGTATTCAGGTAAAATCGATGAAACGTTTGGTAAGGAAATCGGTGCAACGTTAGAAGTAGATCTACCAAATCCAAGAAGTCGCGGAGAAGAAGGTCCGACTGACAGTGTCCGTGCCAATGAAACAGCACTTGGCAACTTAGTAACAGACGGAATGCTCGAAAAAGCGAAAGAATATGATGCAAAAACGGTAATTGCTCTACAAAATGGTGGAGGTATTCGCAATCACTTGAATAAAGGGCCCGTTACAGTGGGCGCTGTAATTGAAGTACTACCATTTGGTAATACATTATCTCTAGTCACACTAACAGGTGCAGAAATTAAAAATACGCTTGAGCATAGTGTGCGAAACTCCCCTAATGAAGAGGGCGGTTTCTTGCATATGTCTGGAATGAAAATGACATTTGACAGCAGTAAAAAACCTGGTGAACGCGTTCAGACAATGCAAGTGAAAATGAATGGTGAGTATGTAAATATTGAGATGGATCAAGAGTATGTTGTGACAACGAATGCCTTTACAGCTAGGGGCGGAGATGGCTTCGAGTTACTTGGGGAAGCGTATGAAAAAGGTCGCGTAGTGGATCTGGGATTAGATGATTGGGTCAACTTGCGCGATCATATGGTTAAGCTTGGAACAGTTAAGCCTGAGATTGAAGGACGCATTATTGATTTGAATAAGTAATGCGTGTTCACTGAAAATCGTTAGTGCTTAATCTAACGGATTCGGAACATGTGAAGGAAACGTTAAAAAACATAGCAAATGAGGACGCAATTCACAGGTGAATTTGCGTCCTCATTTTTGTCGTTGAATCAATATTTTCATTCTCCAGATTGATGAATTGTGTATGCAATAGTGCTGGCGGTCAGCCTGTTAATTGAAGGTTGGAATGATTTTTTTCGTAAGTAGTTTTGAAATAAATGAAAACGTTGAAGGCAAGAAAGTATTTTATGATAAAGTAGATTACAAAGGGATGGTTCCTTCAATGAATGGGCCAGATCAATGAGAAAAGTTAAGGGGATTGGGGTATGTTAAAAAAGGTTGTTAAGTATTGGCTAACCACTTGTTTAATTTTCTTAGTACTTATAACTATTACGCAATGGATATTTGATCCAGAGATTAGATGGATTCAAAATATAATAGTCGCTGTTGTTGCATATTTATTTCTTATAGTGATTGATTTGATTATCAAGTCATTAGCAAAAGCTAGAAAATAAATGTTTGGCTAATAACGATTCGGGCGCTTACATGGAATAAGAGCTGAGTTTAAATAAAGGTTGGTGGGAGACTTGAATCTAACATTTATAAGGCATGGTCAGGGAATTCATACACTGAATCCCCCAGATAGCTTACGTATCAAAAATCCATCCTTAACACAGAAAGGCATAGAACAAGCCAAATTATTAAGGCGTCAGTTCCCTTTGTCGGAAAACGATTTTATTATTATAAGTCCAACGAGGAGAACGCTGCAAACAGCTCTTATTTGGAGTAACGATACACAGTGTAGAAAAATTATAGATCCAAGGGTATCACCTAGGATGTTTCCTCAAAAAACGGAGGGGCTGACGCTTCCGTGTGACGAAATTATGGAGATAGAAGACATTAGAAACGAATTCCCCATCTTTGCCTTGGGTGAACATTGGTCCACCGAATTATGGACCAATGGTATAAATACTATGCCTGATCGGGAATTCAAAGTTCTTGGTGAGCGATTTCTTGGTTGGTGTAAACAACAATCAAAGGGAAACGTCTATATTGTTTCTCATGATGGAACCATCACATCTTACCGACAATTGATTTCTAATCGTTTATTTACGAGAGATGACTTTCTAGATGATGGTGGTTGGATAAATGTTCTGTATTAAGCAATAGGGCCATTTTCTTGAATGGGATGGGTTAGCTAATGTGATAGATTTTTGTAAGGAATGGGGATGAAAGATGAAAAAGTTCAAGGAAATTGAATACTGGGATTTAACCGAGAATCCAAAAGATGATATTTATAAAAGGCTTATAAAAGTGCTGTGTAATAATTCAGATAAGTTTTATTTTATCATGAGGAAAGAACTTAAATATAATCAAGAAATACTTGCACAATTTGAGCCTTACACTCTAGAAACTTACAAAACAAAAAAATGGGCAGGGACGGAAACAAAAGGTCCAGCTGCAACAGTTTTTGTTATGGAATCAAATGAAGAAACCTATAAGCTGTTAGTAAAATATGCAAATAGTTTATATGATTGGGTTGCTCCAAAGTTACCTGAAGACTTAACGTTTATAAAGAATAACTTTATTTGGTTTTCCTGTACGACGCACGAAGAATTTGCAGGTTTTTCAATCCGTTCAGACTATTACAAGAATCTAATCTTTGGAATTCAAGGTTTGAAATTGGAACCCTTAGAATAAATCGCCTTAAGGTAACTTTATTAAAACAAACGGGCCAGATTGTGAAACCGCCGTGCAGTATTTCACGTACCGTCAGTTGGTAAACTCTTTAACTGAGAAGGGCATGGGGATATTATGAATGAAAGATGTCCAGGTTTACTGTTATTAGCAGTAATTATATGGATTGCTTATTTTGTTTGTGCAATAATATTCGGTCACAGTATATGGTTTGTTAAGATCCTCAGTTTGGCATCTGTTACTCTTTTGGGAATATTGGTTTTTATTGTTTGGAAGAACAAAGAAAGTGAAACTGAATTGCGGGATTAATTAAATTACAACAATCGGGCCAAATAGTTTTGTAAATTTATTAGATAAAAAGGAGGGGTATGTTGAAACTTCCGAAAGTCTCAGAAATAAAATTTTTTAAATTAATGATACATTCGTTTGTAGTTGTTTTTGTTTTAACTCTAATAACGCTTTTTAGTAAAGACTTACTAGGGTGGGCACTTGGACATCCAATTGAAAAAGATGTTAGGTATGTATCTACTGGTTTATTTATGATGTGGTTGTTATTTGCATTGCAAAAAGATAAATATAAAAGACAAAATAACGATTGTTGACAACTCTATAAAACAATCGGGAGCGATTGCTGCATAAATAATCGTACCCATACCGCAATCGGGCCATTTTATTCGTTAATACAGCTATAAATGGCTTTATTAATTTATTCTAGAAGGAGTTGAGACAGATGTTTTACGCTCCACTTTTTGAAAATGATGTACCAGCTGCATTCTCCCGCTCTTGACGGAGAGAATGTAAAGTGTACTTCTCTCCGTTAAGGCGCTTATAAAAAGCCTGAAAACGGAGGGTGCGGAATGAAAAATACATTTATTGGTTCATTATATCTAATTTTAGCCTCTAGCATTTGGGGAGGCATGTATGTTGTCGTTAAAGTTGTGGTGGCAGTCATACCACCGGTTGAACTTGTTTGGATAAGGTATGTGATTGCTCTTCTTGCTTTAGTCACGATTGGACTGTTAACCAAACAGAACTGGAAGATAAAAAAACAGCATATTGGCCTTATAGTTGCGATTGCAGTTATAGGGTATGCGGTCTCTATTGTTGCCCAGGAAACAGGAACAATGCTTACTACTGCACAAATGGGCGCGATTATAACATCTACAACACCAGCATTCATGGTTGTATTCGCTAGTTTAATCCTGAAAGAGCGCCTGTCTATCAGAAAATTTGTTTCGGTGTTTTTGGCGACTGTTGGTGTGATTGTGATTGTTGGGGTCGATAATCTGGATATGTCCAGTATGCTTGGTGGTCTATCGCTTATTATAGCAGCGTTGACATGGGCACTCATGTCCGTGCTTATAAAACGTCTGCCCAATGATTATTCTCAAATCGTTGTCACAACATATGCGACTTTAATCGCTGTGATTATTTTAACTCCCTTTGTTATTCCAAGATTGCCTGAGATTAATATGAGTGATCTGGTCAGACCAGAGATTTGGGGAGGTTTAATTTATCTGGGGATTATATCTACAGCCATTGCATTTCTGCTGTGGAATCGTGGTCTACAAATGTTAAATGCATCCAGTGGTGGTCTCTATTTTTTCTTCCAACCAATTGTGGGAGCTTTACTAGGATGGCTGATACTTGGCGAAACGCTTACTTTCACCTTTTGGATTGGTTCCATCTTAATTCTCTTTGGTGTCTTGATTGTTATTAAAGACGAACATGGAAATCATCCTGAGAAAGCTTATTAAAAACGGATAACTGGGAACACAGATATTTAAAGGTATCTGTGTTCTTCTAGTTAATCTTTATCAGCTGAGTATTTATAGCTTTTATTCAATTTCACTATCGGGCGCAATTATGAAATAAAGTTCAGAAGCGCTCGCTCAGCTGCTCTTCGTTACAGCCAGCGACAGCGAGAGCGGTGACGAAGAACGGCTAAGCGAGTAGTTCACTGCCCGCCCATAGGTGATCGCTCTATATCGCAATCGGAAGATACTGTTAGCAATCACAAGGTAAATATTAAATTAAGTTAATGGAGCGTGAGAAGAAATGGTGTATCTAGGTCATAAACCACTGATAGAAGGAGAGAAAGTCGTTCTCAGACCTTTTAAGGATGAAGACTTTCCTTTTATAGAAGAATGCTTAAAGGATCCCGAAGTATTAAAATTGACTGGGAGCAGTTCGGATTTTAATAGAGAATCAACTCTCCACTGGTACAATACAAGAAATGAACAAACCGATCGCTTGGATTTGGCTATAGTTGACCAATCCCAGGGCTTTCTAGTTGGAGAGGTAGTAGTCAATTTATATGATGAAAAAAATCACAGCATGAATTTCAGGATACTTATTGGTCCGAGGGGAAGGAATCGTGGATTAGGAACTGAAACAACCCAACTGATAATCGATTATATATTTAATAACACGATACTGAACGAACTTACTTTAAGCGTTTTTGATTTTAATCCAAGGGCCAAGTATGTGTATGAAAAAGTTGGCTTTGAAATAGAAAGTATTGATAAAAACGATCTTGAATTTGAAGGAGAATGGATAGATTCTATCAATATGAAACTGGAAAAAGAAAATTGGCTTAAAAGAAAAAACAGTTGAAATAATCTTAAGTAGGGTAAATTACCTATATAACGACTACCGGTAAACTAGGGTACAAGTCTGTACCCAATCGTATCCCTGTCACTCATTTTATTCGTAGAATAGGATCGTTTGAGTGACAGAGAGGTGATAATCAAGTCGATTTTTTAATGTATCTCCACATGTTGCTGAATCACTCGCTGTCTATATCGATACCGTCACCGTATCCAAACCTTTCCTTACTCGTTGTACATTAAAATTTACAACGTATCCACGTTTTTTCCACTTGTTTACGAGAAGATCATTTATATGAATTAAATAGTACATACATCAACCATTTTTGGTTACTGGACAAATGTTTTTTCGATTCGTTTATCTGGGATGAACCAAATGATCGCAACTACTAAATACAAAGTATACGAAACAGCCGGTACCCAAAATGCAAACACGATCCCAGTTATATAAAGTAGCATGGACACTTTACCTTTCCAGTCAAAACCTATTTCTTTCGCTAAATCTGATTTGCCCCCTTCGCATTGAACGACTTGTTTTTGTAAGAATAAGTACGACACAGCACAAAGGAAAAGAATTACACCATAAAATAATGTCGGTACTGCTTCTAACGGATTCATTCCTACCCAAGCGGTCGAAAACGGAATGAGCGACATCCAAAATAACCAATGTAAATTACTCCATAGGACACGACCGTTCAACCGATTTAATTTATACACTAAATGGTGGTGGTTGTTCCAATAGATCCCCACATATACGAAACTTAGCATATAACTTACGATGGTCGGTATGAGTATGAGAAATGCTTCTTTATCAATGGCGGTTGGTGGCTTCAGCTCTAAAACCATGATCGTAATGATGATTGCTAGTACACCATCACTAAATGCTTCCATGCGACTTGTTTTCATGTAGTGACACTCTGCTTTTATCCTTCTTCTTTCTATTCACAAATTTGCTCTATTTCAAACAGTCATGACGTTATTTTTTATAGTATCCTTGTAACTTTTTACTATGGACTATTCAGGGACGCTTAATTATCCATTGTCCTGAAAATATTTTTAGTTGATGTATCCTTTACCGCATTATGCCTCTATATAGCATATGAGGAGATGAAAATGTATCTCCTACATTTGATTTCATTAGGAGGAAACTAGATGTATTTATTACTCAATGAACCATCATTTACATTGCAAACAACTTTAGTTATGGAAGTGGGATTGAATGAAGCTTTTTTGCTGCAGCATCTGCATTATCGTTCACTCATATCAAAAAATAAACGGGATGGATATACGTGGGTGTACAAAACTTACGAGGATTGGAAGGAAGAGATTCCATTTTGGTCACTCAATAAAATTCGGCGTACTATTTACAGCTTAGAATCTCAAGGGTATCTAATTTCGAATTCTTCGTATAATAAAATGAAAATTGATAGAACGAAATGGTATCGCATCGATTATACGAAGCCGATCTTCCAAATTCAAAATGGTACGGTGGATGTTTCAGATTGAAACGACTGCAACACAAAAAGAAACGACGGATGCACTCGAAATGGACAAATGGATTCATCCTTACTGGGTACACCAATAACCAATGTACTTTAAGTAAGTAAAGAATAAAGATATTGTCGAGATGAATCTCGACGTTGCATTTTTTAACAAACTATTTTTTAACGCACATACTATGTTAATTCATAGAATTTAGGGTAAAAGAAATAAGAGAGACTAACAGGAGGAGATCTATATGCCAGTTCAAATTAAACGAGTTTATGAAGAAGCAAAGAAAGCAGATGGAATGCGAGTTCTAGTTGATCGTGTGTGGCCACGTGGAATGAGCAAGGAAGATGCGCATGTGGATGAATGGTTAAAAGAAATAGGCCCGAGTAAAGAACTTCGTCAATGGTTTGATCATGATCCCGATAAGTTTGATGAATTCAAGGAAAAGTACAAAGAAGAATTAAAGAATAGTGAAGAGCAGAAGGAAGAGTTAGAGAAATTGAAAGACTGGACGAAAGAGCATAAGAAGAATATAACGTTAGTGTTTGGAGCGAAGGATGAAAAGAATAATCAAGCTGTAGTATTAAAAGAAATCTTAGATCGTCAACAAGTGTAATCATGACACATAAGAAAAGTCGCTACTCCTTTTGAAAGACAGAATACAATAAAAAAGTAATCAAGGGGTGAAGATAATGTCCATGTTCAAGCGTTTCGTAGTAAGGATGCGTGAAAGTATATGGTTTATTCCAAGCATTTATACGATTCTCGCATCCATTTTTGCGCTAGCCACGGTTTTAGTCGACACAAAGTATAACAACGCCTTGAAAGAGTACATACCTAGTTATTTCCGAACAACGGTGGATTTAGCACAAACGATTTTAGGTACGTTATCAGGCGCATTGTTAACTATGACAACCGTCACGTTCTCAACGATTATGGTCGTGTTGACGATGTACTCGTCACAATTTTCACCTCGAGCACTTCAGAACTTCTTGAATAAATCATCTACTCAACGTGTGTTAGGGATTTTTATGGGAGGCTTTGTCTACACCATATTGTCGTTACTATTCATGCGTAAAGCATCGATCAATCATGAAGTGATTTCTGCTTCTGTCGGAGTTGCGATTGCCGTGATCTGTTTAGCATTCTTCGCATTCTTCATACATAATGTCGGAACTTCGGTTCAAGTAAGTCGGCTTATTCGTGAATTAACGGATGATGTACTCACTGCGCTTGACAGTGAAAAGGATGGAATGAAAGAAAATCGCGTCGTGTGGAGCGAAGAGAAACCTTTCTTCGCACAGAGTTTTACTTTTGTTAGTGAAGTAAAGAGTGGAAACTTTGGATACATACAATACATCGAATATGAAAAATTGACGAAATGGGCAAATGAACACCAAGCGATCATAGATATAGTAAAGCCGATTGGTGCATTTTGTGGAACACATACGAGTATTGCCACGGTGTACTCTCAGAAAGAATTATCTAGTGATAACCTTTCATCACATTTCATATTAGGTGAAGAACGCTCGATTTTACAAGATGTAGAGTACGGTATCGAAAAAATTGTGGAAATTGCGTTGCGTGCGCTGTCTCCAGGAATCAACGATCCGAATACGGCTATCCGCTGCATTCATTCGATAGGGGAAGTGTTACAGCGAGCTGCTTTATTACCAGGGGGTATTGCGGTGACGTATACCGAGGAGAACAAACCGTGTTTGGTGGCGGCGTATCCAAGTTCGGAAGACTATTTTTATGCAGCGTTCAGCCAAATTAGTTATTACGGTAATGAAGATGCAAGCATTCTCAATGCTTTATTGGACGCTCTTCTGTATATTGCACGTAATTTGGAAGATGATAAAACGAAAAAACTCGTTCAGTTGATGACCAATTATGCGTGGAATCATTTCACTCATTCAGTACTTGAACCGTTAGACAGCGCAAGACTGCAAGAGAAGCGTCAAGTAATAGACGAACTAACGAAGTAAAAAGCAATACATGCCTAGTAAGCATATACTGCTTTTTACTGGATATTATCCATACGCTTTCTGATGTGCTTTTTTACGCTTAATATAATCTTCATCTGCACGAATAGCATCCCATCGTTCTTTGAAAATATTTGCAGATTCTGCCTTGATCGGATCCAAATCGCGTTCTTTTACCGTACCATCGTCATTATACTTTCGTCCGCTTTTATGATTCGCATAACGTCGTGCGCGGGTATAACCCATTTGAATGAATTTTCGTGCCATATCCATGCCAACAAAGTCGTCGTGTTTTCGATATTCTTCAAAGAGTTCACAAATTTGATCTGCCGACTCTTTTGCGATTTCAGGCGTTTTAAATCGCCAGTGAGGTAAAATTTCACTTTTATAAGGCTCGACCAATAACACACCTTGTTCTCCTTTGCCGACTCTATATAATTCAGGGTTTTTGCGTAAATCTAACGTACTGTAATCCAAATCATAATCGAATGGCATATACTCACATCCTTTTACTTCTATTTACCCACGTAGGAATGGTAAAAAACGTGAGAATACATAATGTAAAACACTTTACAACCGAACGTACATTCTTTATACTTGAATAAAGGGAGGGAACGAATGTGCGGTATTCATTAGAAAAGGCATTACAATATGGTGAAGTTCTCGAAGTGATGTATGAAGCAAAAGATGGTTCCATTAGCAAAAGGAAAATTCGTGTACTGAATATACATGGTAAAACATTTACAGCGTATTGTTTTTTGCGTAACTCCAAACGGACTTTCCTAATTGATCGTGTACTGGCAGTTGTTCCTGTAACGGTGAAAGAAGCGATTGTCATTTAATAAAAATAGTAATAGAAAGAAATCACGCGATGCATCCCTTTGCCAGGATCCATCGCTTTTTTGTTGATTTACGTCTGAAAATCAAATTTCATATAAAACTAAATAAATCATGTATAATTTAGAGAATAACGATTATTTCTGAGGTGAAGGTATGATAAACCAGAATGTACCGAACATAAAAGTGAATCCGTTCTATAGACAAACGGTTCAGCATATAGTGGATAGCCAACAAATAGGGGAACAGATAGATGAGTTGAATCGTCATGTCATATGAGCAGAAATTAATGGCGATGAAGTCGCTGTTGAAGAAGACGACAGTAGTTAAAGAAGTGGAAGAGACGTTTAAGGCGCCACCCGCACCCAGTTATGAAAAACGTTGGTTGACAACGGGCATGGAGAAAATAGAAAATGAATTCGGAGTCGTCTACAAGCGTGTAATTCATTATCCGCTAGATACGATGCACGGTGATTTTTGTTTGGGCGATGTAAAGCAAAAGTTGATGAAATGGTCTGAAGCTGATTATCTGCATCCATTAGCTCCGAATGCGGGCAAGCTTCTGTTTTTTGATACGGAAACAACGGGTTTAAAAGGCGCGGGAGCTGTTATTTTTCTCATTGGATTATTGGAATTACAATCCGATGAATTCGTCATGACGCAGTACGTCTTACCGAATCCCGACCATGAAGCAGCATTTCTTTATGCGTCAGAATTATGGAAAGAAGGACTCACACTCGTCACCTATAACGGGAAAAGCTTTGACTTCCCCCAACTCCAAACTCGTTGGTCAATGCATAGGAAACTATTACCGCCACTGCCTGTTCCACATCAAGTCGATTTATTACATGGATCGCGCCGAATTTGGAAAGGACAGATGGAATCATTCAAGTTGACCGAAGTAGAGCGAACGCAGCTAGGCTTTCATCGGAAGGATGATATACCTGGCCATATGGCACCTATTATTTATCAAGACGCGGTAAAAAACGGTCGTGCTGAAATTTTAATGAAAGTCATGTGGCATAATGAATGGGATATTCTATCGCTGGTGACGCTGTTTAGTCTGTCTACGGATATTGTCATGGATGAAACTAGTCAGCATAACGCCCAAATCGCAACAAATATTGCCAAGTGGTTCCAAGACCTTGGTTTGAAAGATCATAGTTATAAGGAACTTCAACGAATTGCGAAAGAGTACGGGACGAGTTATCCTATAACGCATTATCATTTAGGCTTTTTGTTAAAGCGTCATAAAGAATTCGACCGAGCCATACAATCATTTGAAATCGTCGCAACACATGGTACTGGTAGAGAACAAGTACTAGCTTACGAGGAACTCGCGAAACTATATGAACATCAAATAAAGGATTACTCGCTCGCATATGAGCGCATACTACGTGCAGATCAACTCTTGCAGAAACCCAATGAATTGACCATGCGTTTTAGTCAACGCATGAAGAAATCGATAGCCAAGCGGGAAATGCGAGTGAATAGAAAATTGTTTCCTGGGCAAGCGCAAGAAGCGCCACAAGAAGAACAATAGTCTTTTTCAGTAAGACAAAGAATGACAACATATGCTATAATGACCTTATGGAATCATAGATGGAAGGACGTTTTGTCATGGAATTAAAGCTAGATACGAAAACGATCTTGGAAAAAGAATTTAAGCAAGCTATTCGAGGGTATAAACAAGAAGAAGTAGACTGGTTTTTGGATGACGTCATTCAAGACTATGAAACATTCAAAAAAGAAATCGCACGTCTACAAGAAGAAAACACGAGATTGAAGTCAGAAGTCAATTCATCCCAGAGACGCTCTCAAACACCCGCACCTCAAACGACGAATATTGATATCATTCAGCGCATCGCGAATCTTGAAAGAGAAGTATTTGGCGACAAATTGGTTCAGCCTGAGCAGTAAAAATTAGATAGTGTAATGAGAGAACCGCCACAGTAAAATGTGGCGGTTCTTTTTCGATGTATTCATTTTCTCGTTTCGACGACTTCTTCTAGCGATTGAAACTCTTGAACGAAATCTAGATGAATGGCTTCCCATAAATAGTGGGACGCAATGGAACGTTCAGGCGCCCATAGTGGCGATTTCTCAATGAGTAGTTGACGTCGTTCAGCCTTTTCCACTCCGTACAGCCACTGTGCAGATCGCTGGATTCCTACGTCATCTACAGCGAGTATATCTGGTCGGCCAAGTGATAAGATCAAAAACATCTCAGCTGTCCATTTACCGATACCTTTGACGTGAATTAATTGCTTCAGAATCTCGTCATCGTCATATGTTGCGATGTGATCTAGATCAAGATCACCATTTGCGATTTTGTCTGCAAGATCCTTGACGTAGTCAGACTTTCTCATAGTCAAGCCAACTTCTCTCAACTGTTCTTTTGACGTCATGATTAAGCCGTCCACTGTTATATGCCCTCCAAGTAAATCGAGTAAACGAGCGTAGATCGCACTTGCAGCGTTCACTGAGATTTGCTGACCGATAATGGATCGCACTATGGATGATACATAATCTGTTCGTAAAGGTACTTCAATATCACCAATGAGCGATATTAACTGTTTCAGTCTTGGATCTTTTGCGCCAAGAGATTGGACTGCTGGATCCCGTGTAGTTATGTGAAGTATTTCCAAAGCGCTCACCTCAAGTATTCAAGTTGTAAAGAATCAGACACCATCTTTCAACCATTTCGCCGTCAATGTATCAGCAGAAAGCATTTCTTGCGGTGTACCTTCAAAGAGAATCGTTCCTCCTCGTTTTCCTCCGCCCGGACCGAGTTCAATTACCCAGTCACTAGCTGCGATGAAATCTAAATTATGTTCAATGATTATGACTGAATTGCCTTTGTTTACAAGTCTCTGAAACAGTTCCAGTAGCTTGCCATTGTCACTCATATGCAATCCTAATGACGGTTCGTCTAATAGATAGATTTGTCCTTCGTTTTGTAAATGGCTCGCCAGTTTAAGCCGCTGTATTTCCCCGCCGCTCAATGAACTCGTCGTTTGTCCTAGCGTAAGATAATTCAACCCGACTTCATCCAGCATATCCATTCTTTTTAATATCTTCGGCATAACGAAATGTTCTTTCGCTTCGTCTACTGTTAACTCTAAAATTTCTGCAATGTTTTTCCCTTTGTACACATAGGAAAGGGCTTCATCTGAATAGCGCAATCCGCCGCAAGCTTCGCATACAACAGTTACCGGATCCGCAAATGCGACGTCAGGCGTAGTTACACCTTTTCCGTCACATACAGGACAAGCGCCTAACGAGTTAAAGCTAAATAGTCCTGCGGGTTGTCCTGTTTCTTTCGCTAGGATTTGCCGAATATCATCCATGATTCCCATATACGTAGCTAGTGTAGAACGGCTAGAGATCCCAATACGTCCTTGACTCACTTTAATGATGTCAGGATATTTTGCCGAAAACGCTTCAAATAATAAAGAACTTTTACCTGAGCCTGAGACGCCACAGACAGAAACAAGTACATTTTTAGGGATATCAATGGATACATCTTTGAGGTTGTTAGTATTCGCCTTCGTCACGACGAAATGATCGTTTGATTCGCGTGGGTGCATATTGATTTCTAATTTGTGATCGAGTTTCGTTAATGCAGAAGCCTTCTGTAATCCATCGGGCTTGCCTTGATAGACGATTTCTCCGCCTGCTGCGCCTGCACCGGGGCCCATTTCCACAATCTCATCTGCCACTTTTATAACGGATAAATCATGTTCGATCACAATGACGGTATTATGGTTAGCTTTTAGACCTTTGAGCATGCCGATTAACATATCCACTTCTTCTGGATGAAGACCTGCGCTTGGCTCATCGAAAATATAACTTATATTGTTTAAACTACTTCCTAAATGCCGTGCGATTTTGACTCGTTGTGCCTCGCCACCCGAAAGTGTTTCCATTTTTCGAGACAAGCTCAAATAGCCAAGACCTAAGTCAATCAGTTGTTGTACATTGGGA
The DNA here is from genome assembly GCF_002743245.1 of Sporosarcina sp. P26b. Classification (NCBI taxonomy): domain Bacteria; kingdom Bacillati; phylum Bacillota; class Bacilli; order Caryophanales; family Caryophanaceae; genus Sporosarcina; species Sporosarcina sp. P26b. The sequence continues at coordinate 55,359 of NZ_PDYW01000007.1, forward strand.
ATTGCCTGTCGTGCGATAGACTCGCCAAGGGGATCAGATATATTTTGCAGTTCGGGCAAAAGCTCTGTTAATTCCAATTTATCGTATTGAGCAATATTGAAACCGTTAATTTTAGATTTCAACACTTCTGGATTTAATCCTGAACCGTCACAAGTAGGGCATAATGTATGCGTCGACACCGCCAGCACATCTTCTTGTGACGTTTGTTTAAGTTTCGTAATATCCCGATTAATATAGAGACGTACAAATCTAGGCAATAATCCATCCCACTCATGATCATGCGGACCATCTTTCGTGTGGAATGGCGCAAACACTCTTTCGCCTTCAGGAGGTCCATAAATCAATAAATTATATTGATCTTCAGGGTATTCTTTAATCGATAAGTCGGGATCGAATAACCCACCTGTCATCATCCATCTACCTTGCCATCCAGAAGGCGACAACGGCTTAAACTTCACAGCGTATTCTCGAAGCGACTTGTCCAAGTCGATAATTTTATGCAAATCAGGATACACTACTTCGCCAAAGCCATTACATTGCGGACATTTACCGAATGAACTTTGATTAGAGAAGTCTGTAGCCGAACCGATTGCGGGTGTACCGATACGCGAGAACAATAGACGAATCAATGGATGAATGTCCATATACGTCCCAACTGTTGAGCGAGTATTACCTCCAACCGGCTTTTGCTCTACTACGATAACTGGACTCAAATGCTGCATTAAATCAGCACGCGGTCGTTCATAACGAGGCATTTGGTTTCGTACGTAGAGTGGGTAATTCAATGTCATTTGCCGTCTACTCTCCGTTGCCAGCGTATCAAACACTACCGAACTCTTGCCCGATCCCGACAAGCCGGTAAACACCGTTATCTGTTCCTTTGGTAAATTTATATCTATATTTTTCAAATTATTCTCTCGTAATCCACGTAAAACAATCTCATCTTTGTTTTCCTTCATATAAGAGCCCTCCTCTACACAGTAAAAAGTAGTTCTGCTAGATGATTTCCCTAAATTACAGAAGTTACACTATGTAATTTGAAGAATTGATAAGTAGGAGTATGCAGGGGCTTCAATTCAAAACTACTCTCAACTCACTTTCCATTTCGGTAACATTTCACAACAACAATTAAATCTAACACTTTCCAAACGAATCCATTGTGTAAATTCGAGTTCTGGTGTATACTCAGGAGTGCCATAGAGAGTATTCAGGTAATCGCTGCAACTTCGGTTGTAGAGGAAAGTCCATGCTCACACGGATCTGAGATGACCGTAGTGTTCGTGCTCGGTGAAAAAATAAGCCGGGGCAATGCATTTGCATTGATGGCGGGAATAACTCCTAAGTCTTCGGATATGGACTAGATTCTCTGAAAGTGCCACAGTGACGTAGTCGGCATGGAAACATGTCGAGTGGAACGGGTAAACCCCACGAGTGAGAAACCCAAATTATGGTAGGGGCGTTCTTCCGAAAGAATTCAATGGAGGAAGGAACAGGCAATTGTCTGTAGATAGATGATTACCACTTCAAGTACGAGGCGCGAGCCGTTTGAGTACCGAAGAACAAAACATGGCTTACAGAATATTCTATGGCATTTATCTTACAATTTGCTCTCCTACAGTTTTGGGAGAGTTTTTCTTTTTATAGAAGCGAACGTATACATATACCTTTCTACAGATAGAAGGGACATATTGACCGAAACAAGAGAATGGAGTGTTGAAACATGAGTAAATACAATTTAGTAGCAACCGCTGCCATGGGGCTCGAATCCATCGTAGCATCTGAAATAAAAGATCTTGGCTATGAATGTCAGACAGAGAACGGAAAAGTCTATTTTTCGGGAGACGAAGAAGCAATCGCAAGAGCGAATATGTGGTTGCGCGTGGGCGACCGAGTACGAATTATTGTGGGCGAATTTAAAGCCTTCACATTTGATGAGTTATTCGAACGCACGAAAGCTTTGCCATGGGAAGAGTTCTTGCCAGTAGATGCGGCGTTCCCTGTGTCTGGTAAATCCGTCAAGTCCAAATTATTCAGTGTACCTGACTGTCAGGCAATCGTGAAAAAAGCTATAGTGGAACGTTTGAATAGCGCCTATAAACGTACTGGTTTCTTAAGCGAATCAGGTCCGCTCTTTAAATTAGAAGTTTCTATATTAAAAGATACCGTAACATTGACGATAGACTCAAGTGGTCAAGGCTTGCATAAACGCGGCTATCGTTTGGCTCAAGGGGATGCACCATTGAAAGAAACGATGGCTGCTGCACTCGTTAAACTTTCAAAATGGAGCCCGAACCGTCCATTTGTTGACCCGTTCTGTGGATCGGGTACGATTGCGATCGAAGCGGCAATGATTGGACAAAATCTAGCTCCAGGTTATAACCGTTCGTTCTTAAGTGAAGAGTGGCCATGGATGCAAGCGGATGTATGGGATCGTATTCGCGAAGAAGTAGAAGACGTTGCGAAGTATGATTTACAACTTGATATTCGCGGGTTTGATGTAGATCACAACATCGTCTCTGTGGCACAACGTAATGCGATGGAAGCAGGATTCACCGATTTGATTTCATTCGAGCAACGGGACGTGCGTGACTTGAGACTTGAAGGAGAAAACGGCGTCTTGATCGCCAATCCACCGTATGGTGAACGACTCGGTGAAGTGGAAGAAGCAGAAGATATTGCAGAAGTTCTTGGTGAGATTATGACACAATATCCATCATGGTCCGTATATATTTTATCTTCACTTGAAAACTATGAAACGATGTACGGCAAACGTGCAACGAAAAAACGTAAACTATTCAACGGATTCATTCGGACGGATTTGTATCAGTTCTGGGGAAAACGTTCATAATTAAACGAGCAGGAAGAGGAAGAGATGCCTCTTCCTTTCGCTTGCATTCAGGAGGAGTCAGTATGAATACAAAAATTCCATTTGAGTTGGATAAAGGTCAAACATTTTTTGAATCTCTCAACGATTGGCTCGGCGATACGCTATATGATGATTTAACAGAAAAAGGATTCGAATGCCGTGATGAGCAGATTTACATGGCATTTCAAATAGAAAAAGCCCTGAAAGAAAAGAATGTGTTGCTTGCGGAAGCGGGAGTAGGTACGGGAAAAACGATTGCGTACTTATTGCCAGCTATTGCCTATGCGCGTTATACAGGGAAGCCAGCTGTAATTTCCTGTGCAGATGAAACACTGATCGATCAATTGATCAAAGAAGAAGGCGATATTCAAAAATTGAGTACGGCTCTGAATATGACAGTGGACGTCCGTTTAGCTAAAGCACGCAATCAGTATATTTGTTTGAAGCGTCTAGAAGAAACTAGCATGAAGACGAATGAAGATTTTGTCGATTTGGTTGAAGATCAAATACCGGAATTCGTTCATGCCGAGCGTTCATTGCAGTCGGTATATCCTTACGGTGAGCGTTCGGATTATCCTTATTTGGCTGATGAAGAATGGGAAATGATCAATTATCATCCGATCATGCAGTGTGCGGCTTGTGATATTCGTAACCGTTGTGGGCAAACTATTCATCGTAATCATTACCGCGAAGCTGCGGACTTGATCATTTGCTCGCATGACTTTTATATGGAACATTTGTGGACTAAGGAATCGCGCGTCAGACAAGGGCAGTTACCTTTATTACCTGAAGTGTCGATGGTGGTCTTTGATGAAGGACATTTGCTTGAGTATTCCGCTCAGCGTGCATTGACATATGAAGTGCAAGAGCAAACGATTATCAATTTGCTGGAGCGTATTATGGTCGATGGAATTCGTGAGAAAACATTGCAACTAATGGAGCAATTGCTTGAAACACATGAACTATTTTTCACCCAGCTGAAAACGAATGCAATTCAAAATGACAATGAGCGCTTGACAATCGAAAAGAACCAAGAAATGATGAGTCTCGCTGCAACTGCTGTTTCATTATCTCATGAACTGCTTGAAGAGTTTGTCTTTGAAGGTGAATTGTATGTCATTCCGGAATATGATTTAAAAATTGTTGAAGAGTATTTGGAGCAATATATTTATTCCATGGAATTGTTTGCTGGCGACAATGACGCAGTGGATTGGCTTGAAAATCGACGTGACGAAAGTACATTACTTATTATGCCAAGACTTGTAACGTCTATCTTGAAAGAAAAGTTATTTACGGGGACTATGCCGATCATCTTCTCGTCTGCCACACTATCCGTTGAGGAATCATTTGATTATTTGGCGTACAGTTTAGGTATCGTTGATTATCAATCCTTCTCCATCGCTTCACCATTTGATTATGAAAACGTTATGAAAATTCATTTGGAACAAGGAACTACTGAAGAGAATGTCACACGTCTTTCCGAGTTATTAGAAGTTGAGGAGCAGACATTGGTATTATTTAGTTCCAAGCAATCGATGATGGATGCTTACGACCAATTACCGCTTGAACAGAGCGTTATGGTGACGTATGAAGGCGAGCGTTCACTTTCTTCATTGGTGAAAGACTTCCAGCAACGCAAAGTGAATGTTTTCTTCTCCTATCATCTTTGGGAAGGTCTGGACTTGCCGAATGATGCGTTGACGCGTGTCATCATCTTCGACTTGCCATTCCCGCCACATGACCCATTGTTTGAAGCAAGAAGAGAGTTTGCGGAAGATCCGTTTGACGAAGTCGATCTACCCTTTATGCTGTTACGTTTGCGACAGGGGATTGGTCGATTGATCCGAACGAGCGATGATCATGGCTCAATTCATATGTTTATGAAACCTGAGAATACAGAATTGCTACCGGTCATTGAGCGTGTACTCCCTGTACCGTTCTCTTGATCACAATAGAAAAAGCGTGCAGACGTCGGAGTTTATTCCGGCATCTACACGTTTTTTTATATTATCGTTCTTCGTCAATTGTAAGCAATAAATTGAGGATCTGGTCATCTTCAAATTTAACTGGAATTTTAAATGCTTGTTTAAAGCCATAAAATTTCGTTTGGCCCGTCATGACAGTAGGTGGAGAAATATCTAGCGTCAGCTCATCTTTCTCCAAAACGGTACATAGATTTCCTGCAATCATATTGCCAAGCTCGCCAGTGAAGGATTCGGCCATTTCTCCTTCGATTTGCATGCCAAACATCGCTTGACCGATTTCGCTAATAATCGAATGAGTAGGTTCTACAATTAAACGGCCTTTGATATCACCGATCAGTCCAATTAATACACTGATTTCACGTTGTTCGTATGGTTGTTGTATAAGGGCGGGAGAGAGGACTTGGAATTTCAGTGGGACGACAGTAGTGAGTGATGAAATCGTCGCGTTCAAAACTTTTTGTACGTTTGTTGCTGTATCCATCTAAAGAAACACCCTTTCACAAATGCGTTAGTAGTTCAATCATATCACTAAACATACCTAAAAGACTAGAAGAATTTGACGGAGATAGTCATACTGTCATGATTCCTTATGATTCTTCCTGTTTATCTATTTTTTGTTTTATAGCAAATGAGGTACTTATTGCTTTCGCCCTCTAAATAATCAATCTTCTAAAGTAACTATCTATTTTTTCACGCATTAATGGTATGATGAGATGAGTTTAAATTGAAAGGACGACGATTATGTCTACAAACCATGAATTTTTACAGCAAACTGCTACATATGGACAAATTTTCTCAAATAATGAAGACGATGAACGTAAAGCAAAAACGACGTTACTTGCTAATAAAATAATCGACAAAGAATATACGATTGCTTTTGCCGGACACTTTTCGGCAGGAAAATCTTCGACAATCAACGCATTGACAGGTGATGATCTTTTACCATCAAGCCCGATTCCGACAAGTGCGAACATTGTAAAGGTACATAAGGCGGATGAGGATTATGCCATTATCCACCGAGTAGACGGGAGTGCCATTAAATTCAGCGGCCATGGTTTCTCTGAAGGCGTAAAAGCCTACAGTAAAGATGGAGCTGAAGTTTCATTAGTTGAAATCGGCCATACCGAATCCAATTTACCTGAAGGCATTACGGTAATGGATACACCGGGTGTTGACTCAACAGATGATGCCCATAGACTATCTACGGAGTCTTCATTGCACTTGGCAGATCTTGTATTTTATACGATGGACTATAACCATGTACAATCTGAAATGAATTTCCGTTTCACAAAAGAATTAATGCGTTATAACAGTAATGTGTACTTAATTATCAATCAGATCGATAAGCACCGTGACAGTGAATTATCATTCGACGAGTTCAAAAAGTCGGTGGAAGATTCATTCAAGCTATGGGGTGTAGAGCCAAAAGGAATTTTCTACACATCATTGAAGCAACTGGATCATCCACATAATGATTTTGAAAAAGTCAAAGCGATCGTTGATGGTTCGATTGAACACCGCGAAGAAAATTTCGAACAGAATATCGAACAATCTTTATTGAAATTAAAAGATGAGCATATGACATATCTTCAGCAACAAGTAGATGATTTGAAAGAGAACCATTCGGAAATCTTAAGCGAATCCGAGTGGGATCAGTTTGAAGAGCTAAATCAAGATCTAAAGGATGCGAAAAAACGTTTAGAACTAGTCTCAGGCGACGAATTCTATGTGAATTTCGAGAAAGAACGCAATGAATTATTATCGAACGCGGGACTAGCACCATTTGAAACAAGAGAATTATTGAAAGATCATTTGGAAGCAAAGTCACCAAAGTTCAAAGTCGGCTTACTATTTGGCGCGAAAAAGACCGCAGAAGAGCGCGAAAGACGTCGTCAAAAGCTAGAGGATAATATTTCAGGTTTAGCTCACACACAAATCGAAATTTATATGAAGTCTTTGATGAAGAGTTCATTGAAACAAGCAGGAATTTTAACCGATGAGCGTTCACTTGCGATTGATAATATAGATCTGACACTGCCGTTTGACGAAGTCGATGAACAACTACATGTTCAAGAAGTGATTACAGGCGAAACTATTTTGAATTACGCAGAGCAAATGAAACGTGCCATTCATTTAGTATATAAACGTAAAACGGACAAGTGGAAACAAGAGATGTCCGTGATCGCGAAAGAATCCGGTGGCGAGCAATCAGGACCACTTGTTGAAACGATTGCGATGTTACAGGAAAAGGTAGATGCACTGAAAGAAATGAATAAATGGCTAGAACGTATGAAGTGGGTCGATAAAGAAATCGCCAATCCATCAGCGCCGACGCGTATGGGCCGTGATCAACTCATTGCTAAGTGGGAACAACCTAAAAAGATTGAAACGATCGAATATGTAGCGAAAGAAGAAGTGCAAGAAACGACTGCTGAAGAAGTAGAAGAAGTAGAAGAAGTAGTCGAAGAACAACGTCAAGTGGTCGATTCGGAAAAAGCTATCATTCATGCACAGCACATCGCTAATTCAGTTGAAGCGATTCCTGGGTTTGCAGAAACGGCAGCGTATTTGATGACGAAAGCAGATCGCTTAAAAGGGCAAGAATTCACAGTCGCATTGTTTGGTGCATTCAGTGCAGGGAAATCTTCATTTTCTAACGCGTTGATTGGTGAGAAAGTGTTACCCGTTTCACCGAACCCGACAACCGCTGCGATCAACCGAATCCGCCCAGTGAGTGAAACGCACTTGCATAATACGGCAGATATCCACTTGAAAGATGTAGCAACGATGACAGAAGACGTAGCATTGTCATTCGGTGCGCTCGGTATCGATATTTCGTCACTTGAAGATGCCTTCAATAAAACGGATGCTGCGATGAAGCAACCACTTGAAGACGAGAATTTGCATATCCATAAGTCGTTCATCAGCGCATTCCAGAGAGGGTATCCACTCTATACGCCTGCTCTTGGTACGACGTTGACAGTAGAGCGTGAAGAATTCACGAAATTTGTTGCGCAAGAAGAACGTAGTTGTTTCGTCGATTCGATCGACTTCTTCTATGACTGTCCGTTAACTCGTCACGGTATTACGTTAGTAGATACACCGGGAGCGGATTCGATCAACGCGCGTCACACCGACGTAGCATTCGAATATATTCGTAATGCCGATGCGATTCTTTTCGTAACGTACTATAACCACGCATTCGCACGTGCCGACCGTGAATTCCTTATTCAGTTGGGCCGTGTAAAAGATGCGTTCGAACTTGATAAAATGTTCTTTATCGTCAACGCCATCGACCTTGCTTCGAATGAAGAAGAAGGCGAAGAAGTAAAAGGTTTCGTTGCGAATGAATTGCAGAAATTTGGAATCCGTAATCCACGAGTGCACGGTATTTCAAGCCTTGAAGCATTGGAAGGCAAGTTAACACAACAACCGAATCCATTAATGGTCGATTTCGAAGAGAAATTTTATTCATTCCTTGAGCATGATTTACGCGCGCAAGTTGTCCAGGCTCTAGAAGAAGAAACGACGAAAACAATTGATCGTCTAGCTTCGTTAATTGACAGAACGATTCAAAACCGTTCACGTAAAGCGGAAAGACTAGAGGAACTCGCGACTGCTGAAAAGGCAATTAAAGAGCGCTTCGAAAAGAGCGCAAGTGAGATTTTAGTGAAATCCACTCAAGATGAATTGAGTGAACTTGTCTACTATATTTTACAACGTGTCTTCTTGCGTTTCGGCGATTTCTTTAAAGAAGGCTATAGTCCGTCCACGTTCGCGAAGAACTCATCAGATAAAGCATTAAAAATCGCGTTGGCGGAAACAGTCAATATGGTAGGCTTTGACTTAACACAGGAATTAAAAGTAACGAATTTGCGTATTCTCCAGTACATGAAGAAACAATTGCTAGAACGTCAACGTATGGAAGTCCGTTCATTGTCCGAAATGGATCAATCGATCGTGCCTTCACCATATGAGCCAAATGACAAAGACATGCTGTCATTTGAGACACCGTATGAAGATCCTATGAAATATAGTGCAGTTAATAAATCATTTAAAAATCAAAAGTCGTTCTTTGAGCGCGGTGATCGTGATATCTTGAAAGCGAAGCTGGAAGAAATATTGAAAAAAGATGCGTCGAGCTATCTTGGTGATCAAAAAGAACGCATTGAGAAGTGGGCAGACTTATGGATTGACGATGAAGCAGAAGCATTACGCGTTCATTTATTGCAAGAAAGTTTAGTACAAATCGAATCGGAGCGTACATTGCTTGATGGTTCGGAGCAGCTAGAGCAATGGCAGAAAACGTATGAAAAAATCCGTCAAGAGGAGCTGGTTCAATGACACAAGTATTCGTATCTATTCACGATATAGAGACAAGTCATGCGAAATGGATCGATGCGCGCTTTTCATTGCAAGATGAAGAACGTGGCAAACTTGATTATCAAAAAGAACACGTAAAAGGCGCCGTTCATTGGGATTTAGCGGAAGATCTATCGGGCACATCAGTAGAAGGTGGACGTCATCCGTTGCCTTCTACTGAACAGTTGACTGAGCTATTCCGTAAAAGTGGACTGGAACGTACAGATGCAATTTTGATTTACGACGATGGTGGGAATCCTTTTGCAACACGTGCTTGGTGGATGTTGCAATATGGAGGTTTCACGAATGTGCACGTCGTAACAGAAGGATATGCTGAATTACGCGAAATCGTAGACGTAACAAGTGACTTTGTTACGCCTGCACGCTCAACAGTGGAACCGCAGTGGCAAGATCACCTATATGCAAGTAGAAGTGAAGTCGAAGAAGTGGTGGCGGGCAATCAAGCGTCACAACTTGTCGACGCACGTTCTGAAGTTCGCTATCGCGGAGAAAAAGAACCGCTCTACCATAAAGCTGGCCATATACCGACAGCTCGAAACTTTGATTGGGAACAATTAAAGCAAGATGGACAGTATGATGTGCAGCAAGCGAAAGAACAATTACAACAAGTTGTGACACCTGAAGATGATGTCATCGTCTACTGTGGCAGTGGTGTAACGGCTTCCCCTTTATTCGCAGCACTTAAAGAACTGGACTATCCAAATGTAAAACTATATGTAGGTAGTTTCAGCGACTGGATTTCAAAAGACGACGCACCGATCGAAACCGCAATAAGGGGTTGAAACACGATGCAATTCGCATTGCTCGGAGATATTCATTCATCAAAAGAAGATTTGCAAGCCGTACTGGCGCAAATTGCTAATGAAGCACCTGAAGCGACTCTTATTGGGACGGGTGATTTATACGAATGCACGGTCAGCAAAAAAGACCTTCATGGCCAAATTTATCCTACTGTCGAAGAAGTGATCAAACATCCGGATGGCATCGATGAGCTATTCACTTTTTCGTCCATTTACGGCAATCAAGAACAACGCATTCTGCTGCTGACTAAGCAAACAGAACCTATACGGGACTTCTTGAACGACTTACCGGAGACTTTGAAGATAGATGAGGCAATCATTATCCATGGCCACCAATGGTCGCATAACGAAGCGGCAGCGTGGCTTGCTGAGCATCTTCCAGAATCACGCGTAGTGTTTCACGGACATACCCATCGGTCAGGCATTACAAGCGATGGAAAACACATAGCGATGAACTGGAACGAAGAGATGTCAGTGAGGGGTTCACGAACGGTTGTTAACGTAGGTGCTGTAGTGGGCTCTAGAGAATGGGTGTTGTATGATTCCGAAGAACAAACCGTTAGATTTATGAAAGTGTCACAACGCTAAATGGGTTTATGTCTAACCCGTTTAGTTGTGAAGTGAATAGTGAACTAGTAAGTGAAGCATCGCATTTTGCGGTGCTTTTTTATTTTTAAAATATACTTGGATATCTTTGGTATAATCGAATTGAAGTGCAAAGAGGTATTGATGTGCAGTAAGCGTATTATTTTATAATTTATACTGTGAGGAGGAAAATCCAATGAAAGTAAGAGCGATTTTTATTGGCGATGTTAGATTTGATCAGTGCCCAGCTTTTGAATTGAATACTGAAACGAACTATTTTGAAATGATAATTGACAAAGAGATTAAATATGAAAATATCCATACTGGAAGTTGGTTGCATTTATCTCAAGTTTAATCCATGGAAGACACGATGAACAAATTCTACTGTAACTATCAAGTTTTTCGGTCACCGATAAGAGAAGGGGCGATTGTATCTTGAGTAATCGTACTGGTGCTAAAATAAGGCCATTTTGTGAATATAGTACGTTCATCTACTAGATAATGGGGGGGATAAAGTGAGAAAGAGCAAGAAGTACAAGTTGATTTTGTTATTAATCTTTCCTCTTGTAGTGAGTTTAATAAGCAACCTTTTATTAACTATTGGAGCTGATACGGATTCATATATTTTTTTATACATTACAACTTCAATTATATATATTTGGGGATTCGTTGCTATATTTTTTTGGTTTTATGTAGGAATACAATTTGGGAATAGCGAGACATCCGAAATGAAAAGCTTTTTATTAGGAAATAGTTTATGGATGATCTCATTGCTTTTATATATCTGGCAGTTTATTTTACTGGAGGATGAAAAAAGGAATCTTTTCATTGCTGGACTATCGCAGGATTATGCTCTTGGCTTTGTAGGTGTTAGTGCTAAAATTATAGGATTTTTCACTAATTCGATTGATGGCAATGCAGTTATAATGATTTCCTATTTAATTATGTTGTTAGTTTTTACAATAGGATTTTTGTTTGCTGCTAAAAACAGACAATTAAAATCAACTTAATTATATATTCAAATGCATCAGTGGATTAGTATGGCACATCAATCGGATCAATGATTTTGTGAGTGTTTATGTATAACTAAAGCGTGCCTTTTTTGAATGAAGATCTGCGCTTAGTATTGCAAAATCGGGCAATTTTGTTAGACAAAGACTGGAGGTAAGCCCTTGTTAGGAGAACAGTTTTATACCCAAGTAAGAAAATCAAGAAATACATTCCTGATATTTGCAGCTTTAAACCTTCTCTTCCTATCGGGAATATCGTTTACGTTTGTAATTCCAGGTCAGAGAGGGTTTAGTTTGTTTTTTATGGTTTTGACATTAGTAATGTATTTCATTATAGCAAACATATTCGTAGGTTTATTTAAAGATAGAAAATGGTTTGTTTTTACGATTTGTATAATTTTAATCAGTGTTGGAATGGGTTGGCGTTTATGGCTTGAATGGGGAGAAGTTACTTTAGTTGAACATACGAGTCTGGCAGTTTATATAGGGTATCCAAGTATTAGTGCGATCATCCTGACAATGTTTTATATCATTAGCCATTCTATAGCTAGAAAACAGTCAGCTTTTCATTAAGATTCTTGAAGAAGTTTACTTAGTTACCTATTTCTAAGCAAAGTTTAAGATTCATAACGATAAGCTGATAAACTAAATATTAGGAATAATTTTGTACTGTTAGTATGATGGAATTACTAAATAAATAGTAGGAGGAGTGTTCAGATGACAAAATATGAATTATCAAACGTGTGGAAGTGGGAAGAAGAGAATTCAAATAGATGGGGGAACCGCCCGACAGCTGGTGAACGTTTTGAACAAAAACTACCGGTCGGAGAGGCACCGTTCCAACTCTATTCACTCGGAACACCGAACGGAATTAAAGTGACGATTATGCTGGAAGAATTAAAAGAGTTGGATGTCGATGGTGCAGATTATGATTTGTATGAAATCAATATTGGAGCCGAGGAACAATTTGGTTCGGATTTCGTCAAGGTCAATCCTAATTCTAAGATCCCAGCCTTAGTCGATCAAAGTCAAAGTCCGCGTTTGGAAATTTTTGAATCAGGATCGATTTTGCTTTACTTGGCTGAGAAATTCAATAAACTGATCCCGACAGATATTCATGGACGGACAGAAACCCTTAATTGGCTATTCTGGCAAATTGGAGCGGGTCCTTATGTTGGTGGAGGATTTGGTCACTTTTTCGCTTATGCGCCAGAGCCAATGAAATACCCAATTGATCGTTTTACTATGGAAACGAAACGTCAATTAGACTTACTAGATAAAGTATTAGCTCAGCGTTCTTATATTGCTGGCGACACTTATACCATTGCAGATATTGCGATCTGGTCTTGGTACGGACGTTTAGCTTTAGGAAAGTTGTATGAAGGCTCTTATGAATTTTTAAACATGGATGAATATACTCATCTATTGGAATGGTCTCATCGCATTGCGAAACGACCAGGCGTTCAAAGAGGCCTTGCAGCAGAGTATCAGTCGCTTGGGGAGTAGTTTCAAAAAACATGTATTGATGTTTTTCTTCTTTAAAATAAAATTGAAACCTTATATGGACATGTCAAAGAGAACGATATCGTAAATAGGATAAGCGGTTTATTCAACAAAATGGGTGCGATTCTTGTATAAGAGTTTTGCACCCTATTCAGTAATAGGGCCAGATTTTGTGATACAAAAGATTGATCAAAAGGTGGGGTGGAATTGGGGATATTAACCAAGATTCAAGAGGAGTATAATAAAAGTAAGTTGTTTTTTGTTGTTAAAGCATTTTTAACTGTAGCTACAATTTATTTCGCGGTTAGGGTTATATATATTTCTATATCAGGATTATTGAATTCCAGTGTCTTACCTAACAAAATAATATTTTTACTTTTTTTTATGCTTTTCTTTTTGGGGTTATCTAATCTCGTTAAGGTTATTGAAATGTTTATTTATAAACAAAAAAAGTATTTCACATTGCAAATTGTAATCACCATTTTTATTCTTGCCGTTTCTGTCTTTATAATAGTGATATAAAGTTAGCTAATAATCAATCAGGGGCAATTCACTAATAAGATCCGTTCTTCAATCGGGCCAATTTCTGCATAAACTGTTGCTTTCCGTTCCGGCGCAGGCTTTCCGGAGGGCGTGGCTTGAGCCGCTTCCTTCGCTGCGCTCCGTCCAGGGTCTCAAGGCTCACGCTGATCCTCTCGAAGTCGGCGCCTGCACTTCAAGCAACGGAGTGTATTAAGTAAAAAGTGTCCATTCAACAATAGGGCCATTTTTATGGGGGAGAGAAACAAATGGGCAAGCGTAAAAAAAGTAAAGGGAATAGTATCCTTTTTGACACGGCTGTGGAGATAATGCTCAATGTTCTACTCTACCTTCCAAGGTTAATTATTAGTTTATTTAGATGGTTATCCTGAAGGTCGAATTTCATCTAACGGACGCGATTGTGTAACAAGTTTTTTGCAAATACGTAGTTGATCGGAGCGGAAACCGGCGACTCTGGGAGGATCAGCGAGAGCCGTAACGAAGAACGGCTTTTGCGAGTGAAGCGTAGCGAGAAGGAGCACATCTTTGCTTTGACAGGTGAAACACCCAGCGAGCGAAGCGAGGGGTGTGGTTCACCGCCCGCCCTCCAGAAGCGTCCGGTTGCAGCGCAGATCAACGGGTTGTAACCGCTATCCTGTTAACGAGTGCTAAAGCTAAAATGAGATAAAATAGTAAGTTCTTATTAAATACAGGGAGGAAAAGGATGGCAAGGCAGCAGGATTTTACAGAAGGAAATATAATCAAACAACTCATGCTTTTTTCAGGACCCATTATGATAACAAATTTACTACAAGCATCCTATCAATTTATCGATAGTTTGTGGGTTGGGAATTTAATTGGTGCGGATGCACTTGGTGCTGTGGCTATTTCCGGGACGGTCGTCTTTACGGTTTTGTCATTCGTCATCGGCTTGAACAACGCTGCACTAACGATTTTATCCCAGCAAAAAGGCAGAGGTAGCGAGTCAGGACTTCGGCGTTATTTAAATGCATTTGTCGTTCTGCTTTCCGGTATGTCGATCGTGCTCGGTATTGCAGGACTTATATTTGCGGAACCACTCTTGCGCTTACTTGGAACTCCCGACGAGATGTTGGCGATGGGTGTTTCGTATTTGCGAATTAATTTCATCGGCATCCTTTTCTTATTCGGCTATAATTTTATTGGTACCGTATTCAGGTCGGTAGGCGACTCGAAGACGCCACTTTATTTTGTGCTAGCCGCAGTTATTTTGAACACAGTACTGGATCCTTTATTTATTTACGTCTTTGGATGGGGAGTTCAAGGCGCTGCTTATGCAACGATATTATCACAGGGAATCGCATTTGCCGCTGGTGCTATTTATTCAGTGCGTAAAAGCCTGGTTCCATTCTCAAAACCACATATTCCAGCGCGCCGAGAAGTACTCGATATATTAAAATTAGGAATTCCTGCGGGTTTACAAATGAGTGTCATTTCGGCAGGTGTGATGGCAATCATGAGTGTAGTCGCATCATTCGGTCCAGCAGTTGTCGCGGGATACGGGGCGGCACAACGATTGGATAGTTTGATTATGCTGCCAGCCCAAGCACTCGGAACTGCGGTCAATAGTATGGCGGGTCAAAATATCGGGGCAGGCAGATGGGACCGAGTTCATAAAATTACGTTGTACGGGTTTGTATATAATTTGATAGTCATGTTTGCGATCGCCATTCTGATCATCCTATTTGCGGATTATGGGATAAAGCTATTCATAACAGAACCGGAAGCTGCTGATTTTGGTATAAACTATTTAACGGCAATTGCATTATTTTATCCGTTCCTAGGCATTAATTTTGTTTTAAATGGGGCTGTCCGTGCAGCGGGAGCCATGTTCCAAGTGCTTGTGCTAAACATCATTTCTTTTTGGATTCTTCGTTTCCCAATTACGTATATATTGTCAGGCATCATGGGTGAGAAAGGAATTGCACTCGGGATGGGCATCAGTTTTGTTATTAGTAGTATCGCTGCGTTTATGTATTACCGATATGGAAAATGGCGAGAAATCGAAGCTTTCGGGGAATGAATCAATCGACCAAAGTGCGATGTTATGGATAAGAAAAGCACGAAGACCGTTTATTGAAGCTAATCAAATCCTCGGCAATAGAATATCGCGTGTAATAAGATGGATATGTGGAATAAAAAACATGTAACGGGCTATCCTCTTGTCGAGAATTAGGAGGTCATACACTTGCAAAGTACACAGAGAGTAGGCATGATGTCTTTTATTAGTCTACTTATAGGACTGACTTTTCTTTGCCTGTTTATTTTTTCGGGTAGATTATTCATTACAATGCCACTTGGTTTTATCCTTCTTGTATTCTCATTCGTTTTATCCTTGTTTAGCAGAAAAGACAAATTCGGGAGAGTATCACTTTACGCTTTCCCAATAATTATAGTCATCTACTTATTGTTCTTCGTAGTGATGTATTTATTTTGGCATACACCATAACGCACTCACTTAGTTGATGGGAACGAGGGACGGGGTTCTCCGCCTGTAAGATACACGTCTGGCTATAGCGACAAGTCACAACCACTTAACCTCGTGCAAAAAAGATCGTCATGAAGCACGACCTTTTCCGAATAAAAATAGAACAGTAGCAGTACACTCTTTTAGTGACGGTTATAATAGACAATAAAACAGTTCGCTCAGGCTATTCCTTTTGCTTCTTCTGCATCAAAATCGCCTGCCGGGCAAGTGTATCTGCCGTCTTGTTTGTGCTGTCGGCAATCCACTTTATAAAGAAAAAGTCAAACGTCGCCGCCAGTCGCAACGCCTGTTTCAGATAAGGTGCATACTGCTCGTTCTTCACAAACTCCTTCTCCATCGACTGCACGACTACCGTCGAATCAGACCTCACCGACACCATACCTGTTGTCAGCTTAGACGCCTCCTCAAGACCTCTTACAAGCGCTTGAAATTCCGCGTGATGATTATTCGTTGGCTCAATCGGCTCACTAATCCGCACATCCTGTCCTTCTCCTTTTATATACACACCAATTCCGCTCAACCCAGGATTCCCTGCGCTAGCACCATCTATGTACACTTCCAACATGAAATTTATCGCTCCGATCTGGTAATGAATTGTAAAAAACGTAGAAACACTTGCAACATCCCGTCAGTCAACTTAAAATAGAAGGAAGAAAGGTGGGAGTTCTTTTCTAATGGATAAAGTAGTTGTCATGAAAGAAATTAATCAATTGCTCGATATATATTGTGAAGGTTGTTACGTCAAAAAACAACTAACAAACGAACGCGGTAAAACAGGCGCTCACCAATTTTGTATTTCCGACTGTACCGTAGGAGACCAACTGCAATTCCTTGGAAGAGAAATCAACAAGATCAGTACGGCCTCCAAATAAATAATGAAAAAGCATCCCGCAACTGCGTGGATGCTTTGTTTATGTTATAAATTCAGCTGTTTGCGCCGAGATGAGGTTACACTTCATCCTCAAGAGTCGATACGTTAGCCGCCTGTGGACCACGATTTCCTTCAATTACTTCAAAAGAAACTGTTTGACCTTCAGTCAGTGTCTTAAATCCATCGGTTGCAATTCCTGTGAAATGTACAAATATATCTTCACCATCGTCTGCTTCGATAAATCCATATCCTTTGTCACTGCTGAACCACTTCACTTTACCTTGGTGCATAATAATTCCTCCTCGGCAATTAGAAATCCATCTCCACACGTAACGTGTAAGTCTATTACTGCAAACTTACCCAATACGGCTTCTTACACTATACATGAGTAGGACAACAGTGTCAACGGTAAGTAGAATATTCAGATTACTATTTACTAATAATGAGGAAAGTATTGGTTTTTATCTGACTATTCCCTATAATGAGGAAGTATTCATTTTATTTATAAGAATTATGTAAGGAAGTGTTGAAGTGAAAATTGTCATCGCACTTTTGCAAGTAGGATTTTTATACATACTATTTCTAGCAGGAGAGTTTTTACGTGCGAAACTATCTATTCCTTTGCCAGGAAGCATTATTGGTTTGCTGTTGTTGTGGGCGTTGTTATCGATCAAAGTCGTCCCGCTTCGCTGGGTAGAAAAAGGGGCGTATGTATTTCTATCGACTTTGCCGCTTTATCTGATTCCGGCTACGGTTGGTGTCATGGATTATGGCCATGTGTTCGCCGGCAAAGGTAGCTTACTGATCGTTATCACAATCGGCAGTACATTCATCACGATGGTCGTCGCTAGTTTAGTTAGCCAATCTATGGCCAAGCGTCAAGTGAAAGAGGAGGGGACTCTTTCATGAATACACTAGCACTTGCCTTCACGATGATAATGTTGACAGTTATGCTGTACTTTTTGATGAACGCTGTATACGTTAGGCTGCGTTCGCCATTTCTAGTACCTATTCTAACAACGACTATTGCAGTTATCGTCGTGTTATCGTTATTCAATGTTTCCTACGAAACGTATATGGTAGGGGGGAAGTGGATCGATGCATTGCTAGGTCCCGCCATTGTCTCACTTTGTATTCCTCTTTATAAGCAACGGGATATCATTAAGAAAAACCTGTTGCCGATCTTCGGTGGCGTTGTCGTGGGAGGAATTGTCGGGATGTTGACTGGTGTCTTAGCAGCGCGACTTGTTGGATTTTCGAATGATCTGTTAGCGAGCATCTTACCGAAGTCCATTACTTCTCCCATTGCCATGCAAATAGCAGAAGAGCTTGGTGGCATTCCTTCGCTAGCGACGGTATTGGTCATTATCGCCGGACTCGCTGGAATCCTCATGGGTCCATGGATCAATCGCTGGTTCAAGATTGATACAGCGATTGGCCAGGGCATTGGTCTTGGAGTGGGGGCGCATGCGATCGGAACTTCTAAAGCGCTCGAATACGGAGAACAAACAGCTTCTATGAGTTCGGTAGCGATGACACTATCTGCGATTATCGGTGCGCTAGCTGGTCCGTTATTCGGTATTTGGTTATTTCCATAGAAAAGCGAGATTCCTATTCAACTAGGAATCCCGCTTTTTTTAATGCTTCTTCTGCATCATGTAATTGTTCTTGTTTAGGAGCAGAAATAGCATGCAAGTGAATCCCACTATCGTCTAAATTTAATAAATAAGGGGCTTGTGCTTGCTCGATCTGTTCTATAAACGTTTTTACTTCTTGCCTGTTGGACACCATGATCGATGCACGTACATCGCCGTACACAGGGTGTTCTACACGGACGTCTTTCACCGTCACGCCATGATCGACTAAAATGTTTAGCTCCTCTGCGGTTTGTTCAGGAGCGTGTTTGCAGACAATGATTTTTTCAATAGCACGCACCCTTTCGTTTGCCCGAGTGTATAAATACCCTTGATTCGTTGCCATAATAGGTTCGTTTTTTGCTTTTAAAAGATTAATATCACTGACGATGACTTGTCTGCTGACATTCGTCAAATCTCCGAGCTCTCCACCTGTTACAGGATGATTTGCTTCTTGTAGCGTCCGTAGTATTAAATCACGACGCTGTTCACCTAACACTTTTGATTTATGTCGCAAAGTTCTCACCTGCTATCTATATAATATCTAAGAGAATGCCTTTAGTTTGAGTTGAAACGGCGACCTCAAGCAATACGTTTGCTAGCTCCGTAACATTTTCACTAGTCGATGTCTTTCCAAATGAAACTCGAACGAGCCCTTTCGCCAAATGTGCAGGTATCTTCATCGCACTCATCGTCGTGGAAGATTGTTGTTGACCTACTTGGCATGCGCTACCTGTCGACACTGCAAATCCTCTTCTATTTAATTCTAACATAATGAGCTGTCCTTCCGAGTGTTTGACGCATAGTCCGACGATTTGTGGAAGCTGTTCCGATTGTTGCTGGCTACCGTAAATAGTAAATAGTTCTTTATGTTCATTCAATATATTAAGAAAAACAGAGCGCAATTCCACGTAATCTACTTCACCCGGATCTGCCAGTTCGGCTGCTGTTACGAATGAAGCGATGCCTGGCACATTCACTGTTCCTCCCCGAAAACCCTTCTCTTGTGTAGCGCCTGGAAATAGAGGAACGACGCGAATGCGTGGATCAATATACACGGCACCTACACCTTTTGGTCCGTACACTTTATGGCTAGAAATCGACAAGCTATCTACGAATGGACTGATGTCGCGTATGGATAGCTTGCCAAAAGATTGAACACAGTCGCTATGTAAATAAATTCCTTTAGGTTTCACTAGGTCAGATATCGCATGAATCGGTTGAATAGTGCCGATTTCCGGGTTGCAATGCTGAATGGATACTACAGTCGTGTCTTCAGTAATCGCTTCTTCAAGTGCATGTAGATCGACTATGCCATTGGCTGTGAAAGGTATGAGTGAAATTCGAAAGCCCTGTCCTTCAAGATAGGCTGCTGCTGAATGAAGGGAAGGATGTTCTGCCGCTGAAAGAATGATATGTTGACCTTTTTTCTTGGCAGACTGCGCTAGCGATAATAAAGCGAGAGCGTTACTTTCTGTTCCACCTGAAGTGAAATACAATCCATCTGGACGGACACCGAGCATTTTCGATAAATTGTTTCTGCTGTATGCCAATAGGTTTTGCGCAGCACCTCCTGCGTCATGGAGACTCGTCGTGTTGCCGAAATGTTGCTGTGAGACAGACACGAATACCGAAGCGGCTTCCTCACGAAGAGGGGTAGTTGCAGCGTAATCAAAGTAATGCATAGAAAAGACCTCCTGCAATAAATAATATATTCATCTTGTCATATATCCGCGTGTATGTAAAGATAGATGTAAAGACACCCAAGAATAAATAAAGGTGGTAAGAAAAACAGATGAATACAATCAAATTGAGATCCATGTTAGAGCAGTTTTTCATAGAGGACGTAGGGGATGGGGATCTATCCGCAAATACATTATTTCCAGCTGATGTAATGGGTGAAATGCAAATTATCGCCAAAACGCCAGGCATATTTTGCGGTTCCGATATCATGAAAACAGGTTTTCAACTTATGAATCCTACTATTGAAGTGACGTGTCTCCTACAAGACGGTGAAAGAATGGAAGAGAAGCAAATACTTGCTCGTGTTAGAGGACCGGTTAGAAGTCTATTGACGGCGGAGCGCGTAGTACTAAACTGCATTCAGCGAATGAGTGCGATTGCAACGAAAACTGCGGATCTAACTGCATTATTGTCCGGAACAAACACGAGAGTTTGTGATACGCGAAAAACCGCCCCTGGACTTCGTATGCTAGATAAATATGCAGTTCGAACCGGTGGCGGATTTAATCATCGCAACGGCTTATACGACGCAGTGATGCTAAAAGATAATCACTTGGCATATGCAGGTTCTATTACACAAGCCGTGCAACTACTTAGATCACAGTTAGGTCATACGGTAAAAATAGAAGTAGAAATAGAATCGCTAGCACAGCTACAAGAAGCTATTGAAGCCAATGTGGATATTATTATGTTTGATAACCGCACACCGAAAGAAATTACGGACTGGTTACCACTCGTACCTCCACATATTGTAACCGAAGCTTCAGGCATGATTACAGAAGAAACGATTGCTTCTTACGGCAAGACAGGAATTGATTACATATCGGTTGGCGCGCTGACGCATTCCGTTATTGCAGCGGATATTAGCGCAACTATACAACTTACACCACAGGAGGACTGAAGAATATGTCGATGATGGATCTTGTAAAAGAACAAGCAAATGCTATGTTGCCTGAACGGTATAAACACTACACAGTGACTGAAATGGAAGAAAAAATTCGCTCGATTAAGCAGACGTTAGGAACTAAATTATTTATCCCTGGCCACCACTACCAGAAAAATGAAGTGATTCAATTTGCGGATGCGACAGGAGATTCTTTACAATTAGCACAAATTTGCGCAGCGAACGAGGAAGCAGAACATATTGTGTTTTGTGGGGTACACTTCATGGCAGAAACTGCAGATATTTTAACGACGGAAAATCAACACGTCTATTTACCCGATATGCGTGCGGGTTGTTCAATGGCAGACATGGCAGACATTTACCAGACGGAAAGAGCATGGACAGACTTGCAAAGGCGTTTTGGAGATACGATTCTTCCATTGACATACGTAAATTCGACGGCAGCGATCAAAGCGTTCGTCGGTCGTCATGGTGGTGCGACGGTGACTTCGTCAAACGCCAAAGAAATCGTCCAATGGGCTTTCACTCAGAAAAAGCGGATACTATTTTTACCTGATCAACATCTAGGGCGTAACACTGCATACGGACTTGGCGTGCCACTCGACCATATGGCGGTCTGGAACCCCATTACAGATACACTAGAATACGCTGGTGAAGACGAAGAGTGTCAAGTGATTTTATGGAAAGGACATTGTTCCGTTCATGAAAACTTCACGGTAGAAAATATTCGTCAGTTACGTGAAAGTGATCCCGGGCGCCGAGTTATCGTTCATCCCGAGTGTTCACATGAAGTCGTAATGAAGTCCGATGACGACGGTTCCACAAAGTATATCATTGATCAAATTCAAGCCGCCGCTCCTGGAACGAAATGGGCGATCGGCACGGAAATGAATTTAGTCAACCGGTTGATAGAAAATCACCCTGATCAAGATATCATTTCATTAAATCCGTTAATGTGTCCTTGTTTGACAATGAACCGTATCGATCTACCGCATTTATTATGGAGTCTTGAAAGTATTGTGGAAGGGAAAGAGCAAAACATCATCAAAGTGGATGCAACGACATCTGCAGATGCGATAGATGCGCTAGACCGTATGCTACAGCGAAAGTAACGTAGCAGTGCTTGACAATTACTCTGAATATTGTATGATTGGGGAAATGATATGGAACGTTGAAGAAGGACCAGTAGATAAATAGCATGTGTTAGAGAGCGGAATCCATCGGCTGGAAGTTTCCGTCGCAATGCCTTGTCGAACCTGCCTTTTGAGTCCTGTGAAAAAACAGGCGCGCACCTTGGCGTTAGAAGGAAAGCGGGATTCGTTAAAATGAATCCAATGATGGTGGCACCGCGGAAGTTACGTCCTTTCGTCCTGATTATATCGGGACGATTGGGCTTTTTTATTGTATAAAAGTAGATGATATGTAGAAATGGTAGGCGAATCCATATGAAAAGACAACGAATCGTTGTGAAAATCGGTAGCAGTTCGTTAACAAATGATCATGGAGAAATTGATCAGGTGAAATTCAATGATCATGTCGATGCGTTGGCGATGTTGAAAAACATTGGGCATGAAGTCATTGTTGTCTCGTCAGGAGCGGTGGCGGCAGGTTTTGCGCGTCTTGGCTATTCCTCCCGACCACAGACGATTAAAGGTAAACAAGCTGCGGCGGCAGTAGGTCAGAGCTTATTAATTCAGTCTTATATCGAAAGGTTTAGCGCACATAAAGTTATACCGGCACAGATTTTATTGACGCGCCATGACTTTGCGGATCGTGATCGATACCGCAACGCATTTGCGGCAATGTCTGAATTGCTTGATCGCGGTATTATGCCGATCATTAATGAAAATGATACCGTATCCATCGATGAATTGACGTTTGGTGATAATGATATGCTATCCGCATTAGTCAGTGGTTTCCTACATGCGGACCAATTGATTATTTTAACCGATGTCAACGGGATCTACACAAGCAATCCGCGAACAGACCCAGACGCTGTACGATTGACTAAGTTGGATGAAATTTCAGATGAATTGCTCGGTGGGGCGGATGATACAGGCTCGAAAGTCGGTACGGGCGGTATGCGTTCGAAGCTACTAGCTGCAAGAACGGCTCACACATTAGGCGTGCCGCTTTTCATCGGAACAGGACATGGTCCATCAAAATTGCTGGATATTTTAAAAGGTCATGGAGACGGCACATATATTTCTAGCCCCGTTGCCAACACGATCAATACAAACCGCCAATGGATTGCCCTTCATTCCGAATCTACTGGACGTCTATACGTCGATCAAGGCGCCGAAGAAGCAATTGTGCATAATGGACGTAGTTTATTACCAGCAGGTGTCTTTAAAGTGCAAGGTGACTTTGAGACTGGCCAAGTAGTAGAAGTGTTCGGTTTAAATGGTTTAATCGGTAAAGGGGAAGTCACGTATTCGTCTGAACAACTAAAACAAACGATTTCCAATAAAGATCAACTGGAAGAATTCAAGCCTATGCTAGAAGTCATTCACCGTGACCGCTGGGTACAAGTGTAATCAAAGGGGAGAATAGATGATGAGTGAGATTAGAAATAAAGGAAAAGCTGCAAAAGAAGCAAGTGTTGTATTGAACGTGGCAACGACTGAAGAGAAAAATCAGGCATTGCAATTGATTGCCGATCAACTATTGCAAGAACAAGATCAATTACTCGCTGAGAATAAAAAAGATATTGAAGAAGGCCGCGAAAAAGGAATTGAATCAGCGGTTCTTGACCGTATTTTATTGACGCCTGAGCGCATTGAAGCTATGGCGGAAGGTGTTCGTCTATTAGTTGATCTTAAAGATCCGATTGGGGAAACACTGGAAGAAATCCAGAAGGAAAACGGTTTACATATTGTCAAGAAGCGCGTGCCAATCGGTGTCATCGCCATGATATATGAAGCGCGTCCGAATGTGACGATTGATGCGGCATCCCTAGCATTGAAAACAGGAAACGCGGTCGTCTTGCGCGGAAGCTCTTCTGCTAAACATTCCAATTTAGCACTATGGCGTGTCATTCAACGCGGGCTTGAAAAAAGTTCATTGCCAGTGGATTCTGTTCAACTAATTGAAGACACAAGCCGAGAAACGGCGAAAGAATTGTTCACACTCAATGACTATTTAGATGTTTTAATCCCTCGTGGCGGTGCCAAATTGATTCAGACTGTCATTCGAGAATCTACAGTACCCGTAATCGAAACGGGTGCCGGGAATTGCCATGTATTTATTGATGAATCCGCTGACGAGAAAATGGCCATCGATATAGTCGTTAATGCCAAGACGCAACGTCCTTCGGTTTGTAACGCGATCGAAACGGTTTTGATTGATTCCAACTGGTTGACGCAACATGGGAAGAGTTTGATCAAAGCATTACAGGACCAAGATGTTCAAATACAAGGTGACGATCAGCTACAGGCATTTGACTCAACTATCGAAGCGGTTGAACAAAATGATTGGTCAAGTGAATACTTGGACTTGACAGTTCGCGTCAAGAGCGTGGAAAATGTACAGCAAGCACTTGATCATATTGCCACATATAGCACGAAGCATTCGGAGTGCATTATTACACAAACGGATGCACATGCCGAGCTGTTTTTGAATAGCGTAGATGCGGCAGCTGTTTATGTGAATGCCTCCACTCGCTTTACGGATGGTTTTGAGTTCGGTTATGGTGCAGAAATCGGTATCAGTACACAAAAACTTCATGCAAGAGGACCGATGGGATTAGAAGCGTTGACTTCTTCCAAATTTGTAATTCGAGGGACCGGACAAATTAGATAATATGTAGGAGGGTTTATTTATGTCAACTGAAAAAAACATTTTACACTATGAAACTACCGCACCAAAAGACAAGCCGGCAGCAGATGATCCACTTGCTTTCGGAACAATTTTTACTGATCATATGTTTGTGATGGATTATACAGATGGAACGGGATGGCATGATCCACGTATTGAGCCATACAAGCCGTTTCTACTGGACCCAGCCGCTATCGTCTTGCATTATGGACAAACTGTTTTCGAAGGATTAAAAGCCTATTTGAATGAAGACAAAGAAGTAGTTTTATTCCGTCCAGAGGAAAACATGAAACGTTTGAATCGTTCAAATGATAGATTATGCATGCCGATGTTCGACGAGAAATTTGTGTTAAGTGCACTGAAAGAGTTAATTTCTCTTGATAAAGACTGGATTCCGGACAGACCAGGAACATCACTTTATGTGCGACCATTCATTTTCGCGACACAGCCGTATTTAGGAGTAGCCCCTTCTAAAACGTATCGTCTCATGATTATTTTATCTCCAGTAGGACCGTATTATAAAGAAGGAGTCAATCCTGTTAAAATTGCCGTGGAGTCACAGTATGTTCGTGCGGCAGTAGGTGGTACAGGCTCTGCGAAAACGGCTGGTAACTATGCGGGCGCGATGAAAGCGCAGGAAGTAGCAGAAGCAGAAGGATATTCGCAAGTGCTATGGCTAGATGCGAAAGAACATCGCTATATCGAAGAAGTAGGAGCGATGAACGTATTCTTCAAGATCGATGGCGAAATCATTACACCAAGCCTTAACGGTAGTATTTTAGAAGGTATTACGCGTAAGTCAGTTATCGAATTATTGATAGATTGGGATATCCCAGTAACAGAACGCAAAGTGTCGATCGAGGAAATTATGGAAGCTAATCGAGCAGGCACATTGGAAGAAGCATTCGGTACAGGAACGGCCGCTGTTATTTCTCCAATAGGTGAACTGTTCTTTGAAGGGGAAAAATGCGAGATCAATCATAATGAAATCGGTGAGCTTTCATTGAAGTTATACGAGACGATTACAGGCATTCAGACAGGCAAAGTGGAAGATCCGTTTAACTGGGTCGTGCCAGTAGACTAAGTTTCCTCACAAATAAGGTGGAATGGTCCGTGACAACTGCGTTGCTGTGAAGTACACTGTTAATAGTTTTGATTGAAGGGGAGTTTCCTGATGAACAAAAGTTTGATCGTTCTATTCCTGGCAGTACTGCTATTTACAGTGACAGGATGCGGAAAAACGTCTTCTGCCCCGTCGAGTGCGGAAGATTTAATGAAGAAAGCAGAACAAGCGATGGAAGAGTTGCAATCAGTTCATGCCAATATCGCGTATGATGAAAGTAGCGTCACATCCGATCCTGCAAAACGTACAAGCAAAAATGTACAAATACAGGCGGATATTGAACAGAATCCACTGAAGAGTTCAGAGGAAGTCGTCTGGAAAATTCCAAAACAAGGCGCGAAAAACATTCAATTATTCCGCCAAGGTACTCAATTGGCTATGCAAGAGACATTTGAAGAAGAGAAAAGCGAATGGCTAGAGTTAACAGAAGCGCAGCGTGCAGAATTGCTCGGTGTGTGGGTGCCGTTCGTCTCTCCAGTAATGGACTTCTCGCTATTAGAACCGTTTCTGCATGACGCAGAACTAGAAAAGATTGATTACGGCTATGCTATACAGTTTTCTTTATCGCCTGCTGATTATCGTCAGTTGATGGAAATCGTATCCGTGAATAGTCCGCAACCTGAGAAATTTGTCCATACGCATGGAGGATTTCCTGTAGTGGAGAAGCTCGACGTGGAGCTAACGGTTAATGAAAAGACGATGTTTGTCACAGGGATGAAGATGTCAGCAAATGTCACAAGTTATTTCGAGCGAGATTATATCCGTTATAAACAAAAACTCGATGCAAAGTATAGTTATTTTAATGATATCGATGCGATTTCCACACCGAAAGATGCAGCGATGTTCGAGTAAGATAAAAAAATCCACGCTGACCTACTACAGGTTGGCGTGGGTTTTTGTCGTTTCGAGCTATATCCCTAACGTGGATTCTTTTTTCCCTTGAATGATTGAAGACGTTTGTGAATGGCCGCCATTCTTGTTTCGTCACCTGCTTCTACAGGGGTGTAGAACTTAGAATGTACTAAGCTGTCAGGCAAGTATTGTTGGTCTGTCCACCCACCGAATGTGCCAACTGGTGTTGCGTGTGGATAAACATAGCCACCATGACCGAGTGCAGCAGATCCGCTGTAGTGTGTGTCGCGTAAATGCATGGGGATTTCACCGGTTGGTTTTTCATGCAATGTTTTCGTGGCAGCATCGATCGCTTTATAAGCAGAGTTTGACTTCGAAGCTAAACACATCTCTATAATGGCTGTTGCAAGTGGAATGCGTGCTTCAGGCATGCCGAGACGCTGTGCGGCATCTGTAGCCGCGAGAACTCGGCTCCCAACTTCCGGCGCTGCCAATCCAATATCTTCATAACTCATGACGAGCATACGTCTAGTAACAGCAGTCAAGTCGCCGATTTCAAGTAATTGTGCCAAATAATAAAGCGCCGCATCGACATCACTTCCGCGTACACTTTTTTGTAAAGCGGATAATAAATTAAAGTGATGCGATCCCTTTTTATCACCTAGTAAACTAATTCTAGTTAATAATTGTGCGAGCAATGCATCTTCTATAATAATCTTGCCGTCTTCTTCGTCACTAGCAGCAAGTAATGATTCGAGAAACGTTAAAGCTTTTCGTGCATCCCCATTCACGCCTTCTGAGATTTTCTCCAGTTGTTCTGTAGTGATGTCGATTGTTTCCTTACCGAGTCCTTTTTTCTCGTCTTTCAACGTACGCTCGAGTAATTCCAGTAAATCTTTTGGCTGCAATCGTTTCAATTGGACGATTTCCCCGCAGCGCGAACGAATAGCGGGATTGACATCGTGGAATGGGTTTTCCGTTGTCGCACCAATCAAGACGATCGAACCGCTTTCTACGTGAGGAAGCAGTGTATCTTGTTGCAATTTATTGAAACGATGAATTTCATCTAAAAATAGCAATACTTTACCTGTCATCCGGGCTTCTTTCACTACATCTTCTACATCTTTCTTGCCCGCCACAGTCGCATTCAGCGCAATGAAAGGAAGTTTCGAAGTACCCGCAATTGCGTAGGCTAACGACGTTTTTCCGATACCTGGTTCACCATATAATAAAAGAGAAGGGACATGCCCGTTCTTGATCATCCGATATAAGGGAGTATTTTTGCCGATGACGTGGTCTTGTCCGATCACTTCATCAATCGTCTCAGGCCGCATACGAAAAGCCAAAGGTTCATTATGCATGTACATCCTCCTAGCGTACGTTTGTTCTTTCATTATACCGTAAAACATTAGTGAAGTCATTTGCAAGAACCAGTGATACAATTATGCTATACTGATTTCAGCAATTTTAGTAAAGGACGATGCCCAATGAAAATATCCACCAAAGGACGATACGGACTTACAGTAATAGTAGAATTAGGACGGAAATATGGAGAGGGTCCTGTGCCTTTGCGTAAAATCGCAGAAGAACAAAATCTCTCTGAAGCATATCTGGAACAACTGATCCCGCCTTTACGCAACAGCGGAATGGTGAAAAGTGTTCGCGGTGCCTACGGTGGCTATAAACTCGCAAAAGATCCATCCGAGATTATGGCAGGGGACGTCATTCGTTTGCTTGAAGGGCCGATCCAATTAGTCGAAGGACTCGATGACGATGATATTCCGCAACGCGAACTATGGAAACGAATCGGAGACGCCATCCGAGGGGTATTGGATCATACGACGATTAGAGACTTAATTGAATTTGAAGATACGTCGACTGCTGATGAATACATGTTCTATATTTAAAGGAGTTTAGTTATGAAACCAGCTATATATTTAGACTATGCCGCTACGACACCGATGCATCCAGCTGTATTGGAGAGATTTACTACTGCGCTACATGATACATATGGTAATCCTTCAAGTACGCATCAATTTGGCCGACACGCAAAGAAAGTGCTAGAAGAAGCACGTAAAACGCTAGCTTCTTCAATCCATGCATCCCCGAATGAAATCATTATTACTTCTGGAGGTACAGAAGCGGATAATTTGGCGATTTTTGGGTACGTACAGTCGTTGAATACAGACGGCAAACATATTATTACGACAGAAATTGAACATCACGCGGTATTAAACCCTTGTAAACAACTGGAGTCACAAGGCTATAAAGTGACGTATCTATCACCCGACCGAAATGGGGTCATTACAGCACAACAAGTTCAAGATGCGTTAACAGATGAAACCATTTTAGTGTCCGTTATGTTCGGTAACAATGAAGTAGGAACGATTCAACCGATTGCAGAAATCGGCGAGTTGCTCTCTACACATCCGGCTGCTTTTCACACAGACGCAGTGCAAGCTTACGGTACATGCCAACTGGACGTCGAAGAACTGCAAGTCGATTTCTTATCAGTTTCAGCTCATAAAGTGAATGGACCTAAAGGGGTCGGTTTCCTGTATCAACGAAATGGCAAGTTGTTGTCGAGCCAAGTACTCGGCGGGTCACAAGAGAAAAAACGTCGCGCAGGTACTGAAAATGTGCCAGCTATACTTGCATTTGCAGAAGCAGTCTCGATTGCTGAGCAAACGAAACTAGAAAAGCAAACAACGTATTCTATGTATAAACAAAAAATGGCGGATGTCTTTGAAACAAATCAAATCGATTTCCAACCGACTATTCCCCACGCAGTAGAATCTTTACCACATATTTATCATGTATCGTTTCCGGGTACCGATGTGGAGACGTTTTTGATGAGCTTGGATTTAGAAGGGGTAGCCGTATCAAGTGGTTCTGCTTGTACTGCAGGATCATTTGAACCGTCACATGTCGTAACGGCTATGTTTGGCACGGAATCAGATAAAGCTAGAAACTCGATCCGCATCAGTTTCGGCTATGACTTAGATGAATCTATTATAGAAGAAGCAGCCAATCGAATCGCAAAAGTAGTCAAACGACTAGTGAAATGAATTCAGTAAAGGATGAACAATATGACAACGAAAAAAGCACCTGCCGATACACGTGTAGTCATTGGAATGTCAGGCGGAGTGGACTCTTCGGTTGCGGCATTACTCTTAAAACAGCAAGGCTATGAAGTGATCGGAATCTTTATGAAAAACTGGGATGACACCGACGAATCCGGACATTGTACCGCGACAGAAGATTTTGAAGACGTACGCAGTGTTTGTGATCAGATCGGCATTCCGTATTACTCTGTGAATTTTGAAAAGCAATATTGGGATAAAGTATTTACGTATTTCTTGGATGAATATAAAAAAGGTCGCACACCGAATCCAGACGTCATGTGTAATAAAGAAATCAAATTCAAAGCATTCCTCGAACACGCAAAAAGTCTAGGTGCCGATTATTTGGCGACCGGACATTATGCACAAGTCGTAGAACGCGAAAACGGTGTAGCGATGCTCCGTGGTGTAGACAATAATAAAGATCAAACATACTTCCTGAATCAATTGACGCAAGAGCAACTACAGCAAGTAATGTTCCCTCTAGGTCATATGGAGAAAAGTGAAGTCCGTGAAATCGCAGAACAAGCAGGACTCGCAACAGCGAAGAAAAAAGATTCAACAGGAATCTGTTTCATCGGCGAGCGTAATTTCAAAGAATTCCTCGGGGAGTACTTACCTGCACGTCCAGGCGAGATGCAGACGATGGACGGAGTGAAGATGGGCAAGCACGACGGACTCATGTACCATACAATTGGGCAACGTCATGGTCTAGGAATTGGCGGAGCTGGAGAACCTTGGTTTGCGGTCGGTAAAGACTTGGAGCGCAATGTGTTGCTAGTTGAACAAGGCTTCTATCACGACACACTATTTTCAACGAGTTTACAAGCAACGGATATGAATATTTGTTCACCGAAAGAATTACCGGAGACATTCACTTGTACAGCTAAGTTCCGTTATCGTCAACCGGACACTAAAGTAACGGTGCAGTTGTCTGGTGACGAAGCCATCGTGACGTTTGATGAGCCTGTTCGTGCAGTCACGCCAGGACAAGCTGTCGTGCTGTATGACGGTGATGAGTGCCTAGGTGGCGGAACAATCAATGAAGTATTTAAAGACGGCAAGAAACTGACATACGTAGGATAAGGAGGCAATAGCATGTCGATTCATCAAAATGCGATTAAAGAAATGCAAGAAGGCAATTATGAGAAAGCGATCGAGCTTTTCATGAAAGCGGTAGAAGAAAATCCAGAAGAGCCTACAGGCTATATTAATATCGGAAATATTTTTGCGTCGCTTGGAGATGCTGAGCAGGCGGAACCGTTTTTCCAAAAAGCATTAACGCTTGACGAGAATGCAGGAACGGCTTTTTATGGACTGGCGAATCTATATTACAATCAAGAACGCTTTGAAGAGGCAGCAAAATTATATGAAAAAGCGATCAATACAGGATTGGACTCTGCCGATGCGTATTTCATGCTCGGTAAAAGTATGGAGCAAGCAGGTAATGACCGTTTAGCATTGCCGTACTTACAGCGTGCGGTAGAGCTGAATCAAGACGATCAAGAAATCGCATTGTCCTACGGGATTTTATTAGCGAAATTGGAGTTGTTTAAAGAAGCAAAGCCTGTATTCGAAGCTATTTTAGCAGTCACACCAGATCATGCGGATACTCACTATAATTTAGGTGTATTGTACGCAGTTTCCACGGAAGATAAAGCGACTGCATTGTCTCATTTGGAACAAGCTTTCATTGCTGAACCAGACCATACACAAGCGCGTTATTTATTCGATATGATCAAGCTTGGAGAACAAGGCGAGTAATATATTTGTAGAAAAAGGAGGGAACCCTTCGATGAGTGAAACAGCACCATATTTAATCGGTAGGCCGGTCGTGACGATTTTCCATAATACGACGAATCTATTTTCCATCGTCAAGTTAAAAGTCACTTCCACCAATACTGATTACCGCGACAGTGAAATAGTGATCAAAGGCTCTTTCCCTCCTCTCGTCGCGGAAGAAGATTACAAATTCACAGGACGACTCGTTAACCATCCAGTACATGGACAGCAGTTCGACGTGCAGACATTCTCAAAAGAGTTGCCTGCGACAGAGGCGGGTCTGATCCTGTACTTATCTGGTGATTTATTTCCTGGAATCGGGAAGAAAACAGCTAGTGATATCGTGAAGACACTCGGCAATAACGTCATCCAGAAAGTCCTTGAAGACCGCAGTGTACTGGATCAGATTCCGCGTTTGAGTGACGAACGGAAAGATACGCTCGTTTCAGTCTTGCAGGAGAATCTAGGTCTTGAACGTACTATGGTGCAACTCAATGAATGGGGCTTCGGTCCGCAAGTGGCTATGCGTATATACCAAGCGTATCAAGATGATGCCATCACGATTCTGACGGAAAATCCATATCGTTTAATTAAAGAAATTGAAGGGATCGGCTTTCAACGTGCAGATGATCTCGCGAAGCAACTCGGGCTCGTAGGAGATCATCCTGCGCGTATTAAAGCAGCTGTTTATTACAGCGTACATAGTGAAGTACAGTCAGCAGGACATGTCTACGTAGAGTCAGAGGTGATCTTGCCGCAAGCGAAGCAGCTACTTGAATCGAGTCAGGCACATATTATCTCGTACGAATCGATCACCCAAGCCGTGATTGAACTCGTCGAAGAAGGCACACTGTCTGCTGAAATGCAGCGACTCTATTTACCCTCTCTTTATTTTTCGGAAATTGGGATTGCCGCTAAAGTCAATAAAATTCTCGAAAATGAAGTCGCGGAACAATTTCCCGCTTCTGAAATACGAAAAGCTATTGGTGAAATAGAGGAACGTTTGGAAGTACAGTATGCCGAAACGCAAGTAGAAGCGATTGAACGCGCCCTTCATTCTTCATTACTCGTGCTAACAGGGGGACCCGGGACAGGTAAGACAACTGTCATAAGAGGTTTAGTTGAGGCGTACGCAGAACTGCATGGTATCTCACTTGACCTCGACGAATATGCACGTAAAAAAGAACCGTTTCCGATCATCTTGGCAGCCCCTACCGGACGCGCAGCGAAACGGATGTCCGAATCAACCGGATTACCTGCCATGACGATCCACCGCCTACTCGGATTTACGGGTCAGGACGCCGAAGAAGAGACGGAGCGGGAAGTGGATGGCAATCTCATCATCATTGACGAAACGTCCATGGTCGATACGTGGCTCATGCATCAGCTGTTAAAAGCTGTCCGCAATGATGCACAGTTATTATTCGTTGGAGATCAGGATCAACTACCTTCTGTAGGACCTGGTCAAGTGTTGCATGACTTCATGCAGTCAGGAAAAATTCCGGTCGTTGAACTGACCGATATTTTCCGGCAAAGTGAAGGCTCAACCATCATCGAAATGGCCCATATGATCAAGCAAAAAGAATGGACGATGGATGTTACAAAGAAGACGTCGGATCGGTCGTTTATTAAAGCGTCGAGTGAACAAATTTTGCCTGCAGTTAAACAAATCATTCAAAACGCCACATCAAAAGGGCATTCCATTAAAGACATTCAAGTGCTAGCACCGATGTACAAAGGTCCAGCAGGCATAGATGGTTTGAATAAGATGATACAAGAAGTGACGAATCCACCTGCTGAGGGAAGAAAAGAAATGGTTTTCGGAGAAACGACGTATCGTGTCGGGGATAAAGTTCTGCAACTCGTCAATCAACCGGAAAGTAATGTTTTCAATGGGGATATGGGAGAAGTCGTTGCGATCATGCTAGCGAAAGAAACGACTGACAAAAAAGCGATCATGGTCGTTTCGTACGACGGCAATGAAGTGCAATACGAGCGAAGCGACTTGAATCAGCTGACACTTGCGTATTGTTGTTCTATTCATAAATCCCAAGGTAGCGAATTTCCAATCGTTGTCATGCCGATCGTCAGAAGTCAGCGGAAAATGTTACGTCGTAATCTGCTGTACACCGGGATTACGCGTGCAAAGAACTTCTTAATACTTTGCGGTGAAGCAGAAGAATTTAAAGCAGGCATTGCGCGCACCGACGAAACCGAGCGACAGACGACACTTCAAGAACGCATAACTGGGGAAACACAAGAAGTTCAGACAACACAAACAGCAGAAACGATCTCACTCGATACAGCACCTGCAAAAGTGACGGCTGAACCACAAGATATGTCGCACGCGAAGTTAACGATGGAAAATTTCACTGCAATTGATCCGCTCATAGGTATGAACAATGTATCACCACTCGACTTTCTTGAAGTGACTGATTGACAAAGCGAGAGAACTTTCCTATAATTCGTTTAGAAATAATGAAAAACGTTGAAGGAACAAGTACCTGTTTATTCTGTGCAAAAGAAAAGAGCTTCTTGGCTGAAAAGGCTCTCTCAGATCTACGGCGAACGCTATTCCGAAGTTGCAGGCTAATCCCTGCCGTCTTGCCGCGTTAAGGCAACTCGAGATACCGCTTCATGCGGTAATTAGGGTGGTACCGCGATCAATGAAACCTTCGCCCCTTTATACAAGGGGGGGAGTTTTTTTAATTTTAGGAGGAGTAAAACGATGAAGAAACTTACGGCAGCTGAAATCCGCCAAATGTTTTTAGACTATTTTAAAGAGCACGGACATAATGTAGAACCATCAGCTGCATTAGTACCAGTTGATGACGCATCACTATTATGGATCAACAGTGGAGTCGCAACATTGAAAAAGTATTTTGATGGAAGAGTAATTCCTGAGAACCCACGGATTGCAAATGCGCAAAAATCGATTCGTACAAACGACATTGAAAACGTCGGCTACACAGCGCGCCACCATACGTTCTTTGAAATGCTTGGCAACTTTTCAATAGGTGATTATTTCAAAGAAGAAGCTATCATCCGTGCGTGGGACTTCCTGACTAATGAACAGTGGATCGGTTTTGATCCGGAACTTTTATCTGTAACTATCCATCCAGAAGATGAAGAAGCATACACTATTTGGAAAGATCAAATTGGCATTCCAGTAGAGCGTATCATTCGTCTTGAAGGAAACTTCTGGGATATCGGCGAAGGTCCAAGTGGTCCGAACTCTGAAATCTTCTATGATCGCGGACCTAGTTACGGTGACGATTTCTCAGATCCAGAATTATATCCAGGTGGAGAAAATGAACGCTATTTAGAAATCTGGAACTTAGTATTCTCTGAGTTCAATCATAATCCTGATCACACGTATACACCGCTTCCAAAGAAAAACATCGATACAGGAATGGGTCTCGAGCGTATGGCATCCGTAATTCAAGATGTACCTACAAACTTCGATACAGATTTGTTCTTACCGATTATTGAAGCGGTTGAAAATGTATCAGGCAGAAAATATGGTGAAACGACGCAAGCGGATATTGCGTTTAAAGTCATCTCAGATCACATCCGTACCGTAGCCTTCGCAATCGGTGACGGCGCACTTCCGTCCAATGAAGGCCGTGGATATGTGCTGCGTCGTCTATTGAGAAGAGCGGTTCGTTTCGCGAAACAATTAGGCATCGATAAGCCATTCATGTACATGCTCGTACCGATTGTCGGAGATATCATGAAAGACTTCTACCCAGAAGTCCATGATAAACAAGCATTCATTATGAAAGTCGTGAAAAACGAAGAAGATCGTTTCCACGAAACATTGCATGACGGAATGGCGATCTTAACGACAATCATTGAAAAAGCAAAAGCTTCAGATTTGCCAATCGTTTCAGGCAGCGACGCGTTCAAACTTTATGACACATATGGTTTCCCGTTTGAACTAACAGAGGAATTTGCTCTAGAAGAAAATGTGGCAGTTGATCGTATCGGGTTTGACGAAGAAATGGCTGCACAACGAAATCGTGCACGTGCTGCGCGTGTAACGTCTGACTCCATGCATGTTCAATCCGGCGTGCTTGGTGAAGTGCATGAGGCAAGTGAGTTCATTGGCTATAGTCAACTAGAAACGAATGCGATCGTCAGTGTACTTGTGCAAGACGGTCAACGTATCGCACATGCATCTGAAGGTGAAACGGTACAAATTATTTTGGATCAGACACCGTTTTATGCAGAAAGTGGCGGTCAAGTAGCGGATAAAGGCACGATCTCAAACGAGTCGTTCACGGCAGAAGTTCGTGATGTCAAAAAAGCGCCTAATGGACAGAACTTGCATACCGTTTTCATCAGTTCAGGTGAATTGAATGAAGGAGTAGCAGTCGTTGCTAAAGTAGACGAGTTCTCTCGCAATTTGACAGTGAAGAATCATACAGCTACACACTTATTACATCGTGTGTTAAAAGATGTTCTTGGTGAACACGTCAATCAAGCAGGATCATATGTTGGCCCGGATCGTCTTCGCTTTGACTTCTCCCATTTTGGACAAGTTACAAAAGAAGAACTAGAGCGCATCGAATTCCAAGTCAATGAACAAATTTGGGCAGGTACGCCAGTGAACACATTAGTATCACCGATAGCTGAAGCAAAAGAAATGGGTGCGATGGCATTGTTCGGCGAGAAATACGGTGATATCGTACGCGTCGTCAAAGTTGGAGATTACTCAATCGAGCTATGTGGAGGATGCCACGTTCGCAATACGTCCGATATAAACGTATTCAAAATCGTTTCTGAAGGCGGAATCGGCGCGGGTACTCGACGCATCGAAGCATTTACGGGTGGACAAGCTTTCCGTTCATTCAAAGAAGATCAAGCGGTCATTGATCAAATAGCAACAACGGCTAAAGCAACTCCAAAAACGGTCGTCACAAAAGTTGAATCGATTCTCGCAGACTTTAAAGAACTTCAGCGAGAAAATGAATCACTGCAAGCGAAGATGGGCAACAGTCAATTGACAAGCGTCATGGAAACAGCTCAGCAGATCGAAGACGTCACAGTCATTTCTGCAAATGTAGAAGTGAAAGACAACAACGGTTTACGTCAATTAATCGATGAAATGAAACAAAAAACTTCCAAAGGCGTCATTGTACTTGGTACAGTAACGGATGGAAAAGTCATGTTGGCAGCAGGAGTTACCGACGATTTAAAAGGTAGCAACTACCACGCAGGAAAAATCGTCAACCACGTTGCATCTCTCTGTGGCGGAAAAGGTGGCGGTCGCCCAGACATGGCAATGGCTGGAGCAAAAGATGTGTCAAAACTTGATGATGCGCTTCAATCCGTGTATGATTATGTAAAATCTGTTTAACCATTATGTAGAGCGATTATGTTAGGGAAATAGATAAGATGTACGATGTTTAATCTATACGACCTTTTTATAGTAAGAAGTTAATTCGTTATACACATAAATGGAAATCGGAAAGCGGGGTGTCGAGTATGAGTTCATCAGATGAAACGATGAAGTTCAACTTTCCTGAGGAGTCAATGGAGGAAGAAGTCAAATCAGTCATGCTCCACGTTTACAAATCATTAGAAGAAAAAGGGTACAACCCGATTAATCAGATGGTCGGCTATTTACTATCTGGAGATCCAGCCTATATTCCACGCCACGAAGACGCTCGTAGTCTGATTCGGAAACTGGAACGAGATGAAATTCTAGAAGAATTAGTCAAGTTCTACATTCGGGAGAATAGAGGCAAATCCGAATGAGAACTATGGGATTGGATGTCGGCTCAAAAACAGTCGGCATTGCGATAAGTGACAGTCTCGGTTGGACAGCCCAAGGAATCGAAACGATCAAAATTGATGAGGCGGTAGGTTCTTTCGGGATGAAACGAGTCAAACAGCTAATAGAAGAATACGAAGTGACAAAATTTGTCGTCGGGTACCCGAAGAATATGAATAATACCATTGGGCCCCGCGGCGAAGCTTCCGAACAGTACGCAGAGAAATTGCGAGAAAAGTTCGGTTTACCTGTTGTATTATGGGATGAAAGATTAACGACTATGGCTGCAGAACGCGTTTTAATCGATGCCGATGTGAGTCGAAAAAAACGTAAAGAAGTCATAGACAAAATGGCAGCAGTTATGATTTTGCAAGGATATTTAGATTCACAAAAAATTTAGAGGTGATTACACAATGGAACACGGACAAGAGAACATGACAATCGTAGATGAGAACGGCGAAGAGCACGTATGTGAAGTAATTTTAACATTTGATTCAAAAGAATATGAAAGATCATACGTCCTGTATCATATTTTAGACGGCGAAGAGAGAGACGATGACGAGGAAGTTGAAATCCACGCGTCCGCATTCATTCCGACTGAAGAAGGACAAGATGGTGGTTCACTTCTTGAAATTGAGTCCGATGAAGAATGGGATATGATCGAAGAAGTTTTGAACACATTCCTTGAAGAAGAAGACGAGTAAACGATAATAGTATGTGACGGGCGGAATGGTGCTGACCGTTCCGTCTTTTTTAGTTAATTGATCCATAGCGGAAGAAGAGGTGAGGCTTGTGGAAAAAGAGCCCCAAAGAAAAAAACATGTCATGTTTGAACGAATGTTGGAGCAAAAGGAAGAAGTGAGAACCGTTAGAAAAATAGTACTTTGGATTGTTGCGATTGTATTGGTTGTAGGGATAGTAGGAGGCTTTTCAGTCTATACATACATAAAAGGCGCGTTGCAACCCGTTGATCCGGATTCGGAAAAAGTAATAGAAGTAGAAATTCCAATAGGTTCAGGTTTGGATACAATTTCTGAAAAACTGGAAAAGTCGGGTATTATTAAAAGTGCACGGATCTTTAAATACTACGCAAAAGTAAATAACGAAGCAGATTTCCAAGCAGGAACATATGGCTTGTCACAGTCTATGACGCCTGATGAATTAATCGAGAGTCTAAAAACAGGTGTAGTCTACCGCACGCCAGCATTTACGCTTGTGATTCCGGAAGGTTTAACACTTGATCAAATTGCAGAAAAAACGAGTGAAAAGACGACAATTACTTCAGAACAGTTTATGAAGTACGTGACGGACGAACAGGTCATTGCAGAATATATGACGAAGTATCCAGAAGTGATAACGGATGAAATTCTAAATGAAAATATCCGCTATGCTCTAGAAGGTTATTTATTCCCAGCTACTTATCCATTCTATGAAGAAAAACCGACTGTAAAAGAAGTTGTGGATACGATGGTAGATGCGACTGTACAGAACGTCATTCCGTATAAAGCCTACTGGGCACCAGAAGATGAAGAACTGAAGAAAAGTCGTTCAGTCCATAAAATGCTGACATTTGCTTCATTGTTGGAAAAAGAAGCAACAGGCGAAACGGATCGTCAAACGATTGCGAGTATCTTCAATAACCGCATTGCACAAGGTATGCCATTGCAGACCGATCCAACCGTTCTATATGCACTAGGCGAACACAAAGCCCGCGTGATGAACGAAGATCTAAAAGTGGACAATGTCTATAATACGTATAAAAATAAAGGATTACCGCCCGGCCCGATTGCAAATGCTGGAACAGCTTCCTTACAGGCGACAGTTGAACCGTCTAAAACAGGATATCTATTCTTCCTAGCAGATAAAGACGGTAACAATCACTATGCCAAAACGTATGAAGAACACTTGAAAAACAAAGCCGAATTTATTGATAGCCAGTATAAATAATACGTTGTAAAGGGGAAGTGTATATGACGGACTACACTGCGTACATTAGCCGCTTTGCAGAAGGAAAAGAGCCGCTCATCCTTGAAATGGAACGCTTCGCTGAAGAACACCGTGTGCCAATCATGGATGATGCAGGTCTTTATACGTTGATCGGGTTGCTGAAAATCCAGCAACCTAAGCGTATACTCGAAATCGGAAGTGCCATCGGCTATTCGGCTATTCGATTAGCAAAAGCGTTTCCGGACGCAATCATTTATACAGTCGAGCGCGACACGGAACGTTATGAGAAAGCAGTCGAGAACATTGAGCGTAGCGGATTGCGAGAGCGCATCACAATCATTCATGCAGATGCACTGGAACTGGATGAAACGACATTACACCAGCAACCATTTGATGCACTGTTCATAGATGCAGCAAAAGGACAATATCGAAAGTTTTTCGACAAATACAGTCCTCTTGTTGGTGCGTTAGGTGTAATTTATTGTGATAATATGTTTATGCATGGTATGGTGCTGTTGGAAGATGCAGACATACCAAAACGTAACCGAACAATGATTCGAAATTTGCAGCAATTCACGAGCTGGGCGATGCGCAATGAACAGTATGAAACGTCATTGTTACCAATAGGTGACGGCATTTTGATAGCCGTGAAAAAGTAGTGAAGAGTAGACCGTAAAGGGGAATAGTTGTGAAGAAAAAACCTGTCGTGATCGGTATTACCGGAGGTTCAGGATCCGGAAAAACTAGTGTCACCAAAAAGATACATGAAGTATTCCAAGGTCATTCAGTCGTTGTCATTGAACAAGACGATTACTATAAAGATCAATCACATTTGGCATTTAATGAAAGATTACAAACGAATTATGATCATCCGCTAGCGTTCGATACAGATTTACTGATTCAACATATCCATCAGTTGATCAACAGACAGTCAATCGAAAAGCCGACATATGATTATACTTTGCACACACGGGCGACTGAAAAAGAAGTGGTAGAGTCACAAGACGTTATCATTCTTGAAGGAATATTAGTCTTAGAAGATGAACGTTTGCGTGATCTTATGGATATTAAGTTGTTTGTTGATACCGATTCAGATATACGAATTATTCGTCGTATTTTACGGGACATCCATGATCGTGGACGGACGGTAGATTCTGTCGTAGAACAATATATGACGGTTGTTCGTCCTATGCACAATCAATTCATTGAACCTACAAAAAAGTATGCTAATATAATCATTCCCGAAGGCGGCGAGAACGCGGTTGCGATTGATTTAATGGTAACGAAGATAAAAACAATTCTTGCATCTGTCGATGAAGTATAATATGATGATGACATAATTTTAAATCAATTCAACATCCGCCTGTTTATATAAGTAAATGAGGATGTGCGCAAGACATGCAAGGGCTTTTTTTCGTTCAGACGAGTAAAAGGAATGAAAAGAAGAAAAGTTAAAACTAAAATAGTTCCACTATGTCACATAATTAAAGTTAGTGTGGCATAGTATTTTTTATGAACAGAAATTTGAGGAGTGTTATTAAATGGTTTCAGAAAAAAAGTTTCCAATGACAGCTGCAGGTAAAGCAAAGTTAGAAGAAGAATTAGAGTATTTGAAAACGGTTAAACGTGTGGAAGTAGTAGAAAGAATCAAAATCGCACGTAGTTACGGTGATTTATCGGAAAACTCCGAGTACGATTCAGCGAAAGAAGACCAGGCATTTGTCGAAGGGAAGATTTCTTCTATTGAAGGAATGATTCGCAATGCAGTCATTATTACTGAAAATGAATTAAATACGGATGAAGTTCAATTAGGTAAGACGGTCACATTCAGAGAAATTCCTGACGGTGACAAAGAGACATATACAATTGTAGGATCAGCAGAAGCGAATCCTCTAGAAGGTATGATCTCAAACGACTCACCAATTGCAAAAGCATTAATTGGTCGTAAGAAAGACGAAAAAGTTAGGATTCAAACTCCCGGCGGTGAAATGTCAGTAGAGATACTCGAGATAAAGTGACACACGTACCGTCTTCTTATTTGTAGAAGACGGTATTGCTTATTTTGATCAATTCCCACTACGGGATTTGTGTTTCATTTCATAGTAAAGGAGTCGTCAAAAATGCCAGATGAAGGTCCAAAGTATTCAAGATCATCAAGAAAACAAGGTAGTAAAGCAAACAAAGTGAATAGAGCATTGAATATTTCAATAGGCGTCGTAGTTTTTCTGATTGCAGTGGTTGCTATTATTTTTATAACAGGTGATGACGACAAAAATGAAGTAGCGATTGAAAAGCCCGAAGAATCTACTCAGTCCGATACAGCACCAATTGAACCTATTGTTTTAGATGATGAAGATGATACGGACAAGCCTGATAAGGAAGATTCTGAACCAACAGAAGTGGAAGAGCCTGAAGTTCAAGCTCCTGAAGAAACTAACGAAGTGGTAAATGAAGTTGTGGAAGAACCGGAAGCACCTAAAGTAGAAGAACCGAAAAAAGAACAGCCGAAAAAGGAACAACCAAAAAAAGAGCAACCGAAGAAAGAAACTTCTTCTGATTCCGGCAAGAAAGCTATTGTAAATCCTGACTGGAAACCTGTAGGTACAAAGCAAACAGGCGAGCACGTCTCGAAGTACGATGGTCAATCCGACGATTGGAATGAAAAAAAGAAAGCCATCTCCTATGCGACAGGACTGTCTGAAGATCAGTTATATTTTGATCGCATTCAAAATGGAGGAAGTCCTCAAAAATCAGAAGGTATTGTCAGAAGTAAAGATAATTCCAAAAAATATAAAGTATATCTAGAGTGGGTTGACGGTCAAGGCTGGAAACCAGTGAAAATGGATGTATTGAAGTAAGGATATCAAACTACCGATGTGCTGCTTTTTTGCAGCACATTCTAGTTAGTGAAAAAGAGGAGAGGGCATAAATGAAAATAGCAATCGTAGGAGCAATGGAGGAAGAAGTTGAAATATTGCGCAGAGAAATCGGTCTTGGGAAGATTACAACGATCGGAAACTGTGAGTTTATCGAAGGTAAGGTAGGTAAGCACCAAGTGATTGTGACGAAGAGTGGCATTGGTAAAGTAAACGCTGCCATGGCAACAACAATCCTACTACAAAACTACAAACCGGACGTAGTCTTGAATACAGGTTCTGCGGGTGGAACAAATCCTGAACTCGAAGTAGGAACGATTGTCATATCGGATTATGTCCTGCATCATGATGTCGATGTAACCGCATTCGGATACGAGCTAGGACAAGTACCACAACTTCCTGCAAGTTTCCCTTCAGATTCTACACTAATTGGTTTCGCTAGAGAAGCCGTCATTGAATTAGATACATATGAACATTGTGTAGGTACGATCGCTTCAGCTGATACTTTCATGGATGATCCTGAAAAAGTGTTACAAGTTAAAAGTAGATTTCCACGAGTGATCGCAGTAGAAATGGAAGCTGCGGCTGTTGCTCAAGTTTGTTATCAATTCAATACACGTTGTGTAGTAATCCGTGCACTATCTGATATTGCCGGAAAAGAATCCACAGTCAGTTTCGAAGAATTTTTACCGCTTGCTGCCAAACACTCGTCACAGATAGTTTTGCGTGTCATCTCGAAACTTTGATCGTTCTATGATAAAATGACTAAGTAGACAGACCAGCAGTTCGTTTGGTTGAGAGGAGGGACATTCAATGGGATTCTTAATGGGTGGAGTATTTATCGTCACTGCACTATTGGCACTAATTATTTTACGCGAGGTTAAAGCTGACTAAGAATAAAATTAAAGCGTTTCCGGTGTGCGGGGGCTGTGGCCCAAGGTTGCACGATCGGAAACGCTTTTTGTATTATTGATATTCATGCTTGAACGATTGATACAATTTGACGATTGCCCGCTTCTCGATTCGTGAAACATAACTTCTGGAAATATTTAATTGCTCTGCGATTTCTTTTTGGGTCATCGGCTGATCGTCTAACAAGCCGTATCGTCTTTGGATGATTTCGAGCTCCCGTGAATCTAGCTTGTTCAAATGTCGGTATAGCCGCTCTTTTTGTTCGTTTTGTTCTACGGTTGTTTGTGGAGGTATGTCGTTTGTTTGAAGGAGGTCTGCGATTTCCAAGGATTGGCCGTCTTTATCCATGCCGATTGGTTCGTAGAGGGAGACATCTTTTTGTACCTTTTTCTGTGTTCGTAAATACATAAGTATTTCATTTTCGATACAGCGCGCAGCATACGTAGCAAGCTTTGTTTTACGGTCTGGCGTAAAGCTATTGACGGCTTTCATCAGACCAATCGCCCCGATTGAAATATAATCATCAAGCAGTTCATGCTTCGGTTGAAACTTCTTGACGATATGGGCGACCAAACGCATATTGTGTTCGATAAGTTCATCTCGTGCACTTTCATCGCCTTCAGCTAATCGTCTCAGGCATTCGGCTTCTTCCTTCTTGGACAACGGACGAAGGAAAGCTTGACCTCTGATGTATCCGATTAGCGCGGGGATCTCTAACCATAATTGCATGACGGCCAGGAAAAACCCGCTCATGTGACCACCTCCGATTATTGGTAGTTTACTCTATGCAAACAACGGATGGTCTATCACTGACAAGAAAAGCGATAAAATCAGACATAGTTGTGCGTGCATAGTACACAACTATGTTATAATCAGACAAGAATTTGTTGTAGGGCGGAGAGGATAATGTGTTAAATCGTTTTTTACCGAGCGCATATGTTAAATCAGTATTTTTGATCAAACCGGAAGACCTG
The DNA here is from genome assembly GCF_002743245.1 of Sporosarcina sp. P26b. Classification (NCBI taxonomy): domain Bacteria; kingdom Bacillati; phylum Bacillota; class Bacilli; order Caryophanales; family Caryophanaceae; genus Sporosarcina; species Sporosarcina sp. P26b. The sequence goes on from NZ_PDYW01000007.1 coordinate 99,872, forward strand.
ATTGAAAATGGTATTAAGGGCATCATTACGGATTTAGACAATACACTCGTTGAATGGGATCGTGCAGATGCCACGGAAGATATTATGGCATGGTTCAAATCAATGCGCGATGCCGGTTTACAAATTACAGTTGTTTCCAATAACCATATAGAGCGCGTTAGTCACTTTTGTGACCCGTTAGGCATCCCGTATATTTGCGAAGCGCGAAAGCCGTTGAAGAGATCATTTTATCAAGCAATGGCTACGTTAGGATTGCCTAAAAAAGAAATCGTTATGATTGGTGATCAATTATTGACAGATGTCTTGGGTGCGAATCGAGTGGGGTTACAGACGATATTGGTCGTCCCTGTGGCAAGTTCCGATGCGCCAATCACGAAGTTCAACCGCGCGATTGAACGACGGATTATGGCAAGGTTTAGAAGAAAAGGATTACTTACGTGGGAGGACTAAATTTGGAATTGATCAAATGTATTGGATGCGGTATTACAATCCAAACAACCGATAAAACTGCAGAAGGCTATGCACCACCTGCTTCTTTAGAGAAGGAAGATGTTATTTGCCAGCGTTGTTTTAAATTACGGAACTATAATGAACTACAGCCAGTTTCCTTATCAGGAGACGATTTTTTAGCGATTCTAAATGGAATCGGTGAGAAACAAGGTTTAATCGTCAAAGTCGTGGATATCTTTGATTTCAACGGTAGCTGGATTAATGGCCTGCATCGCTTTGTAGGCAAGAAAGACATCTTGTTGATCGGTAATAAAGCAGATATTTTGCCGAAAGCGATTAATCCGCAACGAGTGAAGAATTGGATGAAGGCAGAAGCGGCAAAGCTTGGCTTAAAACCGATTGACGTCTTGCTCGTTTCTGCTGTAAAAGGGAACGGCATGAGTGAAGCACTCGACGCAATCGAGAAATACCGTAAAGGTAAAGACGTCTATGTAGTCGGTTGTACGAATGTAGGGAAATCTACGTTTATTAATCGGATCATCAAAGATGCGACGGGTATGGAGGATGTCATTACGACGTCTTATTTCCCTGGAACAACTCTTGATGTAGTAGAAATTCCATTGGACGATGGAAAAATGCTGATGGATACACCAGGGATCATCAATGATCACCAAATGGCCCATCACTTAGATGCGCACGATTTAAAATTAATTACACCAAAAAAAGAGTTGAAGCCGAAAGTCTATCAACTGAATGCGGAACAGACTTTGTTCATTGGTGGACTGGCACGTTTTGATTTCATTCAAGGTGGACGTTCTTCATTCAATATTTACGCAGCGAATGCATTACCGGTTCATCGGACAAAGCTTGAAAATGCAGATGAGCTATTTAAAAATCATCTAGGTGACATGCTTTCTCCACCTGGACCTGCATCCCTCGAAAATTTGCCGCCACTTGTGCGCCATGAATTTTCGATTAAGGAAGCAAAGACAGACATAGTTATTTCAGGTCTTGGCTGGATTACGATTCAGCATGCGAATGTAAAAGTGGCTGTACATGCACCAAAAGGTGTGAATGTCGTAATCAGACCTTCATTGATTTAATAGGGCTAGGAGGAATGACCAATTGAAAAAATGGTATGCGGTAGTAGGCGATCCGATCGCGCAATCGATGTCACCGGTCATGCACGATCAGTGGTTTGATGAAAACGATTTGGACGCGACGTATATACCGATTCATGCAACAGCGGGAAACTTGGAACAAACGATCAACAGTTTGCGTACACTCGGATGCAGCGGTTGGAATGTGACAGTACCCCATAAACAAGCAATTATTCCTTTCCTTGATGAAGTGGATGAATCGGCGAGGGTCATGAATGCGGTGAATACAGTCTACCAAACCGATCAAGGTAAACTAATCGGTGCCAATACAGATGGTGCAGGTTTCGTGAAGTCTTTGGAGGAGTTTTCCGAATCAGTTACAGGTCCTGTGTTACTTATAGGAGCTGGCGGAGCGGCTAGAGGTATCGCCTTTGCTTTGCAGTCAGCTGGCTATGGACCACTCTATTTCACGAATAGGACCGCTTCAAGGGCCGCAGAACTATCGACAGCGATGGATGACGGTCATGCGCTATCTATTGAAGATGCGGAAGAACGTCTTGGGGAGTTCGGACTGGTCGTCCAAACTACTTCGGTCGGTATGAATTTTGCACAAGAAGGGATACCACTTGATCCAAAGAATATCGCAAGTGGTGTCGTAGTGGCGGATATTATTTATAATCCGCTTGAAACAGAATTTTTACGACAAGCAAAACAAGCGGGTGCTAAGACGATGAATGGCGTAGGAATGTTCGTCCATCAAGGCGCATTAGCTTTTGACAAGTGGACAGGCGTCTATCCTGACACGAAAAGAATGACAGATACGATTACAATGAAAGTTGGCGGGTAAACATGTTAACAGGTAAACAAAAAAGTTTTTTAAGAAGCGAAGCACATCATTTAGATTCATTATTCCAAATTGGGAAAAGTGGTCTGACAGATGCAATCCTCGCTCAAATCGATGAAGCGCTAGAAGCACGTGAACTACTCAAAGTAAGCGTCCTTCAGAACTGCGACGAGGACAAAAAAGAAATTGCTGAAAAGATTGGCGCGTATAAGGGTATTCACGTAGTTCAAATCATCGGCAGCACAATTGTTTTATACAGAGAATCGACAGAGAAAAAACGCATACAATTACCGTAAGGAGAATCAGATGAAGCGAATTGGCATTTTGGGCGGAACTTTCAATCCGCCGCACACTGGACATTTAATGATCGCCAATGAAGTGCGTCATGCACTGCAGTTGGACGAAGTATGGCTGATGCCTACTGCAGTCCCGCCGCATAAGCTTACGACGGGCGATGCAACAGCGGAGCAACGTCTACAAATGGTGAAGCTAGCGGCAGATGAAGTGGAAGGCTTGCGTGCATCTTCGTATGAAATTGAGCGTGGCGGAGTATCATTTACATACGATACGATGTCTCAATTAGTTTTGGACGAACCCGATGTTCACTTTCATTTTATCATTGGTGGGGATATGATCGATCAGTTGCCGACATGGTATCGGATTGAAGATTTACTCGATATTATTACGTTTGTCGGTGTAAAGCGCCCAGGTGCTACTAACGCTTCTGCAATCCCGGTACAACTAGTGGAAACACCTCAACTTGATTTGTCATCCACATTGATCCGCCAGCGTTTTGCAGAAGGAGGAACTGTGCAACTTTTGATTCCTTCCGCTGTCGAAGCTTATATTCGAGAGGAGAGATTATATGGATCTTCAACAAGTTCGAATTGATCTGGAACAACGCTTACCAAAAGCACGCTATGAACATGTGTTACGTGTCACGGAAACTGCAAAGAAGTTAGCGGAAGAAGTGGGTGTATCAGTAGAAAAGGCTGAAATTGCAGGCCTATTTCATGACTATGCCAAGTTTATGGATAAAGACGAGTTACTTCAATTATTAAAGCGTGACGAAGACTACGAGCTCTATGCACAGTATCACTCTGAACTATGGCATGCGCCAGTTGGAGCTATGCTTGCGAAAGAGCGTTACGGAGTAGAAGATCACGACATCTTGCAGGCAGTCCGTTTCCATACGACAGGACGTGCTGGGATGAGCGAGCTAGAGAAAGTAATTTATATTGCAGATTTAATTGAACCAGGAAGAAAGTTTCCGGGGATCGAAGAACTTCGCCAACGTATTGACGGAGAACCGCTGGAAGATCAAATGACCGAATGTATCCAGCACACATTTAAATTTTTAGTTCAGCGATACGCAGTCATTTTTCCTCATTCATTTGATTGTTATAATGACCATGTACGTAGAAGAAAGGAACAGTGAAGTATGCCAACATTATTAGAATTAGCTTATGAAGCAGTAGATAGTAAGAAAGCGGAAGATATCGTAGTATTAAACATGGAGGGCATTTCACTAATTGCTGATCAATTCATCATTTGTCATGCAAACTCTGAAAGACAAGTACAAGCGATCGCACGTGAAGTAGCAGATGCAGCTTCAAAAGAAGGATATCCAGTGAAGCGTTTAGAAGGATTCGACGCAGGTCGTTGGATTTTAGTCGATCTACTAGATGTAGTCGTTCATGTATTCCACAGAGATGAACGTGGATTCTATAACTTAGAAAAGTTATGGGGAGACGCACAGTTATTAAACGTTGAGGATGAAGTATGAGTTCTTCCTATTCAGCGTTCGCATCTATTTATGACGAACTAATGAATGATATCCCATATGACGCCTATGTCGAGTTACTCGATTTGGCGTCTGCTGGCGTTTCAGGGAAAAAAGTATTGGATATTGGTTGCGGAACTGGCTTGCTGTCCGCCATGCTCGCAAAAAAAGGAGCACATGTCACCGGTATCGATCTTTCCGCTGATATGCTCGAAGTTGCTTCGCGTCGTGCAGAATCACTTTCTCTTGATATTACATTGATCGAGCAACCGATGCAGCGACTAGACGTAGAAGAGACATTTGATGCAGCTGTCATATCGATCGATTCCTTAAACTATATAATTAAACAAGCAGATGTCTTAGAAACATTCCGCCGCGTATATGAATCGCTTGCTACAGGTGGCGTGTTGCTATTTGATGTGCACTCGTTAGAGAAAATGGATGAAATCTTCCTTGAAGGTCCTTTTGTTTTCGATAATCAACGTATTTCATATATTTGGCAAACAGCTCCTGGTGACGAGACTCACTCCATTTATTCTGAGTTGGCGTTTTTCGTTAGACAGGAAGACGGTTCTTATCAGCGTTTTGACGAAGTACATATGCAACGAACATTTGCGATACCTGAATATGTTCAAATGCTTGAAGAAGTTGGATTTCATATTGAGCGTATTTTTGCAGATTGGGAAGATGAAGCACCTGAAGAAGAAAGTGAAAGAATCTTCTTCCAAGTACGGAAATAAGTCTTCCATAGTATTTCACAATCGGGTATAGTGAAGGGGACTCCATACGGTGCCGAAAGAAAGGATTGTTGTTTATCCGTTCATTCTTTACCGAAAAATGGCGTACATTGATCATTCCTATTGCAGCGTTCGCTGTACTTTCCACTGTTTGGTTCTTTCCCCGAGAACCGTCGGACCAACTTTCCGAAGAACGTGGACAATCCCTATTTGAACCAATTGAAACTACTGAAGAAAATAAAGAAGTGGAAGCACCGATCGAGTTAGTGGCTGAAGCGGTCTCCGTTGCTATTCTTGTAGATGTAAAAGGTGCTGTAAAACATCCCGGACTCTATTCGATGCAAGAAGGTGATCGCTTGCTTGATGCAGTCGACAAAGCAGGAGGTTACACGGAGGCCGCTGACACTAGGTTGTTGAACCATGCGCAAAGACTGCAGGATGAATCTGTCGTCTATGTACCGATCGCAGGAGAAGAACCACCGGTATATGAGCAACCAGCCGCGGCGTCAACTTCTTCGTCTGAAAGTTCCGCTTCGAAAGTAAATATCAATGCAGCGAATGAAAGTGAATTTCAAACGCTTCCTGGCATCGGTCCAGCAAAAGCTACGGCGATTGTACAATACCGTGAAGAGCATGGAGCTTTTTCGCAATTGGATGGAATAAAAAATGTGTCAGGCATTGGTGACAAGACATTTGAAAAATTAGAACCACTTATTATTCTTAATTGATGGAGGCAACCGTATGGAGCGAATTACTTGGGATCAGTTCTTCATGGCGCAAAGTCATTTGCTGGCGATGCGCAGCACGTGCACACGGCTCTCAGTGGGGTCCATTTTAGTACGTGATCAGCGTATTATTGCTGGCGGCTATAATGGTTCAATTTCGGGTGGAGACCATTGTATTGAACACGGCTGTTATGTCGTGGACAATCATTGCGTTCGAACGATACACTCAGAAATGAATGCATTACTACAATGTGCTAAATACGGCATACCGGTCGCAAAGGCAACTATTTATGTCACACACTTCCCGTGTTTACAATGTAGTAAAGCATTGATTCAGGCAGGTATTGAACGCGTTAAATACGCGGAAGATTACCGAAATAGCGAGTATGCACTCGAGTTGTTTGCGCAAGCGGGTGTCGAGATTGAAAAAGTGCCGTTTGACGAGCGATCTATTGACTTCGCCAGTGAAGAGAAATTTTCACTATTCAACGAAATGTTGACGAAAATGCAAGAGCTTGGCGCTGAACCTGAAGAACTAGATGCCCTTTTACAAAGGGTGAATCACTTATTTGGCAATTAATCCGATCGATACGATGGATGTATATAGCGATTCCTGTAGCGATTTCTGCGTTTGCAGCTGAGCTTTCAGGATCGCTTTTATTTTTAAATGTTTTATTCCTCATACCATTCTACTTTTTGCGCAAAGATTATCTACATCTAATTCTTTGCTCACTTCTTGCTAGTCTCTCTTTTTTCTATTTCTCCAATCATTTTACAGCACTTCCTAACGATTCTGTCATGACATTTCAGTGGAAAGATCAAGTGAAAATCGATGGAGGTAAAGTGAAGGGCTTTGCTACATTACATGACGGGACAATGGTTTATATGATGTATACGCTAACTTCCGAACACGAAAAGAAACGCTTCCAAGCTGCGCGATTATCTACGTTTTTGTTCACAGCTGAAGTGGAGCCGAAAGAATTGGAACCGGCAGCCCATGACTATTCATTCGATATGGCACGCTATTTACGAATGAACGGTGCAGCGGGAATTCTAGAAGCCACACGTATCACATCTAGTCAGCCCCTCACAACACTTCGAACGCGACTCTCGCATTACCGCTTTTCTATCAAACAACATATTCACGAGCACTTTCCGTCTTCACTTGTCACGGAAGCAGAGGCATTATTGATCGGTGACCGTTCTGGCATGGACCGACTCTTGCAGAAAGAATATCAAACGCTTGGGATCACGCATTTGTTTGCCATTTCTGGTTTACATGTCGGACTGTTGACGTTTTTCATACGGGCAATCTTCTTGCGAGTTGGTTTTCGAAAAGAATGGGTGACCTACGGATTACTGGTGTTTTTGCCGACTTACGCATGTATTGCTGGGGGAGCACCTTCTGTCTGGCGTGCGGCCACTGTCACGATGATTGTATTACTTGCGGTTACAGGGAATTTGAGATTGCGCCTAGATGATGCACTGGCTTTGAGCGCATTGTTTTTTATCGTGATGCAACCTCATATCGTATTCCAGCCTGGATTTCAGCTATCTTATTTAGCTGCATTCTCTTTATTGTATTCGTCAGCTATTTTAAGCCAGGCGAAAAATGGATTCGTTGTATCGTTTCTTGTCACGGTTATTACGCAAGTCGCGCTTTATCCTATTTTGTTGTATCACTTCTTTGAGTTGTCGATTTCTTCTTTTATCGCAAATTTGTTCTATGTCCCTTTGTATTCCATATTTATTTTGCCAGCCAATTTATTACTATTAGTTTGTACGTATACAATTCCTCCGCTAGCCAGTTTACTTTTTCACATGTATGAACCAGTCAGACAATGGATAGGTAGCATGACCACTTGGTTTGCTTCATTTCCGTACCAAATGTGGACACCGGGACAGCCGGATGGAATAGGTTCTGCGCTTGCGGTTCTTGGGATCTTACTATTTCTAGTTTCTTTGGAACGAAGAAAATGTATTGCGCTAGGTATCGCTGGCTTATTGTTACCGGCATTTTATTTGGAAATCAAACCGATACTACATCTGGACGCGATCGTTTCGTACGTCGACGTGGGACAAGGGGACAGTACGATTATCGAGATGCCTTTTAAAAAAGCAGTGTATATGATAGATACTGGTGGCGTCGTTCATTTTGGTGAAGCGAATTGGAAAACTCCTGAGCAGCCATTTGAAATTGGACGAAATATCGTTGTGCCGTACTTAAAAGCAAAAGGTATTACGAAAATCGACCGATTGATGATTTCTCATGCCGATCTTGATCATATGGAAGGTGCGGATGAAGTCATGGAAGAGTTACGCGTGAAGGAGATTCATATACCGCCTGGAAGCGAACAAGAGAAAGCGATGAAAGACGTGTTACGACTGGCCAATGAACAAAAAGTTCCAGTGCAGCTCGTTGGGGAAGGCTTTAATTGGAATATAGACGATTATCAGTTTCAATATGTAGCGCCTGAAGAACGTGTGTATGACGGCAATGACAGTTCACTCATACTGGTCATGAAGAAGAATGATCTTCATTTCATCTTTCCTGGAGATTTGGAGAAAGAGGGAGAACAGCGATTTTTGCAAAGGTATCGCTCTGCAGATTTTCAACGTGTTGTGCTAAAAGCAGGTCATCATGGCAGCAAAACATCGAGTACAGAGCCTTTTATCAATTTCTTACAGCCCGAGTTTATTATTGTTTCGGCAGGAAGAAATAGTCGCTATGGACATCCGCATGCAGAAGTAGTGAATCGTTTCATTGAGCATGACATTCCGTTTTGGTCGACAGCGGAACAAGGAACTATTGAATTACGTGTAAAGGATGGTATGTATACGACTACATCTAGTCGCTAAAAACAAATAGACACATCCGCCAATTAGGTGGATGTGTCTACTTTATAAAACAGTTGATTAGCGAGCGACGATATCGATGATCGTAGCAACAACAAAAATTGCCGAAAAACCGATAAACGCAACTATAAAGCCGATGCCACTATCAATCGCGTCATTACGTTTGGATTGGACATCATGTTCAAATTCATTCATTGCTACACCTCCTAATTCCATACTAAGTATAGATGAAAGTGAAAGAAAAATCCATATAAATCGACGTTTTTAGGTGTTGCAATGTATGTTGACACAATTTGTTCATAGAGTAAGTGAATTATAAGTTAAAAGAGCGGAAACGCATATGGCCATTTCCGCTTCATCCATTCTAGTTAATAGTATCTGTCCTTTTCTGCTGTTTCGCGATGGTTTGGTGTCATCGGTTCTTGCTTCGGTGTCAAGTGACCAAATTCGGCCAATTCCAAAGAGATTTCTTCTTTCTCCTCAGGTTTTGAATTTTTACGAGTATTTGCTTCTAGACGCTTAGATTTTTTCATCAATAAACCTCCTTTACTCGCTAGTATGGAGAAATAATTGATTTTCATGTATAGTTAGCACAGGTTTTTACATGCAAGTACTCGTTAACAGAGGTGAAGAAAGTGGTTACGAAAATTTGGAGTCAAATTGAAAAAGGCGATGTGCAACCAGTTTATTTACTGACTGGTACTGAGCAACATTTATTGGATGAAACGATAAAGAAATTGATCAAGGCAGTGCCCGGCATGACATCATCTGAAGTGAATCGCTTTGATTTGGAAGAGATACCTATCCAGGCAGTTCTTGAAGTAGCGAATGAATTTCCGTTTTTAGTCGATCATAAATTAATTGTCGCAAAAAACTGCTCGTTTTTGAAAGCAACCGATAATTCAAAAGAAAAACAGAACCATCAATTAGAATTGTTGGAAAAATGGCTGGAAAATCCATCGCCTACCGCAACGGTAGTATTTGTGGCGCCATATGAAAAATTAGATGCACGAAAGAAAATTACGAAGAAAATTAAAAAGCATGCAGTTGTCGTAGAAGCTGTGGCTTTGCAAGGACAAGACTTATCTACGTGGATCATGCAACAAGGGAAAGATAAAGGGATTGCGTTTGATAAAAAGACAGCTGAATTCCTCATGGAGATATCAGGAACTGATTTGCTGACTCTTTCTACTGAAGTGGACAAGCTAGCGGGTTATTTGGCATTCAGTGGCACAGTCGACGTCGATATGATTGAACAATTGGTTGCTAGAACGCCCGAAATGGATGTATTCCGCCTGACGGATTCATTCGTTAATAACAAACGTGCGGAATCACTTGCTGTCTATCATGATTTATTGCGTAATGGTGAAGAGCCGATCATGATGGCGTCACTCATCGCAAGCCAAGTACGTTTAATGATCCATGTGACAAATCTCCGTAAAAAAGGCTATCAGCAACAACAGATCGCCACCACCCTTCATATCCATCCGTATCGCGTCAAATTGATGATGCAACGGAAACTGCCGCCTTTACCAGTTTTATTGAAGGCGTTGGATGATTTGGCGACGATTGATTTGCAATTGAAAACTACGAGTGGCAATCGCCAGCGTAAACTAGAATTATTTTTAATGAATGGTTTATAAAAACGCAAAAAAAGACTGCCGTCACGAGGAGGCAGTCTTTTAACATGTCATTATTGAGCTTTTTTAGTTAGACGTGATTTTTGACGAGCAGCAGTGTTTTTTGGGATAAGACCTTTACGGGCAGCAGTATCCAATTGTTTCACAGCATTTCTCAAAAGTTCTTCAGCGTTCTCTTCTTTATTCGTAAGAGCCGCATCCGCTTTACGGATTGCAGTACGCATAGAAGCTTTAACGTGCGAGTTTGCTTCGTTAGCAGCAGCACTTTGTTTCACGCGTTTGATAGCACCTTTAATGTTTGGCATTTCATTCACCTCCAGCTTTCAGGTAAGGCAAGAGTGTTTCCACAATCATCCGGACATCTCTTTACAACAAGCATAATTTTAACAAAGCTCATGACAGATTGCAAGAAAAAAAGTAAAGTGATTCATCTTTACAGCAATCTATTCCAGAATAATCGCCGATTAATTGCACAAACTGGCTAGTAGAGGTGAAAAAAATGAGCGAAATCAACTACTATCGAACGGATTTAATTGATGAAAGTGATGAGTTTGTCAGGCATCAGACAGATCAAGAAGAAAAGAAATTGAAGGAAATGTCCGGAATACGTGTCGAAGAACAAACAATTGGTCGAATTAAAGCAACTACGGTAAAAGTGACAGCAGAAGGTGAGGAAGAAATCGGGAAAGCGAAAGGTACATATATTACGCTGACGATTCCGACACTTGCTGTTCACGAAATCGATGAGATTCAAACATTATGTGAACTTGTGGTCGAAAAAATGGACACCTTAATTAAAGAAAAGATACCGGGAGACGTAAAGAAAGTGTTATGTGTCGGTCTCGGTAACCGAGAAATTACGCCTGATGCTGTTGGGCCCGCTGTTATGGATTATGTGAAAGAAGTGATACCTGATTATTACGAAGCAGATGAAAGTGGTGTGATGGTTTATGCACCGGGGGTAACGATTCAGACGGGTTTAGAAACTGCGTCCTTCGTAAAAGCAATCGTCGATCAAAGTAAGCCGGATCTGTTACTCGTCGTCGATGCTCTTGCTGCGAGAAGTAGCGCAAGGCTTTGCCGTACGATTCAGCTAACAGATACGGGTATTCATCCGGGCTCAGGTGTAGGGAACAGCCGCAAAGAGTTATCAGAAAAAAGTCTCGGCATCCCCGTCATTGCGATAGGCGTGCCGACAGTAGTGGACGGCCCTGTACTCGTGGCGGATGCGATTGACACGATGTTTGGCTATATCGCAACGAAAATTGAAGAGGATAGTATGCCTTCGTCTAAACTCTCAACGGGTCGTTTTCCTCAACGCATCACAAAAGATGCAGATCGCACAGCGCTTGGACCTATATTCGGTGATTGGTCATCATGGACGCATGAAGAACGAATTAAATTATTTGAAGAAGTACTGACCAATCAGGAGTTGTCGACATTTATATCGCCAAAAGAAATTGATTCGTGGGTAGCGAACTACGCCACGGCATTGTCTTCTTCATTAATTAGTTGGATTCATAAAGTAAATACGTGAACTAGTCATTGACCTTTTTTCTTCTGCATATTGTGGAAGATGGAGGGATTACTATGAAAAAAACTTTGCAAATCTGGATGAGCGTTATTTTTGTATTGTTCATCTTCCCTGTCGTACTGCAGTACATTCCTAAACAGCCGACCATCCCCACTGCCCTCTCGTTAAAGGAACCAAGCACAATAGTTTACGCATCCAATGTATTGGAAGAGGATATTCGTCCTAAAGTGAAAGGTAATGTTTTAATTTATTCGACTCATTCACATGAAGCGTATGAACCGATTACGAAAGCAGCGGATGGTAAAGTTGCAGTGTCTCATCATTCGGAGAATATAATAAAAGTGGGCGCGCGGCTAAAAGAGAATTTAATATCACATGGTCTTGGGGCAGAACAACTCGATATCGATATTGTGAAAATTATGCAACAAAAGAAGATACCGTATCATCGCTCGTATGCTGCGATCAGGCCGTATGTGGAAAAGAAGGTTAACGAACAATCTTATGATTTAGTCATCGACATGCACAGGGATTCGCTCGGTCCTTCTAAAACGACCATAACGCACGCTGGTCAACGCTATGCAAAAGTGGCATTTGTCATTGGAAGAGACCACCCGTATTACGAACGGAATTTGGCCAAAGCGAAGCAATTGAAAAGTGAAATGGAAAAAATAGTGCCGGGTATCACGCGAGAGATCATCATCAAAGGTGGCCGTGGAGTAGACGGTAAATACAATCAAGATTTAAATACAAGCATCATTTTGATCGAAATGGGTGGCGTAGGTAATACTGAAATGGAAATCAATCAAACGATATCTGTCGTTGGTGAATCTATTTCCGCTATGATGATCGTGCAATAATCTTTCAAATATTGAAGTCTGAACCGTTCACTGCTATAATTCAAGTAGCTTAAATAGGTACGTACATGTAGGAGTGAACAGTGATGAATCAAGAGCAGAGAGCAGCACGTCAAAAAAACATCCGAAATTTTTCTATCATCGCCCATATCGACCATGGAAAGTCCACGCTGGCTGATAGGATTTTAGAAAAAACGGAAATAGTGAAAACACGTAATATGAAATCGCAATCATTGGATTCGATGGACCTGGAACGTGAACGCGGGATCACCATTAAATTGAATGCCGTTCAATTAGTATATACGGCAAAGAATGGTGAAGACTATACGTTTCACTTGATCGACACACCAGGACACGTCGATTTCACATATGAAGTATCGAGAAGTTTGGCAGCTTGTGAAGGCGCTATTTTGGTTGTAGACGCTGCACAAGGTATCGAAGCCCAAACATTGGCGAACGTCTACTTGGCACTAGATAATGATTTGGAAATCTTACCTGTCATTAATAAAATCGATTTACCGGCAGCTGATCCGGAACGTGTAAAAAAAGAAATTGAAGAAGTTATCGGATTGGATGCTTCAGAAGCGGTTTTAGCTTCAGCAAAAGCTGGAATTGGCATTGAAGAAATTTTGGAGCAAATCGTAGAAAAAGTGCCAGCGCCTGAAGGAGATCCTGAAGCGCCATTAAAAGCGTTGATTTTCGACTCCCATTACGATCAGTATAAAGGCGTTATCGTCAATATCCGAATTGTTCAAGGGAAAGTAAAGCCAGGCGATAAAATTCGTATGATGGCTACAGGTAAAGAATTTGAAGTGCTTGAAACAGGAGTCTTTACTCCGACAATTTCTCCTCGCGATGAATTGACTGTAGGGGACGTAGGTTTCTTGTCTGCTTCTATTAAAACGGTAGGGGATACACAAGTCGGAGATACCATTACACTTGCCAATGACCCTGCAGATGAAGCATTACCAGGTTATCGTCGTATGAATCCGATGGTGTTCTGCGGATTGTACCCAATCGATACGTCTAAATACAACGATTTGCGTGAAGCGCTTGAAAAGCTAGAACTGAATGACTCTGCACTTGAATATGAGCCAGAGACATCCCAAGCACTAGGATTCGGTTACCGCTGTGGGTTCCTCGGCCTATTGCACATGGAAATTATTCAGGAACGGATCGAACGTGAATTCAATATCGATTTGATCACAACAGCGCCAAGTGTTATATATAAAGTAAACTTAACGGATGGTTCAACGATGAATGTGGATAATCCATCGATGATGCCTTCTGCACAAAAAGTAGATTTCGTAGAAGAACCATATGTTAAAGCGTCTGTCATGGTGCCAAATGATTATGTAGGTGCTGTTATGGAACTATGTCAACGTAAGCGTGGAGATTTCATTACAATGGATTATATGGACAGCACACGTGTCAATATTATCTATGAACTGCCATTGGCGGAAATTGTCTATGATTTCTTTGACCAATTGAAATCCAGCACAAAAGGCTATGCTTCGTTGGATTATGAATTGATTGGCTATAAGCGTTCGAAACTCGTGAAGATGGATATTCTGTTGAACGGTGAAAATGTCGATGCACTGAGCTTTATTGTGCACAATGACTTCAGCTACGAGCGCGGAAAAGCAATCGTTGAAAAACTGAAGTCGTTAATTCCAAGACAACAGTTCGAAGTTCCTGTTCAAGCAGCGATTGGTCAAAAAATCGTTGCGCGTTCTACTATTAAATCAATGGGTAAAAACGTTTTAGCAAAATGTTACGGTGGAGATATTTCCCGTAAACGTAAATTGCTTGATAAGCAAAAAGAAGGTAAGAAAAAAATGAAACAAGTCGGCTCGGTGGAAGTTCCACAAGAAGCGTTCATGGCTGTTTTGAAGATGGATGAAGATTAATTGAACTCAGCAAAAAGGGGGCAAATCGCCCTCTTTTTGCCGTTTACATACTCATATAAAGGATGTGACAGCATGCGGGGAGTGTATATCCATATACCGTTTTGCCAGCAAATTTGTCATTACTGTGATTTTAATAAAGTGTTTTTGAAAAACCAGCCGGTCGATCGATATATCGAAGCGATTGGTAAAGAGTTTTATTATATGAAAGAAGCCGGCCATTCATTTGAAGAAGTGGAAACGGTATTCTTAGGTGGTGGCACGCCAACAGCGCTTAGCGTCGAACAACTTGACCGGTTACTGACGATTGTTTCACAGTACGTAGATGTGACAACGTTAAAAGAATTCACAACCGAAGCAAATCCTGACGACCTGTCAGAAGGACAACTATCTATTTTGAAAGAAAAAGGTGTCAATCGTTTATCAATCGGCGTTCAAACTTTCAATGAACGATTACTGAAGCAAATCGGACGCACGCATTCCAACGAAGACGTGGAACGTGTCATTGCGGCTGCACGGAGTGTCGGTTTCGAGAATATCAGTATCGATTTAATGTACAGCTTACCGACGCAGACTGTAAGCGAATGGGAAGAGACGCTCGATCGGGCATTGGCGCTTGATTTGCCGCATTACTCCGCCTATTCATTAATTGTTGAACCAAAAACGGTATTTTACAATCGAATGGTTAAAGGGAAATTACCGTTGCCTGGAGAAGATGTCGAAGCTGAAATGTTTGAGATGGTCATTGAACGCATGAATGCAGCAGGCAGGGAACAATATGAAATCAGCAACTTCGCAAAACCTGGATATCCTTCGTTTCATAACTTGATTTATTGGGAAAACTCCCAATATGCAGGTATTGGTGCAGGTGCTCACGGCTATCTCGGCAAAGAACGCTATTCAAACGTAGGTCCGTTAATGCACTATATCGACCACTTAGAAGAAGGCAAGTTACCTCGCAAGGACGTTCATGAAGTAACACTGGCAGAATCAATGGAAGAAGAAATGTTCCTTGGTTTGCGAATAGTTGAAGGAGTTTCAATGCAGGAATTCCAGAAGAAATTCAACCGACCGATCAAAGAAGTATTCGGTAAACCGATTGAAAAACTGCAACAACAAGGGCTGCTTCACATCGATGGCGATCTTCTACGCCTGACACGAAAAGGTGTTTTTCTAGGGAATACAGTGTTTCAAGAATTTTTATTAGGTGATTGAGTTTGATTCGTTGACATATAAAATAGAATTTGATAAATTATAAAGTAGTATTAGCACTCGCGGTTAATGAGTGCTAACAGGAGTGATGATCATGTTGACAAACAGACAATTGCTCATACTACAATTGACAGTGAAAGATTTTATTGAGTCTGCTCAACCTGTTGGTTCCAGACAACTGTCAAAGAAACCGGAAGCGCCATTTAGTTCGGCAACCATTCGGAATGACATGGCGGATCTGGAAGATATGGGTTATCTAGAAAAGACTCACACATCATCTGGAAGAGTGCCTTCAGAAAAAGGCTATAGGTTCTTTGTGGATCATTTATTACAGCCACAAGCCCTAGGTCTTGAAGACAGCTTGCAGTTGCGTACAGTGTTTCAGGAAAAAGTCGGAGAGTCTGAGGAATTGATACGGAAGTCCGCAACGATTTTATCGGACTTGACGAATTATACGTCCATTCTACTTGGACCTGATACTTCTACGCATGCCGTCAAGAAATTCTCTATAGTTCCACTTGATCAACAGCGAGCAGTGGCAATTATCGTAACAGATAATGGACATGTGGAAAATCGGATTTTCGATGTACCACCTGGCCTCACTGCTTCGGAAATTGAGAAGACGGTAAATATTTTAAATGAACGCCTAATCGGCACATCGCTTGTGCAGTTGCAGAAAAAATTGCAGCTCGAGGCGAAACATGTATTTGAACAGCATATTCACCAAGCTGAGCAACTATTCAGCTCGCTGCAGCAAGCAATGGCAGTGGAGCCTGAAGAGCAATTGTATTTCGGCGGGAAATTGAATATGTGGAAACAACCGGAATTTCACGATTTCCAAAAGATGCAATCATTTTTTGAATTGATAGAGAAAGGCAATCCTGCCATGGGGCTTTTCAAGAATAACGAGCAAGGTATACAAGTTCGTATCGGTTCAGAAAACAACGTGATTGAAATGGAAGACTACAGCGTGATCACTTCCACATACTCGGCAGGAGAGAATATGGAAGGTTCCATCGCAATTATCGGTCCGAAGCGGATGGATTACGGAAGAGTCATTACATTGCTAGACATACTTAGCAGTGATCTATCTTCTGCACTACATCGGTTAACCATCGGGCAAGACGGGAACGGGAGGCAAGACACGTGAAAGAAAACGAAAAGTTTGAAGAGCATCTAGATGAAAATCTTTCCGAAGATGAGCAAGAGCTTACTGAAGCGTCAGATCAGCCAGAGGTTGAAGAAGTCGTGGAAGTACTCACTACAGAACAAGAACTTGAGAAAAAAATAGATGAATTAACGAAAGCTCTTGAAGAAGAAGAGGGTAAGAAATTACGCGTATTGGCGGATATGGAAAACGTCAAAAGACGAGCTGCACTCGACTATCAAACGTTGCAAACATACCGTGCACAAAACGTAATGGTGAATATTTTGCCTGTACTGGATAACTTCGAACGTGCACTTGCGGTTGAAGCAAAAGAAGAAGAGACGAAGGCCCTCTTAACAGGGATGGAAATGGTCTATCGTTCATTAGTAGAAGCGTTAAAATCTGACGGACTCGAAGAAATTGAAGCACTTGATCAAGAATTCGATCCAAACTTCCATCAGGCAGTGATGACAGGCAATGAAGAAGAGAAAGATTCTGGAATTGTTTTGGAAGAACTACAAAAAGGATATAAACTTAAAGAGCGTGTACTTCGACCATCCATGGTTAAAGTAAACGAATAAAAAAACTAATTTTTTCACATTATAGGAGGAAAATCAAAAATGAGTAAAATTATTGGTATTGACTTAGGAACAACAAACTCAGTAGTCGCAGTATATGAAGGCGGAGAAGCGAAAGTAATTCCGAATCCTGAAGGTAACAGAACGTCACCATCCGTTGTCGCATTCAAAAACGGCGAAAGACAAGTTGGGGAAGTAGCTAAACGTCAATCGATCACAAACCCGAACACAATTATGTCTGTTAAAAGACATATGGGTACGGACTTTAAAGTAGAAGTAGACGGCAAAGAATATTCTCCACAAGAAGTTTCAGCTATGATCCTTCAATACATGAAAGGCTACGCTGAAGAATACTTGGGCGAAAAAGTAACGAAGGCTGTTGTTACAGTGCCTGCGTACTTTAACGATGCGCAGCGTCAAGCAACAAAAGATGCTGGTACAATTGCGGGTCTTGAAGTAGAGCGTATCATTAACGAGCCAACAGCAGCTGCACTTGCTTACGGTTTGGATAAGACAGAAGAAGATCAAACAATTCTAGTATATGACCTAGGTGGCGGTACGTTTGACGTATCTATCCTTGAACTAGGTGACGGAGTATTCCAAGTACGTTCAACAGCAGGTGACAATAAACTTGGTGGAGACGACTTCGATGATATTATTATGGATTACTTAGTACAAGAATTCCGTAAAGAAAACTCCATTGATCTTTCTAAAGATAAAATGGCTATGCAACGTCTGAAAGATGCAGCTGAAAAAGCGAAGAAAGATTTGTCAGGTGTAACATCTACTTCAATCTCTCTTCCGTTCATTACAGCTGGAGAAGCAGGACCTCTACACATGGAAATCACTTTAACTCGCGGTAAATTCGATGAGTTGACAGCGGACCTAGTAGAACGTTCTATGATCCCGACTCGCCAAGCGCTTAAAGACGCAGATCTTTCAGCAGCTGAAATCGATCGCGTAATCTTAGTTGGTGGATCTACACGTATTCCAGCAGTACAAGAAGCAATCAAAAAAGTAACAGGTAAAGAGCCATTCAAAGGCGTAAACCCTGATGAAGTAGTAGCAATGGGTGCAGCAGTTCAAGGCTCTATCCTTACTGGAGACGTTAAAGACGTAGTACTTCTTGACGTAACGCCTCTATCACTAGGTATCGAAACGATGGGCTCTGTTTTCACTAAGCTAATCGACCGCAACACGACAATCCCTACAAGCAAATCACAAGTGTTCTCTACAGCGGCAGACAACCAGCCAGCAGTAGATATCCACGTATTGCAAGGTGAGCGTCCGATGGCGACTGACAATAAAACATTAGGTCGTTTCCAATTGACGGATATTCCACCAGCACCACGTGGCGTTCCACAAATCGAAGTAACATTCGATATCGACAAAAACGGTATTGTAAATGTTAAAGCGAAAGATATGGGTACACAAAAAGAACAAAACATCACGATCCAGTCTAGTTCAGGCCTTTCTGATGAAGAGATCGATCAAATGGTTAAAGACGCAGAAGCTCACGCTGAAGATGATAAGAAGCGTAAAGAAGAAGCGGAACTTCGCAACGAAGCAGATCAGTTAGTATTCATGGCTGAAAAGACACTTAAAGACCTAGAAGGTAAAGTGGATGAAGCAGAAGTGAAAGAAGCTGAAGCGGCATTGGAAGAATTGAAAGCTGCTAATGAATCTGGAGATCTTGAAGAAATTCGTACGAAGAAAGAAAAACTTGACGAATTAGTACAAGCTCTATCTGTAAAACTATATGAGCAAGCTGCTGCAGAAGCACAAGCTGCACAAGGTGATGCACAACCAGGCCAAGAAGATGATGGTGTAGTGGACGCAGATTTCGAAGAAGTAGAAGACGACAAAGACACTAAATAAGTAATTCGAAATAGCTATTGACGGAAAAGTCAAAGTCCGAAATTCCGGCTTTGACTTTTTCGTTTGTTAACTTAACAAAATTCGATATCAACGTGTTACAATGGACAACAGGTAAAATGCGATGAGGGGTGCAATGAATGAGTAAACGAGATTACTATGATGTGCTAGGCGTTTCTAAATCTGCAACGAAAGAAGAAATCCGCAAAGCATATCGTACACTTTCTAAAAAGTTCCATCCGGACTTGAACAAAGAAGCGGATGCAGAATTGAAATTCAAAGAGGTAACAGAAGCATTTGAAGTATTAAGCGACGAGAATAAGAGAGCCGAATACGATCAATTCGGACATAATGGACCAGGTGCCGGATTTGGTGGATTCGGTGGCGGTGGTGGAGATGGCTTCGGTTTCGAAGATATTTTCAGCACGTTCTTCGGCGGTAGTGCAAGAAGAAGAGATCCAAATGCCCCACAAAAAGGTAATGACTTGCAATATACGATGACAGTCGACTTCATGGACGCTATTTTTGGTAAAGAAACTGAAATTGATATTCCACGTGAAGAAGAATGTGATACATGTGACGGTACAGGTGCTAAAAAAGGCACAAGCGTCAAAACATGTACGGAATGTAATGGATCGGGCGAGATTTCATTTGCTCAAAACACGCCATTCGGTCAAGTGGTCAATCGCAGAACATGTCCTACATGTCAGGGAACAGGTAAAATCATTCCAGAAAAATGTGAAACATGCCGAGGTAAAGGCCGCGTAACGAAAAACAAAGTCATTAAAGTAACCATTCCTGCTGGTGTAGACCAAGGCCAACGACTGCGTGTAGGCGGTCAAGGTGAAGCGGGTATAAATGGAGGACCTCCTGGAGACTTATATATCGTCTTTAATGTACGTCCACATAAACGTTTCATTCGTGAAGAAGATGATATTATCCTGGAATTGAACTTGACGTTCCCACAAGCATCACTCGGAGACGAGCTCGAAGTTCAAACAGTACACGGCAAAGTAAAGTTGAAAATTCCGGCAGGTACACAAAACGGTACGACATTCCGCCTTCGAGGCAAAGGAGTTCCGAACGTACACGGTCACGGTACAGGCGATCAACATGTCATCATCAAAGTAACAACACCGAAGAAGATGACAGAGCGACAAAAAGAATTATTGCGTGAGTTCGCATCAATCGAAGGGGAATCACCAGATGAGTATTCCAGCTCATTCTTCGATAAAATTAAACGCACTTTTAAAGGTGAATGAAAGGATGACTAGCTGTGAAATGGTCTGAAGTTTCCGTCCACACGACGCATGAAGCAACTGAGGCAGTCGCAAATATCTTGCATGAAGCAGGAGCGAGCGGAGTTGTCATTGAGGACTCTGAAGAATTTGATAAAGAGCGAGTGGATCAATTTGGCGAAATATATGCACTCGATAAAGATGATTTTCCTAACGAAGGAGTCATCATCAAAGCGTATTTGCCTGTCACTAGTTTCATCAACGAAACAGTTGAAAACCTTGAACTGGAAATAGAAGGCCTTCGTCAGTTTTCATTAAATCCTGGTCGCTTTACTATTGGCATTACAGAAGTAGATGAAGAAGATTGGGCCAACTCATGGAAACAATACTTCCATCCTGTGAAAATATCAAAGCGGTTCACGATTGTCCCTACATGGGAAGAGTATACCCCAGTGGAATCGGATGAATTGATCATTGAACTAGATCCCGGTATGGCTTTTGGAACAGGTACACACCCTACTACAGTCCTTTGTTTGCAAGCTCTCGAAAAGTATCTTGAACCTAACCAGACAATTGTCGATGTAGGAACTGGTTCGGGCGTGCTTGCGATTGGTGCTGCTTTACTTGGTGCCAAACACATTACAGCACTTGACCTAGATGAAGTAGCTGTTCGCGCTGCAGAAGAAAATGTTACGTATAACCATGTCGATGATCGCATTACGGTTTTGAAGGGTAATCTTCTCGATTCAATCGAAGAGCCACCGGACTTAATTATCGCGAATATTTTAGCGGACGTTATCATGTCGTTTTCTCAAGATGCCTATCAACTTGTCAAACCAGGGGGCTTATTCATCACGTCGGGGATCATTGGAGCCAAACGCGATGAAGTGCGTAATGATCTAATCGCACAAGGTTTTGAGATTTTGGAAACGGTTCTC
Source organism: Sporosarcina sp. P26b (assembly GCF_002743245.1). Taxonomy (NCBI): domain Bacteria; kingdom Bacillati; phylum Bacillota; class Bacilli; order Caryophanales; family Caryophanaceae; genus Sporosarcina; species Sporosarcina sp. P26b. The sequence goes on from NZ_PDYW01000007.1 coordinate 121,290, forward strand.
ATGGAAGACTGGGTAGTCATCATCGCGCGCAAAGGTAGTGAATAATCATGCAACGCTATTTTCTAAATCATCCATTTGATGAACAAGGTCGAGTTGAGATTGGCGGAGATGATTATAAGCATATCGTCAAAGTCATGCGTATGACGCCAGGTCAGGAAGTAGTGACGGTTTATGATGGCGTTGCTTCTATTGCGATCATAGATAGCATGAGTGAAGATGCGGTGATCGTTTCTCAAAAGAAACAACTAGACAAAGACAATGAGTTGCCGATTTCCGTAACGATTGCCTGCGGTTTACCTAAAGGCGATAAGCTCGACTTAATTACACAAAAGAGCACCGAGCTCGGTATGAGTCAGTTGATTCCTTTTGCTGCGAGCCGATCTATCGTTAAATGGGACGCAAAAAAAGTTGATAAGCGCATAGATCGTTTGCAAAAAATTGCCAAGGAAGCTGCTGAGCAATGTCATCGTAATCATGTGCCAGAGATTTTATCTGTCCAGAGCATCAAGCAACTGATCACGTATACGGATTCTTTTGATGTCAAAATGTTTGCGGATGAAGAAGATGCGAAAAGTGATGTGCCGCATAAGATTGCGGACCGTCTCAAAAACGTGTATCATGGACAATCGATAGTAGTTGTTTTTGGTCCGGAAGGCGGATTGGCGCGTGAAGAAGCCGATTTACTGCAACAAGCCGGCTTCCTTCCGGTGTCGCTTGGACCTAGAATCCTGCGTACGGAAACAGCTCCTTTGTATGTATTGTCCGCTATGTCTTATGAATTTGAATGAAAGAAGTGAACAACTTATGTCTTCAGTTGCTTTTCATACACTAGGCTGCAAAGTGAATCACTACGAAACAGAAGCTATTTGGCAATTGTTTCAAGAAGCAGGTTATGAAAGAGTAGAGTTTGATAAGAATTCTGATGTCTATGTTATTAATACATGTACCGTTACAAACACCGGTGATAAGAAGAGCCGACAAGTAATTCGTCGCGCTATCCGGAAAAATCCGGACGCAGTCATTTGTGTAACAGGTTGTTACGCCCAAACATCTCCGGCAGAAATTATGGCAATTCCCGGTGTGGATATTGTCGTAGGTACACAAGATCGTTCTAAATTGCTTGGATTGATCGAACAGTTCCGTGAAGAGCGCCAGCCGATCAACGCGGTACGAAATATTATGAAAAACCGAGTCTATGAAGAACTTGATGTGCCTTCGTTTACAGACCGTACGCGGGCTTCATTGAAAATTCAGGAAGGGTGTAATAACTTCTGTACGTTCTGTATCATTCCGTGGGCTAGGGGATTAATGCGCTCACGTGATCCGGAAGAAGTTATCCGCCAAGCGCAGCAACTTGTCGACGCGGGTTACCTCGAAATTGTGTTAACAGGTATTCACACAGGCGGTTACGGTGAAGATTTAAAAGACTATAATTTAGCTCGTCTGTTACGTGATTTGGAAACGCAGGTAAAAGGATTGAAACGTCTTCGTATTAGTTCGATTGAAGCGAGCCAATTAACAGATGAAGTCATCGATGTGTTGCGTAATTCCAACATTGTCGTACGTCACTTGCATATCCCAATTCAATCGGGTTCGGATACTGTACTGAAACGCATGCGTCGTAAATATACGATGGCATTCTTCTCGGATCGTTTAAAGCGTCTGAATGAAGCACTGCCTGACCTTGCAATTACTTCAGACGTCATCGTAGGTTTCCCAGGTGAGACGGAAGAAGAATTTATGGAAACGTATAACTTTATTCGCGACCATAAGTTTTCTGAACTCCACGTGTTCCCTTATTCGAAGAGAACAGGCACGCCTGCTGCACGTATGGAAGATCAGGTAGACGAGAATGTGAAAAATGAGCGCGTTCATCGCTTAATTACATTGAACGACCAATTAGCGAAAAATTATGCCGCTCGTTTTGAAGGCGAAGTGCTAGAAGTCATTCCTGAAGAGCGCTATAAACTAGATAGTGACGACAATCTATACGTAGGCTATACAGATAATTACTTAAAAGTAGTGATGCCAGCAGATGAAACGATGATTGGAAAAATCATTAAAGTGAAAATCACGAAAGCCGGCTATCCTTACAATGAAGGTCAACCTGTACGTGTCCTTACAGAAGAAAAAATATCGATGTAAAAAGATCACCTGTAATGGGTGGTCTTTTTCGTGCAACGAATTGAAAGCTTTGATATACTGAAAAAAACGATGTGCAAAAGGAGCGCTTTCATTGACTACAAATTATGCCGCTTATATTGATCATACGTTGTTAAAGGCAGAAGCGACGAAACAGCAAATACTGGATTTATGTGAAGAAGCGAAAAAGTATTCATTTGCTTCAGTGTGCATTAATCCGACGTGGGTAAAGACAGCTGCAGAAGCTTTACAAGGTACCGAAGTAAAAGTGTGTACAGTCATCGGTTTCCCGCTAGGTGCAAACACGCCTGAAGTAAAAGCTTTCGAGGCGAAAGACGCGATTGCTAACGGTGCAACAGAAGTAGATATGGTCATCAATATCGGTGCGCTTCAAAGTGGGTTACTTGAACAGGTGCGAAAAGATATTGAAGCGGTTGTAGAAGCAGCAAAAGATCAAGCACTTGTAAAAGTGATCATCGAAACATCATTGCTGGATGATATTCAAAAGCGTTCAGCTTGTGAACTTGCTGTACTCGCAGGAGCAGATTTCGTCAAAACATCTACTGGATTCTCAACTGGCGGTGCGACACCTGAAGACGTAAAATTGATGCGTTCTGTTGTGGGGCCGGCAATTGGTGTAAAAGCAAGTGGTGGAGTACGTAGCGCAGAAGACGTGGATCGCATGATCAAATCAGGTGCTACACGCATCGGGGCAAGTTCGGGTGTTTCCATCGTGCAAGGTCTGTCATCATCTGCTGACTATTGATTATCTAGAAAAAAATCTGGATTTTTTCATGATATTCTAATAGTTTTTATTGACCAATCAGAAAATATGCGTTATAATTTTCTAGTACATAGCAAAGTGCTATGTTCGAAGTGTGTGTTTGGAGGGAGGGACAAGAGATATGACTAAAACAGTCGTTCGCAAAAATGAATCACTTGAAGACGCTCTTCGCCGCTTCAAAAAGACCGTATCCAAGAGTGGTACAATGCAAGAAAGTAGAAAGCGCGAATTCTATGATAAGCCAAGTGTGAAACGTAAAAAGAAATCAGAAGCTGCTCGTAAGCGCAAGTTCTAATTTCTGCCTACATTGAATTTTGACAATAACTACTAATGTAATTTCTTATAAACCGAAGATCCTTCACTGGATCTTCGGTTTATTTTAATGTCTGGAATTTTTAAAATAGTTCTGAATAAAGTATTCGGCGAAGGCTAGTATAGAGGATAGTGCTTGGCCTTAATTTCTGTGCACTTTGCAGAAATTAAGGCACCTGTCCAGGGTCTCAATGCGCACGCTTAACCTCCTGGAGTCGCCCCTACGCATCAATCCTTTGCAATGTGACTGGTGGATACTCATTGTTGCGCATTGAAGTAAGTGTTGTAATCAAGTTTTAACTTCAATACTTGAACTGAAAATTAGTTAAGAAAAACTAATAATTCACACATGACATACAGTAAGTGATCCAAGTGCCAGCTCTCGCAACGTAGGATGGAAGCGGAAGTTGGGGGCGAAGTGCAAAGATGTGCTCCTAACGCTTCGCTTTTACTCGCAAAAGCCGTTCTTCGTTACGGCTCTTCCCGCTGGCTCACCGCGGGCCCATGGGAAAAAGCGTCCCCCAACTGGAGCTTGCATCCCCTCACAAACGCTAATTCACCTCCCAACTTTCATAACTTTCAACACAACTTCAATAATTATGCTCATGAATGTCCATATATAATCCATATACTAACAAGCCATGACGCAACGAAAGAAAAACTTTTATTTAATTGCAATTAAATGAAACCAAATGCTTCTTCAAACGTAAATAGTAAGTATAATAGGCAGTAGAGAGAGGTGAGAACATAATGTCTAAAATGATTAGGTCCGTTTTTCTGCTCATTTTATTCATCGGTACAATCGCATTGCCTTTTATACACTCAGACGCAGCTGAAACAAAAGTATATCAAGTACCCCTTCATCAAGAAGTAGAAAAGGGGCTGCATGCCTTCCTACAGCGTTCATTTAAAGAAGCTAAGGCAGAAGGTGCAGAGACGATTGTGCTGGATATAGACACTCCTGGAGGCTTTGTAGATGCTGCCGATCAAATCGCAAAGCTGATGAAAACAACTGACGATGTCAAAATCGTCGCGTTCATCAACGATCGCGCGCTATCCGCAGGTGCGTTTCTTGCACTTTATGCAGATGAAATCTACATGACGCCAAACGGTTCCATCGGGGCTGCACAAGTCATTGACGGTTCTGGAAATGCAGCAGAGACGAAAGCCAATAGTTACTGGTTGGCACAAATGAAAAATGCCGCGAAGCACAATGGCCGTGATCCGCAATATGCATTGGCGATGGCAAATCCTGAAATTGATCTGCCGGACTTACGTGCACAAAAAGGCGAACTTCTGACACTCACTGCTGACGAAGCTGAAAAGGTAGGGTACAGTGAAGGGACAGTAGCTTCATTTGACGAGTTACTGAAGAAGCTGGACTTGGAAGATGCGCAAGTCATCTCTACAGCGGAAACGTTTACAGAGAAAATGGCTCGATTCATCACCAACCCAGTCGTTGTACCGATTTTACTTTCCGTTGCGAGTCTCGGACTGATTGTAGAATTATATTCACCAGGCTTTGGTGTGCCGGGGAGCATGGGGCTTACAGCTCTATTCTTATTCTTCTACGGACACACAGTAGCAGGTCTAGCAGGTTATGAGACATTGTTATTGTTCGTGCTCGGCGTAGCACTTATTATTGCCGAATTTTTTGTTGCAGGAGGGATAGCTGGTATCTTCGGGGTCTTGGCTATCATAGGAAGTATTTTACTGGCAGGCACAAACTTGGCATTCATGGCAGTTTCGGTGCTAATTGCGATAGCCGTAGCATTGATAGGAGCGGTGGTTATTATGAAATTCTTCGGTAAAAAACTCCATCTATTGAATAAAATCATTTTAATGGATACGATGGATACGGAAAGCGGTTACGTTTCCAATAAAAATCGTAATGAGTTATTGCAGAAGGTAGCAACAACGATTACTCCACTTTATCCATCTGGCGTCGCTGAAGTAGATGGTGAACGCATCGATGTAGTATCAGAAGGTCGTTACATCGCAAGTGGTAAAGAGGTCGTAATTGTAGCGGTAGAAGGCTTTAGAATTGTAGTAAGAGAGAAGAAAGAGGAGGAACAAGGCTTATGATGGGACTAGGAACAATCGGACTGGTAGCAGCTGTCTTTATTATCATCATCGTACTGGCGATATTCTTTACATTCGTTCCAGTAACGCTCTGGATTTCCGCTATTGCGGCAGGCGTTCGTGTAAGTATCTTCACATTAATTGGTATGCGTTTACGTCGAGTAATTCCGAGCAGAGTAGTTAATCCGTTGATCAAAGCACATAAAGCGGGTCTGACGGTGTCAATCAACCAGCTAGAAAGTCATTACTTAGCTGGTGGTAACGTAGACCGCGTAGTGAATGCATTAATCGCTGCGCAGCGTGCGAACATTGACTTACCGTTTGAAAGAGCACAGGCAATCGACTTAGCAGGACGTGACGTATTAGAAGCGGTACAAATGTCCGTTAACCCGAAAGTCATTGAAACACCATTTATCGCAGGTGTTGCGATGAACGGTATCGAAGTAAAAGCAAAAGCTCGTATTACAGTTCGTGCAAACATCGACCGTCTCGTCGGTGGTGCGGGTGAAGAGACAGTCGTTGCCCGTGTTGGTGAAGGTATCGTATCAACAATCGGTTCTTCGATCAGTCACGCAAAAGTATTGGAAAATCCTGATTTGATTTCTCAAACAGTTCTGAAAAAAGGATTGGACTCAGGTACAGCATTTGAAATTCTATCCATTGACATTGCCGACGTTGATATCGGTAAAAACATCGGTGCGGAACTTCAGACTGAACAAGCAATGGCAGATAAAAACATTGCACAGGCAAAAGCGGAAGAACGTCGCGCAATGGCTGTTGCAAGCGAGCAAGAGATGAAGGCGAAAACTCAGGAAATGCGCTCGAAAGTTGTGGAAGCTGAAGCTGAAGTACCTTTAGCAATGGCAGAAGCTTTACGCTCTGGTAATATTGGCATCATGGATTACATGAACTACAAAAATATCCAAGCTGATACAAGTATGCGTGATTCAATTAGTAAAACAGGAACAGATCAACAAACAAAAGACTAACTATAACAAGATGAATTCCCGGGAAGGGGATGCATAATGGAACAACTGATTATTTTGGGTATCATGTTGGCGCTGGGATCGTTATTCGGTAAGAAGAAAGATAAAGATCAACAGAATCAGCCAAAACAACAACCGAAACGTCCGCCCAGCCAGCAATGGCCTGCCCAACCGACACAAAGTGAAATGAAACAAAGAGAACCTCAGCGTACGAATGCTGCTCCAGTAGAGAAGCCGCGTTCGCTGAAGGAATTATCCAGAAGTCTCTTTGAAGATATTCAAAAAGAATTTCAGGATATTCAGCAAGAGGTTAAAGAACCTGAGCGACCTGTAAAGTCACAGGCGCCCCAGTCTGAAATCTTCTATGCGGAGCCGAAGAAACCGGTTAAACCGGCTTCAACGCCACGTCCAGAGCGCCAAATGGGCAGAGGCAGGCTTCAAGAACAAACGATCATGCAGGAAGATGAACCAATCTTGCAGGAAGACTTGGTTCCTAGAACACCCCAGCAAATCATGCAAGGGATTGTCTATGCTGAAATTTTAGGTCCACCAAAATCAAAACGGTAATCATGCCACCCCCTGTCTTTTCATAGGATGAGACAGGGGGTTTTTTCATGAAAAAATTATTCGCACTTCATCCATCCATTATCCTAGATGAATTCAACTCATTGCGGATTACCGGCAATTATCGCTTACTCGCTTTAAGCGAACAATCCGTATCTTTTCAAACGAATGACTATGTCATGACCATCAAAGGAGAAGATGTAACAGTTCTACTGCTGACTGAACAACACGCCCATATATCGATCGATGAATTGCAAGAAGTGACGGTGCGTTTCACACCCGAAGAGGGAAACAGCTATGAGTCCTAAACGATTCGAAGTTCAAGTGACAGATGTGCGCAACGGTTCTATTTTCCTTAGCAAATTACAGCGAGAGCGTGTCAAAATCAGCAGTTTGTATGTCTCTGGAAGTGCTGTATTTTTTGAGACGGACACTAAGGGAATTAAAGTCATCCGCCGTTTCAGAAGGAATTATCGTGTGAAAGTCCGAATTAGACGTAAAGGTTTGGATACTGTCCAGCACCGGTTATTCGCATCTTTGTTATTCTTGATAGTTTGTTTTATTCCATTCATTGCTTCACTATTTCTATGGGACATTACCGTAGAGAGTGATGTGCCTGAAATTGCACAACGAATGGAGAGTAAGATGGTGAAAGCACAAATTATCGCGCCCTCTTTATTATCTAAATTACCAGAAGAAGACGAAATTCGCCGACTGCTGATGCAGGATGAACCTTCATTGTCATGGATTCGATTCTCTCAAACCGGTACTTCGTTGATTGTTTCACCGATGCTTGCGCCATTGTCTACGGAAATTAAAGAAGAAGTGAATGAAAAGCCATCACATCTCGTAGCGAAAACAGGAGGTGTCATCACACGCTTTGCATTAACGCGGGGAGAAAGAGCAAGTGTTATTCATCAAACTGTTAAAAAGGGTGATATGCTGGCAACGGGTATTCTCGAACAAGGAGAAAAGACGACTGTAGTAGGGGCAGATGGGGAAGTATTTGCTGACTACTGGTTAGAATGTCATTTTGAATTACCTAGAACGATTAGTTATTCGATTCAAGGAGAAGAAAATCTTACTATCAGTTGGCAAAAGCCGTGGATAGGTAATCAGATAAAAAATATAGGTTTTAGAAATCCTGTTATTCTTGATAAGACGAAAGAGAATCATACACAAGAAGTGTTTTTGGAAAAAGGAATGGAAAAGACGATCATCCTTCCCTTAATCAAGTATGATTTATTGTCAAAGAAGACGAATGAGCGCATAATTAAAGAAGAAAACATTTTACATGTGTCCTTCACTAATGATAAAGTGAGTGGGACTATACTATTTTTAGTTAACGAAAACATTGCTGAAAAACGACCTATAACTCAAGGAGACTGAATATATTGAGCGAAAATGTACTTCAACTTCATATCGAAGAACCTAACGAAGCGATTATGCTTCTTGGCATTTCCGATCAGAACATGAATCTGATCGAAGAGGAATTAAAAATCTCGATCCACACTAGAGGTGAAACGATCTCGATCAGTGGAGAGCAAGAACAAGCAGAAGCAGCTAAAGTATTGCTCGAACAGTTACTGAAAGTCATCCGTAAAGGGATCAACATCAATCTACGAGATGTGGCAACGGCCATTGAAATGGCAAAGAACGGTACGATTGAATATTTCTCTTCTCTCTATGAAGAAGAAATTGCCCGCAATACAAAAGGAAAAGTCATCCGTGCGAAAACCATTGGACAAAGAGAGTATGTTCAAGCAATTCGTTCGAGAGATTTAGTATTCTGTATTGGACCTGCGGGAACAGGAAAGACCTATTTGGCTGTTGTGATGGCGGTTCAAGCCATGAAAACGGGTTCTGTCAAACGAATAGTATTGACTCGTCCTGCTGTTGAAGCTGGAGAGAGCCTAGGGTTCCTTCCAGGCGACTTAAAAGAAAAAGTGGACCCATACCTTCGACCACTTTATGACGCGCTCCACGACGTGTTAGGAGCTGAACATACCGAACGGTTGATGGAACGTGGCGTGATCGAAATTGCACCACTTGCTTATATGCGTGGAAGAACGCTTGACGACGCATTCGTAATTCTGGACGAAGCGCAAAATACAACCAAAGCACAGATGAAGATGTTTTTAACACGTCTCGGCTTTGGATCGAAGATGGTCATCACAGGTGATAAAACACAGATTGATTTACCGCGCGGTGCGGAATCAGGATTAATTGTTGCAGAAAGTATTTTGAAAAATGTACAAGATATTCAATTTATGTATTTAGAACAAGGTGATGTAGTCCGACATCCGATTGTAGCGAAGATCATTGATGCATATGAAAACGAGCAGTCAACTAATTAATTGACTGCTTTTTTGAATGCGGAAGATACATAGTCCATCCATCATGTACCAATCATTTGCTGAAAAGGAGGCAACTATATGACAGTTTTAAAGGAACTACTTTCACACCTAAGAAAAGTGAAATTTACATTTCTTTTGCTTCTTGTCGTCTCCCTTTCCAGTGTGCTGTTGTTTTTTCTTATGTACGGGAGCACTCAGAACGAAACATATGAAATTTCTGTTTTTGAAATTTCGCCAAAAACCATTCGTTCCCCTAAAACAATAGAAGACACCGAGAAAACCGAACTCGAACGTGTGCGGGCGGAACAAGCGGTCCCAAATTCTTATCGCTTCTCAGAAGATATTATGAAAAACCGCCAAGCTATTCTTGGCTCGATCTTTAACGCAGTTAGTGATGTCAAATTAGAAACAAAAGATGATCTTGACTTGACCTCGGGTAAACAAATAAAACTGCTTCAAAAGAAATTGCAAGGGCTTGAAAACGAAGAAACATTCTTGCTTGTTACAGATGATCAACTTAAACAGTTACTGGCAGCCGAACAAATTGATTTGAACAATTTACAGGAACTGTTGACGCTTGTAGTGGGAAGAGAATTAGCCATTCCATTTAAAGTCGAACAAGTACCCATGCATCGCTATGAAGTGGAGCGGAGAATACGACAGACCAATACATTGCCAAGAGATTTGCACGATATAGCACTATCACTAGGACGTATGGCAGTAGTCGAAACCGAAGTGATTGATGAAGCTTTAACAGCGAAGAACCAGGCGGATGCACGGGCCGCGGTTGAATCCATCCGTATTTTACAAGGACAGGTCATCGTTCGTGAAGGACAGTTGATTGATCGTGATGTATACCATCAGCTACAACTTTCAGGTGTTCTTACTAATCAATCTTCAGTCAAACCAACCCTTGGAATTATGCTGTTTGTATTATTTGTTTCAGGATTGATTACTATACACTTTGGCAAGTCGAAAAGGGAAGAAACTTTCAAAAAGAAAGCACTCGTTATTTTCTATATCATCTTATTGCTTGCGGTCGTTTTGATGAAGATTGTCAGCTATATCGACCATGAGTTTGATGTTCTAATTGCATTTTTATTCCCGACAGCGCTAGTGCCGATGTTGATCAAGTTATTAATCAATGAACGATCGGCAGTACTCGCCACGATTATTACTTCGGCAACAGCAGGTATCATGTTGCAAGAAGGTCTGGCCGCCATCATGCAAATGGAAGTCGCACTGTATATTTTATTTGGCGGTATTGTTAGTATTTATTTACTAAGCGAACATGGTAGGCGTTCGACAATACTGCAGACAAGTCTCGGTGTCGCGGTATCGAATATTATGTTTATCATATTTTATTTATTGATGACACAAACTAGCTACACGACACCAGAGCTGATATTCTATGCCGTCGCAGCGATCTCTTCAGGTTTATTGTCGGGAGCATTGACAATGGGATTATTACCATTTTTCGAGTCGAGTTTCGGTTTGCTTTCCAATATGCGTTTAGTAGAGCTTTCCAATCCTAACCATCCATTATTGAAAAAAATATTAGTCGAAACGCCAGGGACATATCATCACAGTATTATGGTTGCGAATCTAGCAGATGCAGCATGTGAAGCGATTGGTGCGAATGGATTACTCGCGCGTGTCGGTAGCTATTACCATGATATCGGAAAAACTATTCATCCCGGTTTTTTCATTGAAAACCAGCATAATGGCCGGAATTTGCATGATGCACTGACACCTGAGAAAAGTCGTGATATGATTATAGCCCACGCGGAAGACGGCGCAAAAATGTTGGAAACGCATCGTATGCCGAAAGAGCTTGTCGCCATCGCGAGACAGCATCACGGGACGAGTAGTGTCAGATTCTTTTATATGAAAGCGAAAGAATCGAATCCCGATGTAAATGAAAATGACTTCCGCTATCCAGGTCCGAAACCACAAACGAAAGAAAACGCGGTCATAATGATTGCCGACAGTGTAGAAGCAGCGGTGCGATCCATGAAAGAACCGACACCGGAGAAAATTTCCGCACTGGTTAAAGGAATTGTGCGAGGAAAAGTAGAGGACGATCAGTTTGATGAATGTGATCTGTCATTAAAAGAAATTAAACAAGTAAAAATTTCAATTAATGAAACATTGAATGGAATATTCCATAACCGTATTGAATATCCCCAATAACAAAGGAGCAAAGCAACTATGATAGATTTTTATTTCGAAGATGAAACGGAAAGCGTGGACCCGAATTCAGAGACATTGATCAAGGACCTGTTGACTCATGCATCCATAATGGAAAAAATGGAAGGTTTATATGAGTTGTCCATTACATTTATGGATGATGAATCTATTCAGGCAGTGAATGCCGAGTATAGAGGAAAAGATCGCCCAACTGATGTTATTTCATTTGCGCTTGAAGAATTGTCTGAAGGGGAAGTGGCGATTATTCACGAAAGCGACATGCCAGTTGTGCTCGGGGATATCATTATTTCCATCGATACTGCAAAGCGCCAAGCAGCGGAATATAATCATACGTTCGAGCGTGAACTTGGGTTTCTTGCATTACATGGATTCTTGCATTTGCTCGGATATGATCATCTAGATGAAAAACAAGAACGTGAAATGTTCAGCAGACAGACGGAGATTTTGACTGCATTCGGGCTGGAGCGTCAGTGAGTGTATGAAAAGATTCTTGAAATCATTCGTCTATGCATGGGAAGGTATTTTGGATGGCTTTGCGCATGGACGTAATATGAAATTTCATGGTTTATCAGCAATGATTGTAGTAATAGCCGGCTTGTTTACTGGTCTTTCACAAATAGAATGGATGATCATTTTCATCGTCATTGCAGGTATGATGGCGCTCGAATTAATGAATACAGCAGTGGAATACGTTGTAGATCTTGTGACAACGGAGTTCCATCCACTAGCTAAAAAAGCTAAAGATATCGCGGCGGGATCGGTTCTTGTGTACGCTATAGCAAGTGTGATCGTCGGATGTATAATTTTCTTTCCAAAATGGTTTGGATGATAAGATTGAATGAAGAGGAGAGAACTAGATGCGTGTAGAACAATTAGTGAACGAAGCAAAACAAGCCATGAATAAGGCATATGTTCCGTATTCAAAATTTCCAGTAGGTGCTGCATTAGAAACTGAAGACGGCATCATTTATCATGGATGTAATATCGAAAATTCGTCGTACGGATTAACTAACTGTGCAGAGCGAACAGCTATCTTTAAAGCCGTATCTGAAGGTGTCAAGTCGTTCAAGTCCATTACAATCATTGGCGATACTGAAGGTCCAATCTCTCCATGTGGTGCTTGCCGTCAAGTCATTGCGGAATTTTGTGCTCCGCAGATGCCTGTGTACTTGACGAACTTGAAAGGCAATGTGCAAGAAACAACGGTAGAACAGTTATTACCTGGTGCTTTTTCCAAGGAGGATTTAGATTATGCAGAAGAACAACTTTAAGTCAGGCTTTATATCCATTATCGGACGTCCAAATGTAGGGAAATCTACATTCATTAACCGCATGGTTGGGCAAAAGATCGCCATTATGAGTGACAAGCCACAAACTACACGAAACAAAGTACAAGGAATCGTCACAACGGATACGTCTCAGATGATTTTTATCGATACACCAGGTGTTCACAAACCGAAACACCGTCTAGGTGACTTTATGTTAAAAGTGACACGTAGTACGTTAAGTGAAGTGGACGTGATCATGTTCATGGTCAATGCGGATGAGAAAATCGGTACAGGAGATCGTTTCATTATGGAATGGCTCGCTAAATCCGAGACGCCTGTATTTTTGGTCATCAATAAAATAGATCTTGTGCACCCCGACACATTATTTGAGATTATTACTTCGTATACAAACGAAATGAAGTTCACAGAAGTGATTCCTATTTCTGCACTGAACGGTAATAATATCGAACGTCTAGTGGAAGTAATTGAAAGCTATTTGAATGAAGGACCTCAGTTTTATGATGCTGAACAAGTGACGGATCACCCTGAACGTTTCATCGTTTCTGAAATGATCCGAGAAAAAGTATTGCATACGACACGCGAAGAAATACCACACTCCATTGCGGTAGCGATTGAGAGTATGGAACAAGACCCGGAAACACATAAAATGCATATTCGTGCGACCATTATCGTTGAGCGTGATTCGCAAAAAGGAATTGTCATCGGTAAAGGCGGCAAGTTGTTAAAGGAAGTCGGCGTGAAAGCGAGAAAAGACATTGAAATGTTACTCGGTGAGAAAGTCTATTTAGAGCTATGGGTAAAAGTCCAAAAAGACTGGCGTAATCGTCCAAGTCGTTTGAAAGAATTCGGATTTAACGAAGAAGACTATTAAGCTGTCTTTCTTGTTGAAGGAGAGAGCGCGTTGCTGAATAAATTGGAAGGCTTTATTATCAAAAGTATCCCTTACGGGGAATCCAATAAAATTGTAACGATTTATACGAAAGAAGCAGGGAAAATTACGACGATGGCTAGAGGTGCGAAAAAACCGGCAAGTCGTTTGGCTGCCATTACGCAAACCTTTACTCACGGCTATTTTCTTGTCCGTGCAAGCCGAGGCATGGGGTCGCTTGAACAAGGTGAGCTGATCAGCAGTGTTCGTCATATTCGCTCAGATCTAGAGACGACGGCATATGCGGGTTTAATTGTAGAATTACTCGATCGCTTAACGGAAGCAGAACAGCCGAATGCTAGTATATTCCGTCTGCTTGACGAATCGTTTAATGCGATGGAAGAAGGCTATGATGCAGAAGCGATTTCACTGTTTGTTCAGTGGAAAATGTTGCCGGTGGCAGGTATACATCCTATTCTCCACGAATGTGCAAACTGTGGGGCAACTGAAGGGGAATTCGCTTTTTCTTTCCAACAAATCGGTTTCCTTTGTCATCGCTGTTTTAACGTCGATCCGTACATCATTCGTCTGTCACCTACTCAGATCAAGTTGATTCGTATGTTTTATAATGTACCCCTTGATCAGATTGGTAAGTTAACGTTGAAAAAAACGACGAAGACCTTTATGACGAAGCTTATTTCAACGATATATCAGGAACAAACAGGGATCTTTTTGAAATCTAGAAAGTTCATTGAACAACTCGAACGTACACCTGAATTGCAGAAAGCGAAAGAACAACCAAAAGAAAGCCCAGAAGAGGAAGGCTAATGCCGACTTCTCCTGGGCTTTTTATGATTAGAATAATAAGTGTTTTTGGATGTATGCTGTGACGTCTGCGATTGGCATACGTTCTTGTTCCATAGAATCACGATGACGAACCGTCACTTGCTGATCTTCTAATGAATCAAAGTCGAATGTGATACAGAATGGCGTTCCGATTTCATCTTGACGACGGTAACGACGTCCGATGGATTGGGAATCATCATATTGTACCGGGAAATGCTTCGAAAGCTCTGCGTATACTTTTTGTGCATCGTCCGCAAGTTTTTTAGACAATGGAAGTACAGCAGCTTTGATCGGCGCAAGTGCTGGGTGGAAACGAAGTACAGTACGTGTATCGCCGTCTTCAAGTTCCTCTGTATCGAATGCGTCACATAGGAATGCCAACGTTACGCGGTCAGCACCAACGGAAGGTTCGATACAGTATGGTACGTATTTTTCATTCGTGATTGGATCTTGATAGTGGAAATCTTCGCCTGAATATTCCATATGACGCTTCAAATCGAAGTCCGTACGGTTCGCGATTCCCCAAAGCTCTCCCCAACCAAATGGGAATTTGTATTCGATATCCACAGTTCCTTTAGAATAGTGGGATAGTTCATCTTCATTGTGCTCGCGAAGACGGATATTATCTTTCTTCAAACCAAGGTTCAATAGTAATCCTTCAGACTGATCAATCCAGTACTTATACCATTGCTCATCTTCGCCAGGCTTACAAAAGAATTCAAGTTCCATTTGTTCGAATTCACGCGTACGGAATGTGAAGTTACCCGGTGTGATTTCATTACGGAAACTCTTCCCTACTTGTGCAATACCAAAAGGTACTTTCTTTCTCATAGAGCGTTGAACATTTTTGAAGTTCACGAAGATCCCTTGTGCCGTTTCCGGACGAAGGAAAATTTCGTTTGCTGATGAATCTGTTACACCTTGACTTGTTTTGAACATCAAGTTGAATTGACGGATTTCTGTATAATCCAATGCGCCACATGTTGGACATTTGATTTCATGTTCTTGAATCAAATCGAACATTTTATCAAACGGTAGGCCATCAACGACCATTTCGATTCCTTTTGCATCCAATGCTTCTTCAATTAATTTATCAGCACGGTGACGGGTATTACATTTTTTACAGTCGATCATCGGATCATTGAAGTTTCCAATATGACCGGATGCTTCCCAAACTTTCGGGTTCATCAGAATAGCGGAATCAAGACCTACGTTATAAGGTGATTCCTGAATAAATTTTTGCCACCAAGCGCGCTTGATGTTGTTTTTTAGTTCGACACCTAATGGACCGTAATCCCAAGTGTTCGCCAAACCACCATAAATATCAGACCCTGGGAATACAAATCCCCGTTGTTTTGAAAGATTGACTACTTGTTCCATAGATAACATTCTAAACGCCTCCAATTAAAATAAGCACACGTCTCCGGACATAGAATCATGTCCGGGGACGAGTGCATGATAACCCGCGGTTCCACCCCGATTGGTTTTTCAACCCACTTTCACAATGAACATTTCAACTCCCGGCTGCCGTTTTCGTGTAGTTACAGGCTTTCACTATCCCTGTTCGCTCAAAATTTACACTACTTATTGACCGTTCTTCGTTTACTTCATTCAAAATTAGTTTAGCATGGTTCTCCTTTCTTCGCAATAGCGAGCACATTGATATATAATTAGTAAGTAAATACAACTTTGAAGTCTGAAGGCGGTGACATGTTTGGAATTAAATACACGTCAGAATGAAATCCTCGACATCGTCAAAGGAAATGGTCCGATTACAGGAGAACAAATAGCTGACCGTTTGAATTTGGCGCGCGCTACGATCCGGCCGGATTTAGCAATCTTGACGATGGCTGGTTTTTTGGATGCACGACCTCGTGTAGGATATTTCTATTCTGGCAAGAAGCCTATTAAATCCGTCGCGGATGGCATGGTAGACATGATTGTAGCCAATTATCAATCTAGACCAGTTGTCATCACTGAAAATCTATCTGTATATGACGCGATTTGCCAGCTGTTCTTGGAAGATGTGGGTACATTATTCGTAGTGGATCAACAGTCGTTATTGACAGGGGTTGTGTCACGTAAAGACTTGCTGAGGACAAGCATCGGAAGAACAGAACTAGAAAAGATTCCCGTGCATGTCATTATGACAAGAATGCCGAATGTTACATATTGCAAAAAAGAAGATACACTAATCTCGGTTGCCAAAAAAATGATGGACAGCCAAATTGATTCTTTACCTATAATTCAAGAACGCGATAATGGACTTGAAGTAATGGGGCGAGTGACAAAAACAAATATTACTGCCGCTTTTCTTTCCTTAGTGGAAGATCAGGATGTATGAGGAGTGACTGCATGACAAAATTCACATTATTCATCGTTTCGGATTCTGTTGGAGAAACTGCAGGTCTTGTGACAAAAGCAGCCGCTAGCCAGTTCCGTCATGATTTGGAGACGATTTCGATAAAAAGGTTTTCTTATATAGAGGAAAACTCGCAGTTAGAGGAAATTGTGTTCTTGGCGAAGCAACAACAAGCATTGATTGTCTTTACATTGGTTAAAAGTGAAATGAGAGAGCAGCTTCATTTACTTTGCGAAGAGTTGAAAGTACCTTCGGTGGATCTACTCGGTCCATTAATAGATACAATTGGGCAGCAGTTGAAACAGGAACCATTTGAAGAGCCTGGACTGGTCAGGCAGTTGGATGATGTGTATTTCAAAAAAATTGAAGCGATCGAATTTGCGGTTCGTTACGATGATGGAAGAGATACACGAGGTATGTTGGAAGCGGATATCATATTACTAGGTGTTTCACGGACTTCTAAAACGCCTTTGTCTCAATTCCTTGCTAATAAAGGATTTAAAGTAGCAAATGTGCCGCTTGTCCCAGAAGTGGATCCACCGTCAGAACTATTTTCCGTTGATCCAATGAAATGTTTTGGTTTGTATATTTCTGTTGGGCAATTGAATTCAATTCGGAAATCACGTCTAGAAACATTAGGCTTGAAAGATGACGCAAACTATGCGAAAATAACACGTATTCAACAAGAGATAGATTATTTCAATGAAATCACTACACGCATTGGTTGCGACGTCATTGATGTGACGAATCGTGCGGTAGAAGAAACAGCCAATACCATTCTCAAAACACTTTCAGCAAGGAAGGCCAACTGAACAAACCAGTTGGGTCTTCTTTTTTCTGTGCGTCTTCTGTTAGTTCAACATGTCATAAAAACGACATGAATGTAGATACTAAAAAAAGTACTAGCGAATGTTGTTGATAAAGAAGGATTTTTGTAAAACGTCTAGAATTTATGTATATAGAGTGGAAATGGTGATAGAATGACAAGAATATCTGATGACACAATTGAGGAAATCCGTTCAGGAACCGACATTGTCGATTTGATCAGTGAATATGTTCAATTAGCGAAAAGAGGGAAGAACTGGTTTGGACTGTGTCCATTTCATGAAGAAGGTAGTCCGTCTTTTTCCGTTTCTGAAGACAAGCAATTATTCCATTGTTTTGGTTGCGGAGCAAGCGGTAATGCGATCACGTTCATGATGGATATGGAAAATCGGTCATTCATTGATTCGATCGTCAAACTGGGTAGCCGAATGGGAATGGAATTAGAAAGTTCCCAAACTGACAACCAAGCGTCAAAATCCTCATCTAATCAAAAAATGCTGAAAGCCTATACACTAGCTGCTAATTTTTATAGTCATCTGCTCTTAAACACCATAGAAGGCGAAAAAGCATTAGAATACCTAGAAAAAAGAGGATTTACGCGTGACGAAATAGAACAGTATGAAATAGGATGGTCTCCTGTTCAGTCAGATGCTTTATCTGCACTGCTCGTGAGACAAGGTTTTGATATGAAGGAAATGGAAACGGCTGGGCTTTGTTTTCATAAAGAAGATGGCACAGGTTATTATGACCGCTTTAGAGGAAGAATTATGTTTCCGATCCAGGATGATAATGGTGCAACCATCGCATTCTCCGGCAGAAGGCTGGAGGATTCTTCTTCTGACGCTAAATATATCAATAGTCCGGAAACGCCCGTCTTTGAAAAGAGCAAGATTTTGTTTAATTTTCATCGAGCACGTCTTAATGTTCGGAAAACGGGTAAAGTAGTACTATTCGAAGGTTTCATGGACACTATCGCAGCAGATCGTGGTGGAATAGGAAACACAGTAGCTGTCATGGGTACTGCGTTATCTGGACATCATATCGTGAAATTGAAGCGAATGGCGAAAAAAGTAGTCATTTGCTGTGATGGTGATTCAGCTGGTTGGGAGGCTGCCAAACGCTTTGCCGATCATTTAATGGATAGCGGAATGGACGTACTGGTTGCTACATTACCAGATAAAATGGATCCTGATGACTATATTAGTCAACATGGTGCAGAGGTATTTTCAGAAAAAGTGCTTGATCAGGCGTTATCTTATATTTCTTTCGTAGCAGCCTACTATAGAAGAGATAAGAATTTATCCGTTGATCATGATATCAAGCAATATGTACATGAAGTATTTGATGAACTGGCTCACCGTTGTTCTCCAATTGAGAAAGATTTATTGATCCAGCAACTCCACAGTGAGACACATGCTTCAAAAGAGTCACTTGGTCAGGAATTCACCAAGTCAATAGCAAAAAAAGCGAAACAATCGCGAGATACAGATCGTGAAGAAAGCCGGCCAGTACAGGTCACGAAAGCTCCGGCAAATCGTGCTGAAACAGACCGTGCTGAACAATTACTTCTTGCGCATCTACTGATGGACGCAGATCTGTTCGAAGAAAAAAGGCTGGAACTTCAAGATTTATTTGTCAGAGATGATGTCATCAAAATCTTCTTTAAGTTGGCAGCGTTTTATGAACAATATGATTTGCCAAACTATCAGCGGTTTGCAGAAACGTTAGAAGATCGGCAACTGAAGAAAGTCGTCATGGGAGCCATCTTGACTGAACGTTCACAGGAGCATACCACACAAGAAGTAAATGACTGTATTCGTCATTTAAAACGAAATCAAATTAAACGCCTAATTGATCAAAAACGACATGATTCAAAAGAAGCAGAAAAAAGGAACGACTTACTAAAAGCAATGGAGTTGGCTTCGGAAGTAATCCAGCTGGTGAGATCATTAAAGGTTCTGTAAGGAGGTATAGTCACTATGACAAAAGAAGAACAAACGGGTGAAGTAGAATTGACCCTAGAAGAAGCAAAAGCGGCTATTATTGAAGCGGGTAAAAAGACGGGTGAACTAACTCTAGAGGATGTAACGGAAAAACTAGCATCTTTTGAAATGGAACCTGAGCAATTCGAAGAGTTTCTTGATCAGATAGAAGCGCAAGAAATCGAAATGGATAGAAAAGAAGAAGCTGATCCGAAGGCTGAAAAAGAAGAACAATTCGATTTAAATGACTTGAGTGTACCGCCAGGCGTCAGAATCAACGATCCAGTCCGTATGTATTTAAAGGAAATCGGTCGTGTGGATTTATTGACAGGTAAAGAAGAGGTAGACTTGGCGATTCGTATTATCGATGGCTTGGCAGCTGAAGCTGAGCTCGAAGAAACAGGGAAAATGACGCCTAAAATAGATGCAGATATTATTCGTGGTGAAAATGCCAAAAAGAAATTGGCAGAAGCGAATTTACGTCTAGTTGTCAGTATCGCGAAGCGTTATGTCGGTCGTGGTATGCTGTTCTTAGACTTGATTCAAGAAGGAAATATGGGTCTTATTAAAGCCGTAGAGAAATTTGACCATACAAAAGGCTTTAAATTCAGTACGTATGCCACTTGGTGGATCCGTCAAGCGATTACACGCGCGATTGCAGACCAGGCACGTACGATCCGTATTCCTGTGCATATGGTAGAAACCATCAACAAATTGATTCGCGTCCAGCGTCAGTTGCTCCAAGATCTAGGACGAGAACCTTCTCCTGAAGAAATTGGAGAAGAAATGGACTTGACACCAGAAAAAGTGCGAGAAATTTTGAAGATTGCTCAAGAGCCAGTTTCATTGGAAACACCAATCGGTGAAGAAGATGATTCCCACTTAGGAGATTTCATCGAAGACTCAGAAGCGCAGTCTCCTTCAGATCATGCAGCTTATGAATTATTGAAGGAACAGCTTGAAGATGTCCTAGATACATTAACTGATCGTGAAGAAAACGTACTACGTCTTCGTTTTGGTCTAGATGATGGACGCACGCGAACGCTCGAGGAAGTGGGTAAAGTATTCGGTGTAACACGTGAACGTATTCGCCAAATCGAAGCAAAAGCACTTAGAAAGTTACGCCACCCATCACGTAGCAAGCGACTGAAAGACTTCTTAGAATAATAGGTGCATCGGCTTGATATAGCCGATGCTTTTTATTCTGTATCAAAAAAAAGAAGATTGATACTATTGGAGGAGAAAGGATGGCTATAGATAAGAAACAGATCATCATTTCTGAAATCCGGTATTGGAAAACAAATAAACTTCTTCCTGAACATTATTGTGATTTCCTCATTACATTATATGCACAAGGTGAAGATCCGGATGAAGTGGCAGAGAAAGAGTCTTCCACACTTCAAATCGAACGTAGAAAGTTGCGGTCTAAACAAATCTTGATATTGCTCATTAGTTTATTGCTTGCGGGTGTTGCGTCTGTTGCAATGTTCGTGTTGACGGAATATCCAACTGCTACCTTGCTCGTTGCAGCAGTATTGGCTTTAATTTTCCTTTTGCTCGTTTCAGGAAAAACCTTCACAAAGAAAGGTTTTGCACCTTTCCTCTACATATCGATGGCATTTCTTTTATTGATGATGTCATTGAAGATTTGGACTGCATTTTTTGATGGAGATACGACAGTATTGATTGGTCTGCTTGTTTTGAATTGCGGTTTGTGGTTGTTTACGGGAAGAGTATTAAAGTTACTTTATTTCACAATTTCAGGTTCACTTGGTTTATTGACAGTAGTCGCATTTTTACTATTATCGATATAATTATCATGAATCGGACGGAATGCAATGAATGTATTGCTAATTTCCGTCCTTTTTCTATATACTGTTATGTAAGGGCTTACAAGTTTTCGGAAATAGAGTAGTATATGTGAAGAGAGGATGATCCTAATGAATTTTGACTTAACTCAAGAACAGCAAATGGTGAAGAAATTGATGAGAGATTTCGCAAACGAGGAAGTAGCACCAGGTGCAGTAGACAGGGATCGCTCTGGAAAATTTCCAGTGGAGATTTTTAAAAAGCTTTCAGAAATGGGCATGATGGGCTTGCCATTTCCCGAGAAATATGGTGGCGCTGGAGCAGATACGATCAGTTTTGCTATTGTTACCGAGGAATTAAGCCGTGCTTGTGCATCAACAGGCATTACGTATTCCGCACATATTTCACTTGGTGGAGCACCGCTAAATCTATTTGGAACAGAAGAGCAAAAAGAGAAGTATTTAACGCCGATCTGTACGGGGGAATCATTTGGTGCGTTCGGTCTGACAGAGCCAAATGCAGGTTCCGATGCAGGTGGTACAGAGACGTCTGCAGTGCTCGCTGAAGGGAAGTATACGATCAATGGATCCAAAGTGTATATAACAAATGCTAGCTACGCAAAACACTTGGCATTGACTGCTGTGACAGGTCGTACGGATGGTAAGAAAGAAATCAGTGCCATTATCGTTCCAACGGATTCTAAAGGCTTCAAAATTATAGACAACTATGAAAAGATGGGTTTGCATGCTTCTAATACAACTGAATTATTGCTAGAAGACGTTGTAGTGCCTGAAGAGAATCTACTTGGCGAAAGCGGTAAGGGATTCCAGCAATTTCTCGTAACCCTTGACGGTGGCCGTATTGGAATTGGCGCTATGGCAGTAGGGATTGCACAGGCAGCCTATGAGCGCGCATTAACATATTCAAAGGAACGTAAACAATTCGGTAAAACGTTATCTTCATTCCAGATTACACAGTTCAAGTTAGCTGATATGGCAATGAAGATCGAACTTTCGCGGACGATGGTGTATAAAGCAGCATGGCTGAAAGATCAGGGAAGAAAGTTCACGAAAGAAGCTTCCATGTGTAAATTATATGCTTCTGAAATCGCTATGGAAGTGGCCAATGAAGCAATCCAAATCCATGGTGGTTATGGTTATATGCGTGAATATGAAGTCGAGCGTTACTTACGTGATGCCAAGCTTCTGGAAATTGGAGAAGGCACTTCAGAAGTACAACGGATGGTCATTGCGAGACAACTAGGTTGCTGACCTGCGAATTATGGCGATTCTGTCACAAAAAACGAAAAGTCGCCCAATAACACTTTCAGTTTTCTTATAGATACAGTACAATGTTAAGTGTATACTGTATCTTTTACAGAATAGATTCTGATGAAGGAGGGTAATCCAATGAATAAAAATCCTGTTGTACCATTTCTTTTGATTTTCGCACTTGGAATTGGACTTGTTTTCTTCATGTCACTTTATGGTCTAGATCAGAAAAAAGAAATTGCTGGAGCTAACGAAGAAGGCACTGAGCAAGGAACTGAAGAAGAAAGTGCAAACACTGGCGAATTTGACGCAGAAGCTGTTGCTCAGCAGAAGTGTATTAGTTGTCACGGTGATGGCTTAACTGGCGGAATGGGGCCAGCTCTAAACAGCTCAATTGACGCAGATGCAGCACATGATGCAATCAAAAACGGTGTTGCTGGAACTGCAATGCCGGCTGGACTTGTTCCAGATGAAAACATAGATGAAATGGTTGATTACATTTTATCATTAGACTGATTGTCTACTTAATTTAAAGAGCCAGTAAACCAGAGTAACTCTTGGTTTACTGGCTCTTTTGCATTGCATGAAAAGAGTGCCGATTATACAATAGATAAGAATGAAAGGCGGGGAACTATGAATACCAACCAATTATCGGAACGGCTGTCGATAGTAGCCAGTTTTGTTCCGAAAGATACTGTACTTGCGGATATCGGTAGCGATCATGCCTATCTACCGTGTTATTTAATGAATAAAGGTAAAATTCGTCGAGCAATTGCAGGAGAAGTGGTGAAAGGTCCTTTTGAAGCCGCTTCACGCAATGTAGCTTTAAATGGCTTTACGGACCGGATTGAAGTCCGACTGGCAAATGGCTTACAAGCGATAGAAGAAACAGACCACGTCGAAACTGTGACGATTGCAGGAATGGGAGGCACTTTAATTACTTCGATCTTAGAAGCGGGCAAGGATCGTTTAACGCATGTACAACGAATCATCGTACAGCCTAATCTACATGCCATTGCAATTCGAGAATGGGCAGTGGAGAATGAATTTTGTATTGTCGACGAAGAAATTTTACTAGAAGATAGTAAAATCTATGAAGTGCTTGTACTCGAAAGGGGAACGGCTGAATACTCGAAGGCAGATTTACTTGTCGGTCCTGTCTTACGTCATAAACGATCTAACGTATTCCAGGCAAAGTGGGAGCGGGAATTGCAAGAATGGCAGCGAGTCATAAAAGCCCTAGAAAAAGCAGAGCAAACAGAAGAAATCAAGCAAAAAAGAGCAAACGTGCAAGAAAATATCGAATTAGTCAGGAAGGTGCTAGCACATGAAGAAGAGTAATGGACACCAGATCATTGAACTATTTGAAAAGTGGTCACCGAAGAGACTCGCTTTTGAAGGAGATCCAATCGGACTGCATATCGGTCAATTGAATCGTCCAGTAGATAAAGTTCTTGTTACACTTGATGTCAATGAACAAGTGATTGATGAAGCTATCGAAAAGGGTGCAACTCTAGTGATTGCACACCATCCTCCATTGTTCCGTCCTGTGAAATCCATTCTGACGGATACCCCTCAAGGGAAAATGATTGAGAAGTGTATTAAGCATGATATCGCGGTCTACGCTGCACATACGAATCTGGATATTGCAGAAGGCGGTGTCAATGATATGTTAGCGGAACGTCTTGGTATACAAGAGACCGAGCCGATTGATATTACGGACTCTGAACATTTGATTAAATTGGCGGTATTCTGCCCATTAGCCGATGCTGATGCACTACGTCAGAAATTAGCTAGTGCAGGCGCGGGTGCTATCGGTGATTATCAAGCATGCAGTTTTAGTTCACAAGGTACCGGACGTTTCACACCGGTTGATGGAGCAAATCCAACAATAGGGCACGTGGGGGAGCCGACGTTAGTGGATGAGGAACGAATTGAAGTCGTTTTCCCAGAAAGTCAGCAAGCGAAGGTCGTCAAATCCATGTTTGCTGCACATCCATACGAAGAACCTGCATTTGATATAGTCAAATTAGAGCAGAAAACAAATGAGCAAGGGATTGGTCGTATCGGACGAATCGCAAAAGAGATGACGTTGAAAGAGTTTGCTCAACATGTAAAAGAATCATTCGGTGTTCCTGCTTTACGCTTCGTCGGTGATCCAGACTCGAAAATTCGTAAAGTGGCGGTCCTTGGCGGTGATGGAAATAAATATATCGCAGCGGCGAAGAGGAAGGGAGCGGATGTATTGGTAACAGGTGATATGTATTATCACGTAGCGCAAGATGCACAAGCTCTCAATTTAGCGGTTGTAGATCCGGGTCATAATATCGAAAAAATTATGATTGCCGGTGTAGCGAAACAAATGGCAAGCTTCTGTGAAGAAAATAAATTGGCAGTTGAATTCATTGAATCTAACATCATAACAGAACCTTTTCAATTCCTATATTAAATAGAAAAAGCCGTCGAAATGGAATTCGACGGCTTTGCTATGTTTAGGGTTCAATCCGGATAACAGGAGTTGGGTTCTTGACTTTAGGCAAGATTTTCTCGAGTTTGAACTTTCTTTCCGGACGATGTGTTGTAGGATCTTCTGGATCAAAATCATTCAGGAACGATATAACTTCCCTGACGATTATTGTAGGCGTAGAAGCACCTGCTGTGACCGCTACTGTCTCAATACCCTCCAACCAAGCAGGATCGATTTCCGAGACGTCTGAGACACGGTATGAAGGTGTATTTGCAATCTCAACAGAAACTTGTGTTAAGCGGTTGGAGTTATTACTCTTTGGATCTCCAACAACAATCAGTAAATCTGCTTCGCCAGCTTGTTGTGCTACCGCTTCTTGTCGAACTTGTGTAGCTAGACAAATTTCCTGGTGTACTTCGATTTGAGGGAATTTTTGTTGCAACGCTTCCATCAGGTGTGCAACGTCCCACTGACTCATCGTAGTTTGATTTGTCACCAATAGTTTTTCATTGGTAATATCTAGATTGTCAATATCCTCGAGGCGTTCAATTAAATGAACTGAATCCGGTGCAACACCGATCGCGCCTTCAGGTTCTGGGTGATACTTCTTACCGATATACAGAATATCATAGCCTTCTGCTACTTTTTCTTCAATTAAATAATGTGTGACAGAAACGTCAGGACATGTTGCATCAATTGCAACCAATCCTTTTTCTTTTGCCAACTGGCGAACTTCAGGAGAAACACCGTGTGCTGTGTAAATTACAGTCCCTTTATCCACTTTACGTAAAATGTCCAGGCGGTTTTCCCCGTCCAATGTAATGATCCCATCTTCTTCGAATGCATCCGTAACATGTTTGTTGTGGACGATCATGCCTAATATATAAATGGGTCTCGGCAAGGTTGGATCGAGCGCAGCATTTCTTGCAATAACCATCGCATCAACCACACCATAACAATAACCTCTAGGTGATATCTTGAGTACTTTCATTTATTCCACTCCACTCCTCTAGTAACTTCTCTTTCATTATAGCGGAGATTCGCGGACGATTCAAAGAGTTCAGAAGGGAGGTTGAAAAATACGCGGTGAAGATGGCCGACTGATGGCTTCTGAAGGTCGAGAAACAGGCGCTTGTGGACCACTTGGACGTGGAGCAGAAGAAGCTGTCGGTGCGTCCGGCATGGATTGTACTCCTTTATACAATCTCCACATAGCGGGTATATTTTGAACAAGTGGCGCAAACTGCTGAACTAATGGTGCAAATTGCTGGGCCGTATTGAAAAAACGATTGGCGGTTTGCATGTATTGATCAGCCCGTGAAGGACCTGTGTCTTGCATACCCGGTTGCTGCTGTTGCGGCATGTTCGCACCACCACTTTGTGGACGCTGGGGATTACCTTGCATGCCTTGAGAGAAGGGTATAGGCCTACTTTGTTGCATAGGTGGAGGACTGGGTGACATCCTGGGCTGTGGTTGCTGATTGCTAAATGGATAAAATGATTGATATCTCATCACGAACTCCTTTCTGATTTTTTTAGTTGTTTCCCTTATATCCTATGCGAAAAAAACCACTGATGGCACCGAATCATGGTACAATAAGAATTATCTAGAGGAGGAACGATATGTCGAAATTTACTGATTACCAATTCAAACCATTTTTGAGGGAAGCCATTCAAAAATTAGGGTTTGAAGAACCGACACCTATACAAAAAGAAATTATTCCGTTGATTATGAAAAATACGAGTGCAATTGGACAAGCACATACAGGAACAGGGAAATCCCATAGTTTCTTAATTCCACTTGTTGAAAAAATCAAGCCGGAGAAAGACGAACTACAAACGGTTATTACAGCACCAACACGTGAATTAGCTGTTCAGCTTCATAATGAACTGAAAAAGCTAATTGAAGGAACGGATATCAAAAGTGCGATCTTGATTGGCGGTACTGATAAAAAACGCTCTGCTGAACGTTTGAAGAGCACACCGCACATCATCGTTGGTACACCAGGACGTATCCAGGATATGTCGGAAACCGGCGCATTACCGATCCACACAGCTACACATCTTGTCATTGATGAAGCGGATCTTGCATTTGATATGGGCTTCATTGAAGATATTGATAAGTTTGCTTCAAGAATGCCAGAGAAGATCAGCATGTATGTATTTTCTGCTACGATTCCAGAAAAGCTCAAGCCTTTCTTGTCAAAATACATGAATTCACCTGTACATGTACGGATGGATGATAAGAAGCCTTTGACAGAGAATATGCATTACTCATTAGTTCCTGTTAGAAGTATGGATAAAAACAAGAAACTACTTCACGTAATGGATGCCCTTCAGCCGTATCTTGCGATCATCTTCACGAATACGAAGCAAAACGCTGATCGTCTGGCTAACTATTTAGCAGAGCACGGCCATAAGCCTGGAAAAATCCACGGTGACTTGACGCCACGTGAACGTACACGCGTTATGAAGCAAGTCCGTGATCTAGAGTATCAATACATCGTGGCAACTGATTTGGCGGCAAGAGGGATCGATATTCCGGGTGTCAGTCATGTTATTAACTTTGAATTACCAGATGATCTGGAATTCTTCATTCACCGCGTAGGACGTACTGCACGTGCCGGCATGCAAGGACATGCCATTACGTTATATGAACCGTCTGATGAAGATGCAATCAATTTAATTGAGAAGCTCGGTATTCCGTTTGTACATGAAGATGTCAAAAATGGCGAATGGATTGAAGTGAAAGAGCGCCAAGCACGTAAGAAGCGTGTACGTGAAATAGACGAAATCGATAAAAAAGCGGATTCGTTTGTCCGTAAACCTGATAAAGTGAAGCCAGGCTATAAAAAGAAGATGGCGGAACAAAAAGAGAACTTTAAAAAGAGACAAAGGAGAATTAAGAAGAAATCATGACAACAAATGATATCCTTCTAGGTTCTCACGTATCCATGAGTGGTAAAAAGATGCTACTTGGTTCAAGTGAAGAAGCGCTTAGCTATGGAGCTAACACATTCATGATCTACACGGGAGCACCTCAGAATACAAGACGTAAACCAATTGAAGAATTGAATATCGAGCTTGGCACACTGAGTATGGAAGAAAACGGTCAATCAAATATCGTTATTCATGCGCCCTACATCATCAATCTTGCAAATACTACGAAGCCTGAAACATTCCGTCTGGGTGTGGACTTTTTGCAACAGGAAATTCAGCGTACTGAAGCGCTTGGTGCCAATCAAATAGTCCTTCATCCAGGTGCCCATGTAGGTGCTGGAGCAGACGTCGGTATTGAAAAGATTATCGAAGGTTTGAATGAAGTATTGTCCGAAGACGCAAATGTTCGCATTGCGCTAGAAACAATGGCGGGTAAAGGAACAGAGTGTGGCCGCAGTTTTGACGAGATCGCGAAGATCATGGACGGTGTGAAAAATAATGAACGTCTATCCGTTTGTTTCGACACATGTCACGTCCATGATGCGGGCTATGACATCGTCAATGATTTCTCTGGTGTCTTAGATCAATTTAACAATATTGTTGGACTGGACCGGATTTCTGTCATTCACGTCAATGACAGTAAGAATATTTGCGGTGCTGGAAAAGATCGACACGAAAATATCGGCATGGGACATATCGGCTTCGAACCGTTAGCTTATATCGTTCATCACCCGACATTTAAGAACGTACCGAAGATCTTGGAAACGCCATTTATCGGAACAGATAAAGCAAATAAAAAAGCGCCATATGCAGTAGAAATTGAGATGTTGAAAAACCATCAATTTACTCCTGAATTACTGGAAGCCTTGCATAACTGAAAAATTTAAGCGTTGCGTATTCGCAACGCTTTTTTCTATTGCAGTTTATGCTGTTCTAAGTACAGCATCGTTTTCTCGTAGCCGATGACAGAAGCTACTTTTTCAATAAATTTTTGTGGGATGCCGGTAAAAAGCCAAGCGATGGATATTTCATCCAGCAGCGGACGTAATTGCTGCACTTCTGCGATCGACAATTCAACACCATAACTGTATGCGTAATTTACTGCCTCCTGATCATGCAATTGTTTCATTTGCTGAATTAACTGAAGTAAATCCATTATCATCAATTCCTTTCAATTGGTTGTATCCCTCCATGGATTGCTATATAATTCATAAAGTAATCGGAATGATTACGAATTGAAGGAAGGGATATGTATATGACAAATTCCATTATTAACTTAGAGCATATTACGCATAAGTTTAACCATTCCACTGCGCTTTCTGATGTTAGTTTAGAAGTGAAACAAGGAGAGTTTTGGGCATTAATTGGTCCAAACGGTTCGGGTAAATCTACATTATTAAAAATCATATTAGGGTTGCTGAAACCCTCCCAAGGAACAATTGAACTGTTTGGCGGGCCTATAGATTCTTTTAACCAACAGCAACGAATCGGCTACGTCTCTCAAAAGTCCAACGCTTTTACGACGAAATTCCCAGCGACGGTCTTGGAAGTCGTGAAAAGCGGCTTAACGAGTAAAAAAGGACTGTTCAAGCGTTTCAATAAAGAGGATGAACAGCAAGCGATCGATGCGTTGCATGTAGTGAAAATGGCGGACCGCAAAGATGAAAGCATCGGTGATTTATCAGGCGGTCAGCAACAACGTGTCTTTATAGCAAGAGCTCTCGTAAGCCATCCCGATTTACTAATCATGGATGAGCCGACAGTTGGAATTGATAGACAGAATGTTGAATCCTTTTATTCTATGCTAAGCGAATTGAATCGTGAGTACGGAATAGCGATTTTGCTTGTGACACATGAAATTGATGTTGTAACGAAGCTCGCTACACATATTGCATGCTTGAATCGTTCCATCCACTTCCATGGTGTCCATGCGGATTATGAAAAAATGAGTGAGGCTGAATTGTCAGGCTGGTATGGTCATCCTATCCGTCGGCTCCATCAAAAAGAAACGGAGCCGGTTAGATGATTGAAGCTATTTTCACATATGAGTTTTTACAAAACGCTGTTTTATCTGGACTAATTATTGGGTTAATCGCTCCGTTACTTGGACTGTTTATCGTCGTGCGCCGTATGGCGATGATCTCAGATGCACTCAGTCACGTAGCGCTTGCGGGAATTGCAGGAAGTTTGTATTTAAGTCAGCAAGTGTTATTCTTTGCAGCGCTTAACCCAGTGTATTTAGGGATGGCTGCAGCGGTCATCGGCTCTTTATTGATTGAGCGATTGCGTAGAGTGTATAAAAGCTTTGAAGAACTGGCGATTCCGATCATTTTATCTGCCGGAATTGGTTTTGGGGCAATATTCATTTCCCTTGCTAAAGGGTTCGGTACAGATTTAGTCGGTTATTTATTTGGTTCAGTGTCCGCTGTGAGCCGGCAAGATTTATACATTGTCATTTTAATTGCTATTATTGTCATCGCATTTATCTATTTCTTATATAAAGAGTTATTTTCACTGGCATTTGATCCAGAGTATGCGAGAGTGTCTGGAATTAATGAACGCGTTATTCAAGCGGCGTTCATGATTATCACAGCGCTAGTCATTGGTGCATCGATGCGAATCGTTGGAATTTTGCTAGTCTCTTCTTTGATGACATTGCCTGTAGCAGCGGCTATTCAAGTGGCCAAAAGCTATAAGGGTGCACTAGTATACTCGGTAGTATTCGGGGAAATCGCCGTGGTCATCGGACTGATATCTGCGTTTTACTTAGATATCGCGCCTGGGGGAACGATTGTAGTCACGTCGGTGTTCATTTTACTGTTAGTACTTTTTGGAAAAAAGGTACGGTCATGAGAAGCAGGAAAGGTGGCGTAACGATATGTCGATAGATGAAGCATGGGATATTCTATTGAAATATGATTTTAAACGGACAAAAAATAGGGAAATTTTATTGCGTTTCTTTGATGACGCGGACCGCTATGTTACTGCGATGGAAGTTCGTGTGGCGGTGGAGCAGGATAATCCTGGTATCAGTTTCGATACAATCTACAGAAATCTTGCCGTGTTTTCGAAACTTGGGATTTTGGATGAAACGGAACTCAATGGTGAAAGACTTTTCCGAATGCAGTGCGCGACGGATCACCATCACCATCATTTCATCTGTATGACTTGTGGCAGCACGAAGTCCATTCCAATTTGCCCGATGGATAGTGTGACGGTAAATTTGTCGGAATATGAAATAGAAGGACATAAGTTTGAGATTTATGGCAGATGTCCGAAGTGCAAGGTAGGATAGTTTGAATAACTAGGCAGTACATCATTTTGTTTATGATGTGCTGCCTTTTTTTATGAAGAATATGCAGGTGGAAAATGGTAAATCATAAATAGATCGCGTGTTCTGCTCATTGATGTGAATTAAGCGCTCATAGAACTATTGTGACCGCTCTAACGCATGTGATTTCTGCTCTATACATATCGTTATTCGCTCTAAGAAACTATCCGAGTGCTCTATCAAGCTTCATAACCGCTCATAGCCCTAGCCCTTCACTTGCATAACTTCTACGGCACATCGAGTTCTATTTTGAACATAGCGAATTCACACAGTAAAAAAGAGCACCGCAATATGCGATGCTCCACCAATCATTTACTTTTTATCATTTCGGTTGCATGAAACAACTGTCTGACGTACTGATCAGCTTGTTTCCAGTTTGCTACCCGTATGACTCCTTTAGGAATAGGTTCTTGGTTATAGGGGGTATCAAACAAGAAAACTGGAATATCCAATTCTTCGTGAATTCCTACCGCATTATCATGCTTGTCCTCAAAGAATACGTCAACGTTGAATTGCTTGGCCGCTTCAATTTTATGATGCGTACCAATCAACTCTACGTGATCATACGGTATTTGTTGCTCGTGGAACCAGTTAGTTGTCGTTTCTAGTACATTTCGTCCGCGTGCTGAAATATAATACAACTCAAACTGTTTTTGCCAGTTCGTCAATACTTCTTTTGCAAACTCTTGAGCAGGCGATGTCTGATAAATTAGCTCTTCTGTTTCTTTGTACCATTCTCCGAACTGCGTCGGATCCACGTCAAAGGCTTTCGTCAAATCATACTCTTTAATATCAGCGAGCGTTAGATTAGAGCCAAAGTGCTTATTGATATGCGGAAGTAGGGCAGTGGGTGTCGTAACCGTTCCGTCAATATCTATTCCGAAACGAATATCCCTCATTCAGAAACGCTACCTTGTGCTGCGAGTGCTTCTTCTTGACGTTTTTTCTCGAAATACTCTTCAGCCAATATGTCGATTTCTTTTTTCAATTCTTCGACCATTGTCTCTTCTGGAACTTTTCGTACGGTTTTACCATGCATGAAGAGCAAACCTTCACCACGAGCACCAGCGATACCGATATCTGCTTCGCGTGCTTCACCTGGTCCGTTTACCGCACAGCCAAGAACTGCTACTTTTAATGGAGCTTTAATGTTTGAGATATATTCTTCCACTTCATTGGCAATGGAAATTAAATCGATTTCGATACGGCCGCAAGTTGGACAAGAAATTAATGTTGCCGAGTTGGAAGATAGGCCGAATACTTTCAGTAACTCTCTCGCTACTTTGATTTCTTGAACCGGATCCGCACTTAACGATACGCGCATCGTGTTACCGATACCTGATGACAGAAGGGAGCCAAGACCTGCCGCACTCTTGATTGAACCAGCGAATAATGTACCGGATTCTGTAATACCTAAGTGCAATGGATAATCGAATGCTGCCGCAGCAAGCTTGTACGCTTCAATGGCCAAGTTCACGTCGGAAGCTTTAAGTGACACGATAATATCATGGAAATCCAAGTCTTCTAGGATCTTGATATGATGCAAAGCACTTTCAACCATACCTTCTGCAGTAGGGTAGCCGTACTTTTCAAGAATTTTTCTCTCAAGTGAACCTGCGTTGACACCGATACGAATTGGAATGCCTTTCGCTTTTGCTGCATTTACAACAGCTTCGACTTTCTCTTTACGACCGATATTTCCTGGATTGATACGGATTTTATCTGCACCTTGTTCAATTGCAATCAATGCTAATTTATAGTCGAAATGTATATCTACTACTAAAGGAATATTGATTTGCTTTTTGATTTCACCTATAGAATACGCGGCGCGCTCATCGGGACATGCTACACGTACGATTTGGCAGCCTGCTTCTTCTAGACGTTTGATCTCTGCAACTGTCGCTTCGACATCATGTGTCTTAGTTGTCGTCATACTTTGCATAAACAGCTCATTGCTTCCTCCGATAGTTAAGTTACCAACTTTTACGGGACGGGTCTTCGAACGATGAATCATTTCAGTCATTATGTCTCTCTCCTTCAAATGAGTAAATACCATCATCAATAGATGGAATATGAATTATCCTTTTTCGCCTTCTTCGCAAACAGGATCTACTTGTTCACGGATAGGCAATTTAATTTGTTCGCCAGCCAAAAACTGTTGGCGTTCGAGATGAGGGTTCATGGAGTAAAATTGCTCCAACCTCTCAAGAAAGTTTTGAGATGGATCTGGGTATAATGCGAATAACGATTCTATTGTATCACCTTCAACCACTCGAATGACAATTGAATGATTCGGCGTTTCCTCTATACAAGACGATTCATCTTCAAAAAAGGCTGCAAGAGGGATTGTCCCTTCCGTTAAATCCATTCGAACAAAGTGAACAGTGCAAAACACAGCAAGTGCAAGCAGTATAATTCTCATCATACATCCCTCCTGCTCTACACTATGCAGACAACAGGTAAACTATTCATCTCGGTTGTTTTGGATAATAGACCGCGGCCCTCCACACATACAGTAGATGTACTAAAGAAGCGATCCACAAGCTATATGATTGCATGGAAGGAACAAATTCAAAAGCCATTGTCAGCAAGATGGGCAATGTGGCTGCAATCGCTGCTGTTCGCCACATAAAGCGGAATTCGCCACGACGGTGCAATAGTTTCAATAGCAATACTCCTATGATAGCAAAAATACTGATGCGAATAAATAAATACGACGTGATAATGACCAATTGCAGAATAAAAGCGATTGGATAGATCAAAAGGCCGATGGTTTCGCCGATTTCTGCGAGCTCAGGAGAGGATTTGAATAGTGTGTGATCTCCTAAAACAAATTGTACAAACGATACGCCGGTGTAAAGAAAAATAAACACGAATATGTATTGAATGACTTTACCGATTGATAACAAGCGGAATGCCGCCAGTTTTTTCGGTTCATGTAGTGAAGCTTTGAAAATTTGATGGAATTTCACGGAGTCGGCCTCCCTTTCTACATACAGTCTACCATTTATTTAAATCATAAGGCTTTGCAGAAATTTCGACATTCTTATGACATTTCATTACCGCTTTGTTAAGGTGGTGTAAAGATTGCAGTAGAGTACTTTACAATTGACGTATACAACTCTCATAATAGGTTGAAACTTCACGAAGCTTTCGAGGGGTGAAGAAGTAGAAATCATACATAAAACGTTTGATGGAGGTTGACAATTAAATGGAAGTGAACTGGCAAGAAGTGGTGTTCCAATTTCTTGGGGGATTAGGAATTTTCCTATTCGCAATTAAGTACATGGGCGACGGATTGCAGAAAGCTGCGGGGGATAGACTTCGTGCAATTCTAGACCGTTTTACTACCAATCCATTCATGGGTGTTCTTGTCGGTATAATCGTAACGGTGTTGATCCAGTCAAGTTCTGGAACAACAGTTATTACAGTGGGTCTGGTAAGTGCTGGATTCATGACGCTCCGTCAGGCGATCGGCGTCATTATGGGCGCCAATATTGGTACGACCGTGACCGCATTCATTATCGGTCTGGATGTCGGCGCATATGCGTTACCAATTATGGCATTCGGTGCCTTCCTGATCTTCTTCGTCCGTAAAGCTAAAGTCAAGAACCTAGGTGAAGTGATCTTCGGTTTCGGGGGATTGTTCCTAGGACTTGAATTAATGAGCGACGGAATGAAGCCACTACGTTCATTAGAAGCATTTGCTGATTTCACACTAGCAATGAGTGAACATTCACTGCTCGGCGTCGTAGCAGGAACAATTTTCACACTAATCGTACAAAGCTCCAGTGCGACTGTCGGAATTTTGCAAGGTCTTTTCGCTGAAGATTTGGTTACAATGAAAGCCGCTCTACCAATTCTTTTCGGTGATAACATCGGTACGACAATTACTGCAGTACTTGCGGCACTCGGTGCATCTGTTGCTGCGAGACGCGCGGCAGCTGTACACGTATTATTCAACATTGTCGGTACTATCGTTTTCATGCTCCTGCTCATACCATTTACGGCTTACGTCGAATGGGTGGCGGCGGTCTTGAATCTCGAAAGTAAGATGCAAATCGCATTTGCGCACGGTTCGTTCAATATCGCGAACACAGTTATACAGTTTCCATTCATCGGTGCTTGGGCTTATCTCGTTACGAAGATGATCCCGGGCGAGGACGTCACGATCGAGTACAAACCGAAACACCTCGACCGTCGCTTTATCGCACAATCATCAGCTGTTGCGATTGGACAAGCCAAGGAAGAAATTATCCGCATGGGTGACTTCAGTGTCCGAGGTCTTCAAGAATCATTTGAGTATTTGAAGACTGGCCAGAAAAAACACGCGGAAACTGCGTATCAGATTGAAGATGCGATCAACAATCTTGATCGCAAAATTACGGACTATTTAGTAGAAGTATCCGTAGTTATCGTTTCACCAGCAGAATCTGGGCGTCACGTTTTATTAATGGATAGTGTACGGGATATCGAGCGAATCGGTGACCATTTCGAAAACATCATCGAGTTAATAGATTTACGCGAAACGAATAAATTAAAGTTGACAGATGATGCGATGGACGATTTGGCAGAAATGTTTACATTGACGATTGAAACAGTTCAAAAAGCGATTGAGTCGCTGGATCAAGATGATACAGATTTAGCGAGAGTCGTTTCTGAAAAAGAAGATTTAATTGATAATATGGAACGTCGCTTCCGTAAAAATCATATTGTTCGTTTAAATGAAGGAAGTTGTAGTGCACAAGCCGGCATGGTGTTCGTCGATATCGTCTCGAACCTCGAGCGAATTGGTGACCACGCAGTAAATATTGCGGAAGCAATCCTAGGCAAGCACGCATAATGAATGAGGAGTGACAGCTATGTTATGGATCGGTTGGACATTGGCAATACTCATGTTTGCGATCGCGTTTGTCGGATTGATCTACCCTGTCATTCCCTCTGTTGTATTTATATTGGCAGGCTTCTTGTTGTACGGCGCGTTCGTTTCATTTGAAGAGTTAACGTGGTTGTTTTGGGTAATTCAAATATTATTCGTTGTGTTATTGTTCGGAGCGGATACAGTCGCCAATTTAGTAGGTGTCAAGCGCTTCGGGGGCAGCAAGGCGGGTATGTGGGGAAGTACAATCGGATTGCTTGTTGGTCCTTTTGTTATTCCGGTCGTTGGTATTTTGGCTGGACCTTTTCTTGGTGCAATCATTGCGGAATTAATTTTCACCCGATCGGGAATTAAACAGGCTTTCCGAACAGGAGTCGGCTCGGTTGTTGGGTTTTTGACATCGGTTGCAGTAAAAGGCGTACTAATGGTCGTTATGATTGTCATTTTTCTATATTTTCTCCGTTAACAGTACATTTTCTTTGAATGCTGACTCATATTTTGATAATGTGAAGTGGTAGGGCAAAACAGAGATAATTTAGAGGAGGAATGGAAAATGGCTTATACATTACCAGAACTACCATACGCATATGATGCGTTGGAGCCACACATCGACAAAGAAACGATGAACATCCATCACACAAAACACCACAACACGTATGTAACAAACGTGAACAACGCACTAGAAGGGCACGAAGAACTTCTTAACATGCCTGTTGACGAATTAGTTGCAAACTTGGACAAAGTTCCAGAAGATAAGCGTACAGCAGTCCGTAATAACGGTGGTGGGCACTCTAACCACTCATTGTTCTGGACAATCCTTTCACCAAACGGTGGCGGCAACCCAACTGGAGAAGTTGCAGAAGCAATCGACAAGAAGTTCGGTAGCTTTGACGCTTTCAAAGAAGAGTTCGCTAAAGCTGCAACAACTCGCTTCGGTTCAGGTTGGGCTTGGCTTGTTGTGAACAACGGTGAAATTGAAGTAACATCAACTCCTAACCAAGACTCACCTTATATGGATGGTAAAACACCATTACTAGGTTTGGACGTTTGGGAGCATGCATACTACTTAAACTACCAAAACCGTCGTCCTGACTACATTTCAGCATTCTGGAACGTAGTAAACTGGGATGAAGTTGAAAAGCGTTACCAAGACAATAAATAATTGAAACCTGGCACACATCTAGTTCGTCTAGATGTGTGCCATTCTTTATTTTCGTGCTATAATTCTACTACATATATAACTTGAGAAAGGAGATTCCTGTTGAAGAGAAACCAGAAGAAGACGGAGCCGCCAAAAACCGGTCAACGTCAACATATTGCATTTCGAATGAATTTTTTATTTGTAGCGATTTTTGTCCTATTTTCCTTACTTATATTCCGTTTAGGTTATATGCAAATCGTTAAAGGTGAAGATTATACGCGCAGTCTTGAACGGACAGAGGAAATCGCGGTCAATACGAGTACACCACGCGGAAGAATCTTCGACCGCACGGGGAAAGTACTTATAGATAATGATGCTAAAAATGCCATCACCTATACGAAAACATCCTCTACGACGACTAAAGAGATGCTAGCGCTCGCAAGAAAACTTTCTAAGCTGATCGATCAAGATACTAGGCGGGTAACAACAGGCGACAAACGAGATTTTTGGATTTTATTGAATCCTGTAAAAGCGGCTGACAAAGTACCTAAGGAAGAGCAAACAGCACTTAGTAAAGATGAAAAGAAATCTCAAAAAGAAATTCAACAAGAGATTAATCAGCTAACACGAGATCGAATCACAGATGAGGAACTAGCTGCGTTATCTGCAGAAGATCTAGAAGTTCTCGCAATTTATCGCGAAATGATGGCAGGGTATGCTTATTCACCTCAGATCATCAAAAGTGACGGTGTAACCGATAAAGAGTTTGCTGTTGTATCTGAAAGGTTGGATCAACTACCCGGTGTCAATACGACCACTGATTGGGATCGCGTGAAGAAATCGGACAGTGCGATTCTCGGATCTACGACTAGCTCAGGAGAAGGAATTCCACGTACCCACTTAGACTATTTCCTAGCAAGAGATTATTCGCGTAATGATCGTGTAGGAAGAAGTTATTTGGAGTCGTATTATGAAGATTTATTGAAAGGTCAAAAGACCATCGTGAAAAATGTCAAAGACCGTACAGGAAAAGTCGTTGAGACGAAGACGGTGAAAGAAGGAATACCAGGAAAAGATCTAGTCTTAACTACGGATACCAACTTACAAAAAGCGCTTGAAGATGTCGTATCCAATAAATTATTGCGCTTGAAGCAAGGTCCGAATACAAGCGCGTTGGAATCGGCGTTTCTTGTCATGTTAGATCCGAATAACGGTGAGATTCTATCACTGGTAGGTAAGAAAGTTGTAAAAGATGAGTCGACAGGACGATGGGCAATACAGGATTACACGTTCGGAACGTTTACTTCGGCGTATGAAATGGGATCCACAGTGAAATTAGCAACGATGCTGACAGGCTATAATGAAGGTGCTGCAAAAATCGGAGAAGTAAAAATTGACCAACCGATCAATATTGGTGGTAGATACAAGCGGTCGCTATTTAATCCGAATGGTCGAGTGGCGCTAAATGATATCTCTGCTATTGGTCGTTCTTCCAACGTCTATATGTTCCGCATTGCTATGGGGCTGGGTAATGCAAACTACCGACCAGGACAGGGGCTGCCAATAGATGTAAAAGCATTTGATACATTCCGTGAAAACTTTGCGGCATTTGGTTTGGGGGTCAAGACCGGTATTGATTTACCTGGAGAATATACGGGGGTAACCGGTACGGAGACCATCCCAGGAAAATTGCTCGACTTTTCGATTGGGCAGTTTGATACGTATACGCCATTGCAAATGGCACAATATGTTGCAACCATTGCTTCTGACGGAAATAGAATAGCACCAAAAATCCTGAAAGAAATCCGTGAGCCTTCTCCAGATGGGGAAGTACTTGGTGAGTTGGTCGAGGAAACACCTATTCAAGTGTTGAATCACCTGAAAAACTCTCAAGTTGAAATTGATCAAGTAAAGAAAGGTATGCATTATGTATACTATGGTGCAAATGGTACTGCTTCAGGATTACTGGCAGGCGCACCTTATACGGGAGCAGGGAAGACCGGAACGGCAGAATCGTTTTACTATACGGGTAATAAATCCAACCCCGTTATTCCGACGATCAACTTGTCCCATGTAGGCTTTGCTCCTGCAGACAAGCCGGAAGTCGCGTATTCCGTAATCGTCCCGTACATTTCGACGAATACGAAACGCTATCCGTCTGCCACCGCAAGTGAACTTGCGAAAGAAGCGCTGGATGTATTCTTTGAACAGAAAAGACAGCGAAACTCGCAAGCAGACGGTGCAACTCCAGATGTGAAAATACAGAAATGACAGTGAGAAATGAATGTAAAAAAGACGAAAACCCAATGGTTTTCGTCTTTTTATTATAAGTGTAAAAATATCTTGGCGATTTCAGGAAAACGCATATCAGAATGCAATTCATATGTACCTGTTTTGATTTTCCGTGTATAGTCATTTTCGATTATATACAGTTCGAATTCTTCAGCATCTTTTATTAAGCCTTCGTTTTCTAATTCACGTGATAACTTAGCGGGCGTAATGCCGGCTTTAACCGTGAAGCTTTTTGTAACGATTTCATCTGCTTCATTTTCGTCAGGAATTGTTTCCTGTTCAGCTTCCGGTTTACGAATCGATTCTTTTCCTGTTAATGTTTGAGAAATAGCCAATTCTCTTTTTAAAATCGACACCTCTTCTTTAGAGTCGGCCAATTGTTTTTGCAAAGCACCGTCAGTTGTTTGCTGCTGTACGAAATACAAAATGCCACCAGCTAGTAAGCAACCAATTCCAATGCCGCGCAATATTTCCTTGATCATGACAACCGCACTCCTTTAGAATGCAGTACTTCCGTTACTTCCTGTTCGCTAAGTGAAGCGCGCTTTGCAATCTCCGGTATTGTATAGCCTTGTTTGTGAAGTGAAGTAATTTGATTGACGATGATTGCATGAACGGTTTTTTGAGGTGCAGGTGCAATGGTTTCTGGAGCCGGCGACGCAACCATCAATTCTTCTTCAAGTAACCGCACTCTTTTTTTAAGATTACTCGTTTCTTGATGGAGACTAATCGAAACATTTTCCAGCTCATCATTCATCGCGTGTCTTCTATTGCCAACAAAAAAGGAAGCAATGACAGCCAATACACCAATTATGAGTAAAATTAAGGGGATATCCATACTTTTCCCTCCAAAATAACTAGAGTTTCCTTCATAATACCATAAGCGAATGATGAATGATATTTGAAACTTTCTGCTGTACAAAGTGTAAATCTATGGTACAATATATTAGTCGTATAGATCATGCTCATGTTTTACTTATATCTATAGCTATTGAGTGGGAGGGACAGTAATGCGCGTAAACGTAACACTCGCTTGTACAGAATGTGCAGAGCGTAATTATATTACTAAGAAAAACAAGCGTAACAATCCAGAACGTATTGAAATGATGAAATATTGCTCACGTGAAAAAAAGCAAACTTTGCACCGTGAAACAAAATAACTAGTAAAACCAAAACCTGCTTCGGTTTTGGTTTTTTTCTTACGGGAGGTAGTACAGTGGAAAAGCAGAAACTTCGAAAACAGGTTATACAGCAATTACATCAATTAACTCCATCTGATCACGAACGGAAATCAGCTAGTATAGTAGAAAAAGTTCTTGCTTCGGATGAATTTAAGTATGCAGAGACAATCGGGATCACGTTATCAAGATTTCCGGAAGTGGATACGCATCATTTGATAGAAATCGCTTGGCAAGCTGGAAAACGAATTGCGATTCCACGTTGTATTGCTTCAACAAGAGAAATGGATTTTCGTTTGATTGATTCATTTGACCAGACAGAAGTAGTCTATATGGATTTAAAAGAACCGAAAATCGAATTGACGGAATCTGTAAAACCGGAAGAAATAGACTTGCAAATCGTACCCGGAGTTGTTTATTCAGAGACTGGTTACCGCATTGGATTTGGTGGCGGTTACTACGATCGATATTTGATAAATTTTCCATTTGAAACTATATCACTGGCATTTGATTGCCAAATCCGCGATAATATAGATATAGAGGCACATGATATTCCTGTGTCCTATATATATACGGAAGAACATATTATAGATTGTCAGAAAGCACGTGAAAAGAATGAATGAGTTTTATGACGTG
Organism: Sporosarcina sp. P26b; assembly: GCF_002743245.1. Classification (NCBI taxonomy): domain Bacteria; kingdom Bacillati; phylum Bacillota; class Bacilli; order Caryophanales; family Caryophanaceae; genus Sporosarcina; species Sporosarcina sp. P26b. Next base: position 162,844 of record NZ_PDYW01000007.1, read on the forward strand.
ATGAAACTACTAAAACGTTTTGGAGTAATCATCTATACAGGCAATAAAATGCAAGACAGCTTAGTGATGGAGTCGGAAGTCAAAGAACTGTATGACCGTCAATTTATTGACCAGCAAACATATATTCAAGCATTGCTTGTTTTGAGAAGGGAACAAACGAGTTGATTTAGTAGCTGATAGTATTCTAACTACTCATTCCTCATCTCATGTGAAACTATTCACGCAATCAAACGTCTAATATATGATGACTAAAAAAGCACTATCTATACGAAACGAAAGGAAGAGATGGAATGAGAAAATTTTCATGGCCTAAGCATTCCGTACTCATTATCGCAGTAATCGCAACTTGGTTGACTACCTATATCGGGTATTTCACCAGTTTTAATATGAAAATCGATAATGCTATGCAACAATTTATCCTATTAATTAACCCTCTGGCATTTCTAATGTTTATTTACGGGGTAGCTTTATTTATTAAAAAGACTAAAACGCGTAATCGGTATATTTTAACGGTAAGTTTAATAACTTCATTTATCATGTTCGCCAATGCTGTGTTTTATCGTTTCTTTACAGACTTTATTACACTGCCTCTATTGTTCCAGACAAGTAACTTTGCAGATTTAAGTTCTTCAATCACGGAAAATCTACGTTTCCTAGATCTATTCTTTTTCTCTGACGCAGTGATTATTTTATTGGCTATTCGTTTTTCTAAGCAGGGGCCAATTCAAGAGTCAAACCGTAAAATGGGACGTAAAGTGTACTTCGCAGCGGCTGCTACGTTAATGATGTTTAACTTAGCGCTTGCAGAAGCGCAACGCCCGCAGTTGTTGACGAGAAGTTTTGATCGTGAATTACTTGTTAAGAATATTGGAACGTATAACTACCACCTATATGATTTATTCGTTCAATCCAAATCCCACGCACAGCGTACATTCGCAGATGGTACGGAATTGACGGAAATTGAAAACTACGTAAAAGCCAACCACGCACAACCGGATCCAAAGATGTTCGGTTCTGCTAAAGGCAAAAACGTAATTATTGTTTCGCTTGAATCATTACAGAACTTTGTCATCAATAATGATATGGATGGACATGAAATCACGCCATTCTTGAATCAATTAACAAAAGACAAAGATACATTTTACTTCGATAACTTCTATCAACAAACAGGATTAGGAAAAACTTCCGACTCTGAGTTTATAGTAGAAAACTCGCTATATGGACGTAACGGTAGTGCGGTCTTCTTTACGCATAGTGGTAACACATATAACTCGCTTTCTGAACGATTAGGAGAGAATGGCTACGCTACAAGTGTTATGCACGCTAACAGCAAGAGTTTCTGGAACCGTGACATTATGTACAAAGCACTCGATGTTCAGAAGTTCTATGATGTAGATAGCTATACAATCGGCGAAGACGAAGCGGTGAACTGGGGAATGAAAGATATTCCATACTTCCATCAGTCAGTTGATTTGATGAAAGATATAAAGCAACCGTTTGCTACACGAATGATTACACTAACCAACCACCACCCATTCGATTTAGATGAACAGGATAAATTAATTCCTGAATATACATCGAATTCGAACACATTGAACAAGTATTTCCAGACGGTTCGTTATATGGACGAAGCAGTAAAAGAATTCTTTGATGACTTGAAAGAAAGTGGTTTGTATGATGATTCAATCATTATAATGTACGGAGACCATTATGGTATTTCAGAAAATCATAATAAAGCAATGGGTATGTATATGGATAAAGAGATTACGCCATTTGACAACGCAGAGCTTCAAAAGGTTCCATTGTTTATCCATATGCCAGGTTCTGGCGAAGGTAAAGAAATGCACGAGCTTGGTGGACAGGTAGACCTACGTCCGACGATTCTTCATTTACTAGGCATTGATACAAAAGCAGATATGCAATTCGGTTCCGATCTATTCTCACCAGATCATGAACCATTCGTCATCTTCCGTGACGGACGCCTAGTTACAGATAAGAATATTTACGCGCAAGAAGTTTGCTATGACATCGAAACAGGAGAACCATCATTAGATGAATCGCAGTGTGAGCCATATATCGAGCGTGCCAATACTGAATTAAACTATTCAGATACGATCATCAATGGGGACTTACTTCGTTTCAAAGAAAGACCTGATGGCAGTCCGGAAATCAAAGAAAGTAAATAAATTAGGTGATGATCTGCACGGCTGTCCAAGCCGTGCAGATTTTTTTATGGACGAAATTATTATTTTGAGGGCACTAATAGAAACTCTATGGTGGATACATCTAAAGGGTTAGCTAATAAAGTCCGTTCTAATAGAAGAAACTTAAATTCCTATTTTGCTGAAAATTGTACAATCGCTGTAGAATTAGTAAATGGAGATTAATAGTAAAGCAAAATGTACGGCATTAAGTTTAACGTTTAGGAATAGTAGGTGAATTACTTCAGTTTAATATTTCGCTTGTAAGTTTGTATAAGAGTAGCCTTATGTATATATTAGGAGTGCTTTTATCGCAACAGTAAGGGGATTACTAATTATTTTATAAAAAACAATAAATAGACTTGCATTCTTTTAAATAGGGTGGTATATTTATAAGCGTCGCATTAAGCAGTTGCGAAAACATCAAACTTAATAAAGAAAAACATTTTAAGTGAAAGTGTTGACAACGAAACAATGAGATGTTAGTATTAGAAAGTTGCCTCTTACGAGAGACCAACCTTATGAACCTTGAAAACT